>NZ_CP178619.1:1519538-1823446 GCF_047305935.1 Bdellovibrio sp. HCB288
TTGGGTTACGGTACTGAGAAACGTGTGATCCTGCTTCACGGACCGGTGGGAAGCGCAAAGTCCACGATCTGCCGCATGCTGAAAAAAGGTTTGGAGAGATATTCTCACCAGCCGCAGGGTGCGCTTTATACTTTCGAATGGATTGACGAAAAAAATGAACTCAAAGGTTTGTTGGGTAAAGACGTAAAAGTTTTCCCTTCGCCAATGAATGAAGAGCCGTTGCTTTTGATTCCGGAAGAAATGCGCAATTCCCTTTATGAGCAAATCAACAAGGGACAGGAAGGCTCCTTCCGTGTGCATGTGGATGGTGAGCTTTCGCCTCCATCGCGCTTTATCTTTAAACATTTGATGGAGCATTACGATGGCGATCTGATGAGCGTGCTAAAACACGTGCGTGTAAGACGTCTATTCGTTTCCGAAGCTGATCGCATTGGTATCGGTACATTCCAACCTAAAGACGAAAAGAATCAGGACTCCACAGAGCTTACTGGTGATATCAATTACCGTAAGATTGCTGAATACGGATCTGATTCGGATCCTCGTGCATTTAACTTTGACGGGGAGTTCAACGTTGCTAATCGCGGTATGATTGAGTTCGTCGAGGTTTTGAAACTTGATGTGGCCTTCCTGTATGACCTGTTGGGAGCATCACAGGAACACAGAGTTAAGCCTAAGAAGTTTGCGCAAACTCATATCGACGAAGTGATCATTGGTCACACCAATGAGCCCGAGTACCGTCGTTTGCAAGACAATGAATTCATGGAAGCCCTTCGTGACCGTACGGTTAAGATCGACATTCCGTATATCACTCGCTGGAAGGATGAGATCAACATCTATAAACGTGATTTCAACTCCCAGAAAGTGCGCGGTATTTCCATTGCCCCTCACACTGTAGAGATGGCGGCGATGTGGGCAATCCTGACTCGCCTGGAGAAACCGAAGAAAGCAAATCTGACTCGATTGCAAAAATTGAAACTATATAATGGTAAAACGCTTCCGAATTACACTGAAGACAACGTGCGTGAGCTTCGTAAAGAAACTCAGCGTGAAGGTCTTGAGGGTATTTCCGCTCGTTATATCCAGGATAAACTTTCCAATGCACTGGTAAATGCGCAGCAATCCAATAAAGGTTCCGTGAATCCGTTCATGGTCTTTAAGGAATTGGAATCAGGTCTTAAGAGTCACTCGCTTCTTTCAAACGAAGAGCTAAAAGCGGAATACAAAGAGCTTTTGGGTGTCGTGATGCAGGAATACGAAGAGATCATCAAGGCGGAAGTACAGCGTGCGATCAGTGCTGACGAAAGTGCGATGGCAAGATTGTGCTCGAACTATATTGATAACGTAAAAGCCTACACTCAAAAGGAACGCGTTCGTAACCAGTTCACTGGGAATGACGAAGAGCCGGATGAGCGTTTGATGAGGTCGATCGAAGATAAGATCGAAATCCCAGAATCCCGTAAAGATGATTTCCGTCGTGAGATCATGAATTACATCGGTGCTTTGGCTCTTGAAGGCAAGAAATTCAACTTCAAGATGAACGAACGCCTGCACAAGGCAATTGAGTTGAAGCTTTTTGAGGACCAAAAAGATTCAATCAAGCTTACAACCCTTGTCAGCAATGCGGTTGATAAAGATACGCAAGAAAAGATTGATATCGTTAAAACGCGTCTTATTAAAGACTTCGGTTACGATGAGATCTCTGCGACGGATGTTCTGCATTACGTTGCAAGTATCTTCGCCCGAGGCGATGTGAAAAGTAGATAACAATGGCAATACGGGAAGATCAAAACCGATTTAGAGATATCGTAAAGGGGAAGGTCAAAGAAGACCTTCGCAAGTACGTATCGCAAGGTGAAATGATTGGGAAGAGGGAGGATGAGTACGTCAAAATCCCACTTCCACGCATTGATATTCCCAATTTCCGTTACGGTCCCAAGCAGTCTGGTGGTGTCGGCCAAGGTGAAGGCCAACCGGGCCAGGATGTTGGTGATCCAGGCGAAGGCGGGCAAGGTCAAGCGGGCGAGGCTCCTGGCGAACACATGGTGGAAGTTGAGCTTTCGATGGAAGAGCTCGCTGAAATCCTCGGCGAGAAGTTACAATTGCCACGCATTGAACCTAAAGGTCATAAGAATATCGATTCTTTAAAGACGAAATTTACGGGTATCGCGCCGGTGGGACCTGAGGGACTTCGTCATTTTAAATCTTCATATAAAAGCGCATTGAAACGTCAGATCGGTTCAGGAACCTACAACGCGGAAGAGCCGCTGGTGCTGCCGATCCGTCGGGATATGAAGTACAAGTCCTTTAAAAAAGTGAATCAGCCACAAACTCAGGCGGTCATCATTTATATGATGGACGTATCGGGCTCGATGGGTGAGGAGCAAAAGGAAATCGTTCGACTGGAAAGCTTCTGGATCAACACGTGGCTTAAGAAACATTATAAGGGTCTTGAGACTCGTTTCATTATCCATGATGCTGCCGCGAAAGAGGTCGACGAGGATACTTTCTATAGAACAAGCGAATCGGGCGGTACTTTGATCAGCTCTGCCTACAAGCTTTGTCAGGAGATCATCCAAGCGGATTATCCAACGAATGAATGGAATATTTATCCCTTCCACTTCAGTGACGGAGATAACTGGAGCGGCGAGGACACGCGTCTTTGTGTGAAGATGCTGCAGGAGTTCTTCCTGCCTAACTGTAACGTCTTTGGTTATGGCCAAGTCGAAAGTAAATACGGCAGTGGTCAGTTTTTAAAAGACTTACAAAAGGAATTCGGCGAGGACGAACGAATCACTCTCAGCCAAATCGAAAGCAGAGACAAGATTCTGGATTCTATCAAAGACTTCCTTGGCAAAGGTCGCTGATTAACCGCGACGTCCACTTCAATAGTCCTATTAGGAAGGGCAACCACCCTTTGGAGATGAGGAATCATGGCAAACTTAACCCCGGAATTAGAAGCAGAACGAAAGCGCATTTGCCAGATCGCCAAGGATGCGGGGCTGGATTGCTTCGAAACTATTTTCGAGTTGATCACTTATGATCAGATTTCTCAGTTTGCTGCCTATGGCGGGTTTCCAGTCAGATATCCTCACTGGAAATTCGGTATGGAGTACGAGCATCTTTCCAAGAGCTACGAATACGGTCTTTCAAAAATCTATGAAATGGTGATTAACACGGATCCTTGCTACGCATACCTGATGGAAGGCAATGCGATGATGGATCAGAAGCTGGTGATGGCTCATGTGTACGGTCACTGTGACTTCTTTAAGAACAATATCTGGTTTTCAAAAACAAATCGTAAAATGATGGACCAAATGGCGAATCACGCGACAAGAATTCGTCGCTATATGGATCGTTATGGTCAGGATACAGTCGAAAACTTTATTGATGTTTGCCTAAGTCTGGAAAACCTGATCGATCGTTATTCTCCCTATGTGGAAAAGTCTGTGACTAAGTCGCAACCTCCACCGCAGGAAAAAAATTATCTGTTGAAGGTGGAGCGCGACTACATGCGCGACTATATCAATCCGCCGTCCTTCGTACAGGAGCAAAAAATCAGAGCGCAGAACGAGGCCGAGGAGAAAGCTCAGCGCTTTCCGCAGGAGCCGGAAAAGGACGTCCTCAATTTCTTTATTCATCACGCACCCCTGGCTGATTGGCAGGTGGATGTTTTGACCATTATCCGGGACGAAGCGTACTATTTCGCTCCTCAAGGTATGACCAAAACAATGAATGAAGGCTGGGCTTCGTATTGGCACTCAAAGTTGATGACGACCAAGATCTTAAATGATTCCGAGATTATCGACTTTGCAGATCATCATGCGGGAACGATGGCTATGGCTCCGAACGGTTACAATCCCTACAAAGTGGGCATCGAACTGTTCCGTGATATTGAGGAGCGCTGGAATAAAGGTCAATTCGGTCGCGAATTCGAAGAGTGTGATGACGTGAAAGAGCGCAAACACTGGGATAAAAAATTGGGACTTGGGCGCGACAAGATTTTTGAAGTTCGTAAAGTATGCAATGACGTGACTTTCATCGATCAATTTCTGACCGAGGATTTTTGTGTCAGAAATAAATTGTTCGTTTATAAGTTCAATAAGAAAACACAGAAGTTTGAAGTCGATACCAGTAACTTTAAGGCGATCAAGTCTCAGTTGCTGTTCCATATGACTAACTTCGGGCAGCCGATCATTCGTATCGAGGATGCAAACTTTGAAAACAGAGGAGAGTTGTTGTTGAATCACCTTCACGAGGGTATCGACATGCAACCTGACTTCATGAGTGAAACGTTGAAGAATGTTTACAAGCTTTGGAATCGTCCGGTGAACATCGCGACGATTATGGATGAAACACCACAGCTTTTCAGATTCGACGGAAAAGAGTATACTCAGCACAAATTAAGCGGAGAGGGGCCATCCCCGAATCCCGCAACTGAGGAGAGCTCTGGTTAGTTCATGAAAAATACTCGTCTGGTGTATAGCACTGATCCCAAGGACAACGTCGTTTGTCCTCAATGCAAAGAACTTAAAAGCGATTGTAAGTGTCGTCCCGAGGACGACGCCTCACAAAAGTTCGTTGTTATATTTCGTCTTGAAAAGAACGGTCGCGGGGGCAAGACTGTAACCGTACTTGATGGACTGCCGCGGAACGAAGAGTTCCTGAAAGGTTTCGCAAAGGAATTGAAAGCCAAGTGTGGGGTCGGTGGATCTCATTCAATCGGAGAAAAATTCGGCTTGGTTGAGATTCAGGGAGATAAGCGAGACGCAGTCAAAAAAATTTTACAGGCAAAAGGAATTCCGTTTAAGGGCATGTAGTTCTGGACCTATGGGTCCTTGTATTTTTGTTCGATAAAAGTATCCTGTTTACATGCAGAATTACGGAACAAACATGAACGTAGGGGTGACCTTGGCTGCAAAAAAGATCGTCATAGTCGATGACTATGAGGAGAGCTGCAAGCTCTTGTCAGAAATTCTAAGTTCTACCTATGATTGCAAATATACGTCAGACAGTATGTCGGCTATGCAACTTATTAACGAACAAAAGCCGGACCTGATCCTTCTGGATTATAAAATGCCAGGAATGTTGGGTGTGGATGTTTGCCGCGAGGTTCGTGAGCAGGCGGAAATCAAGAATACACCAATCATTTTTGTCTCCGGTGCCGCAACTATCGATGAACGAATCAAAGCCTTTGAAACTGGTGCAAATGATTTCATCTCCAAACCTTTTCACGTGAAAGAGCTTATTCTAAGAATTAAGGCTCGTTTGGCGGAAAAAGAACCGGAAGTCACGGCGGAGCTGATTGCCGGTAACCTAAGAATGAATCTTTTGTCCCGTCAGATCTTCATTGATTCAGAAGAAGTGAGTTTGACGCCGAAGCAGTTCGATATTTTGAAAATGTTGGTGGCTGATAAAAACAATCTGGTCACGCGTGAAAAATGTTTGAACGAAATCTGGGGTGACTCGGATGTGACTTCCCGTAACGTGGACTCTCAAATCAACTATCTGAAGCGCAAAATAGCCAAGTTCAATGGTCGCATTGTGGCGGTGCCTTCTTTGGGTTACCGTCTGGAAGCATAGACGTTTTGGCGAAAGAATAAAAAACTAAAAAGGCGGAATCAACATCCGCCTTTTTTTATTTTATCAAACTTTTGGCTTTCTTTTGTGTTTCGATCATTCGCTCGTTGAATCTATCAAAGAAAGTCTGTGAAACCTTGAATATCGCCAGATGGTTTTGAAATAGATGGGTCGCAACATCAGGGTTTTTGGATAAGTTGCTTTTAACTTTTTTCAATAAGTCGGGTTCCGCAGCCAGTCTTTTTGCGAAATTTTCCATAAAGGCATCATCCTGAAATTTTTCGTAGCTGGTAATGCCTTCGCTTTTTAGATCCAGGTCCTTCACGATACCGTCGCGGCCTTCTTTAATTTGTCTGTCGATTTCCGCGGTATACTCAGGAAACTGATAGGTCTTTGATGAATGCACAGCTTGCAGAAGCTTCATGGCAAGCTCTGCGCTTTTTTCGATACTGATCTGGCGTGGTTTTCCTTCTTCATCCAACAACAAGGCATTATTAAATACATCCTCAGGTGTTTCAGCGTGGGCTGGGGGAACCTCGCCCATTGTTTTCATGATTTCTGCAGATGAAGTCAGAACTTCGAAGCGCATGGCGCCTTCAAGAATTTCCTTGGAATCAAGACCCAAAACCTGCTCTTGCAGGGCTTTCAAGCGCATTTTGTCGTCCTTTTTAAGACGGCGCATATTCATGGTTTTCAAAGTATCCAATGAGGCTTCCAACCATTTTAGGCCAATGCTGCTCACAATGACCGGACCTTTACATTGAGCCGTCGTTAAGGAAATGCGCGCCAGATTTTGCGCGTCCTTCAGGCTGCCTTTGCGCTTGATTTGTGCGTTGGTGATATCAAATGATTCGATGGCGCCACTCATGATGGGTGAAGTTAATCCACTTGCTGAGTAGGCATTGCAACCTTGCAGGAACATGTTTGAAAGCTTCAGAAAGTTTTTTGCAGTCTGGGCATTGCTGCTGGATTTAGTGAATACCGCAAGCTGCGAGAAAAACTGACGACTGCCTGGTGAGGGAATAATGATCTTCTCTGTTTCCGGCAATTGGGCATTAATCTTTGCAGAGATCTCGATCAATGATTTGTTTGTCTCCTGACTATTTAACTCGTTCTTTTGCGGAGACAAAGTGATTGCAGTCGCTGTTTCTGGCGCTGTCTGTGCGGGTGTCGCTGAAGGGGTTGGACTTTCAGTCGGAGCAGCCGCTAAAGCGGCAGTTAGTAGTAGAGAAAACATAAGCCTCCTAAAGGTTCATTTTACGGGCAGTTTTTGTAAGCTTTTGCACAGCCCACTGAATGTCTTTGTCATATGAAAATATTTTGTCGACGTCTTTCAAATCAATCCACGCAACCCCGCGATGATAGTCAGCATCCTGAACTGCGCGGACCTCATGCCAAGGCTCATTCAGGGTCGCCAAAAAGAAAACTGTGTCGCAAGGTTGGTTTTTTCCGTTCCAAGTGAAGTCGTACTTGCGGCGGAATTCTGTATCCGGAAAAACTTTGATCTTATAATCAGTTTCTTCCAAAGCCTCACGCACAGCCGTTGTTGCGGGTGCTTCGCCGGGATCAATCATTCCGCCCGGCAGAAAGAAGTATTTCTTTTTGGAAACCGGATCTTCAGCATGAAAACCTAAAAGTTTATTCTTATAAACCACAACCGCTGAAGCACGATGACGATACACCTTTTCAGATTTCATCAATTTCTGTTCATCACGGCGGCCTTGAAAAAAGGCTGAGATCAAATCTGAGCATTCTTTTTCAAGAACTCCCGTTGTAACTGCCACTTGGTGATTCAATCGGGAATCGCTCAATACGTGATAAAGACTTTCAACCGCACCACCCTTGACGTCCTTCGCGGCATAAACCACGCGGCCCACGCGCGCTTGCTGAATAGCTCCGGCGCACATCACGCAGGGCTCAAGGGTCACATACAGGGTGCAGTCTTCTAAACGCCAGGATTTAAGTTTTTTGGCGGCTCTGTGCAGGCACAATAGTTCCGCGTGGCCCAGGGGGGTATGAAGAGTCTCGCGAACATTCGCAGCCTTGGATAAAAGCTCCCCGGTTGGGGAAACCAAAATAGCCCCAATAGGTACTTCGCCGTTTTCACCGGCTTTACGCGCAAGTTCCAAAGCCTTGCGCATCCATTTCATGTCTTGGTCGTGACTCGTCTTCATTGGGTATATTTTAGAACGCCACCATGGATAAGCTCAATAAAATTAAATAGATAAGCTTTGTGAGTGGTGCAAAAATACGAGGTTTTAAGGGGCCGCTGCAGGGAATCTTTATAATACGCCGCATTAAGACCTCGAGAGGTTGCCCCTCTGTTGCCTCTTTGTTATACACTCTCATTCTTATTTCTCTCTTTCGTCCACATTGGAAGGCAGGTGATTGTCGTGGCAATGGTTAAAATCAAAGACGGTGAGTCTTTTGAATCAGCGTTCCGTAAATTCAAAAAATCTTGCGAAAAAGCAGGTATTCTTTCTGAAGTAAAAAAACGCGAACACTTTGAAAAGCCTTCTGTAAGACTTAAAAAGAAATCTATCGCAGCTCGTAAGCGCGCTGTTAAGAAATCTCGTAAAGGTTGGGGCGAATAGTTCTTAATTGAATTATAGTTTCTTACTCACAAGAGGCGACCTACAAAGTCGCCTTTTGTCATAATCACCATAGGGAGTTTTCATGGAAATCAGAGACAAAATCATGGCTGATGTTAAAGCCGCAATGATCGCAAAAGAATCACTTAAGCTGACAGCACTTCGTGGCCTGCAAGCGGCGATCAAAAATCGTGAAATCGATATGCGCCCAGACGCAATCACTCCGGAAGAAGTGATGAACGTCGTAAAAAAACTGGTTAAACAACGTAAAGAATCCATCGACCAATTCCAACAAGCCGGTCGTCAGGATCTGGTGGATCAAGAATCTGCAGAATTGAAAGTTCTGGAAGTTTACTTGCCTGCACAAATGGGCCGCGAGCAAATCGAAGCTCTTGTTGTTGAAGTTATCGCTGCCACTGGCGCGAAAACTGTAAAAGACATGGGCCCAGTGATGAAAGAAGTCATCGCTCGTGTCGGTGGCGCCGCTGACAACAAAGTTGTAAGCGAAGTTATCAAAGCTAAGCTTGCTTAGTATCCTGGTTTTTCCGTCGGAAGAATTGGACCTTGCCTAAAGCCTGCGGGGACTCATGTTTAAGTGAGTTCCCAGGGTCATAAAAATTGAAACGGAAGGTACATGCGTTTTTCCCAAGACTTTATTGAGAGAGTGTCTGAGGGCAACAACCTCGTCGATATCATCTCCCAATACACACAGCTAAAACAGAGCGGCAGTGGCCTGATGGGTCGTTGTCCGTTTCCAGATCACGCTGAAAAAACAGCGTCGTTCTCTGTTTCCGAAGTGAAGCAAGTCTACCACTGCTTTGGTTGTCATAAGAGTGGTAACTTGTTTTCATTCCTGCGCGATTATCAGGGCATGAGTTTCCCTGAGGCTGTTGAGTACCTTGCAAACCGCGCCAGCATCCCGATTCCCGCTCCAGAAACACATGATCCGCAACGTGATCAAACTGCTGATAAAAAGAAGTCGTTGTTAAAAGTAAACAAGCTCGCTGCTGATTATTTTTCAGAGCAACTTCGTCGCGTTTCCAATGATCATCCGGTTAAGCGTTATATCGCCAGCCGTGGCCTGTCCCAGGAAGTGATCGACACTTTTGGTATTGGTTATGCCATTGCTGAATGGGATGGCTTGGAGCGCGTTTTACAAAACAAACAAGTGCCGATGGCCCTGGCGGAAGAAGCGCGTCTGGTAAAAGCCCGCAACGGCAAACCAGGCTACTTTGACATCTTCCGCGATCGCCTGATGTTCCCGATCTTTTCTCCAATGGGTGAGCCCATTGCATTCGGTGGGCGTTATTTAGAGAAAAAAGAAACTGAACCGAAATATCTGAATTCTCCCGAGACGCCGGTCTTTATCAAAGGCCGTGTGCTTTACGGACTGTCGCAAACAGCACGCTATATTCGCTCTGAGGATCAGGCTTTGATCGTTGAGGGTTATATGGATCTGGTGTCCCTGTTCCAAGCAGGTATCAGAAACTCAGTAGCCACCATGGGAACGGCTTTGACGCCGGAACACGGTAAAATGCTTAAGCGCATGACTCGCAATGTGGTGGCCCTTTTTGACGGGGACTCCGCGGGTATGGAGGCAGCTGAGCGCAGTTTGCCAATCCTGCTGGCAGCGGATTTGTATCCCAAAGGACTTACGCTTCCGAACAGCATGGACCCTGATGATTATGTGAAGAAGTACGGCTCTGAGGCTCTGAAGGCTGAATTGGACCGTGCTCCTGATCTTTTCGTGTTGATCCTGGGTCGTTGGATGGAAGGTTACCGCGGTGACGCTCCTGAAAAAGTGAAGCTGGCGGATAAACTCAAGCCCCTGTTTGAGGTCATTCCAGATCAGCGTCTGCGTGATTTATACTTGGCTGAGTCCGCTCAGAAGATGAATGTGACCCTGCCATGGCTACGTCAGGCTGTGGGATTACAAAGCAGCGGACCTGTATATTCGCAGAACAGAAGCTCATTCTCTAGGACGGTGCAGCCAAATCAAGGGGCTCAGCAAACTAACCAAACAGCAGCCCCTCAAGCGTCTGACTCTGTAGAAGGTGGCAAAATCACCCTCAAAGGAGCCTCAAAAGCGGAGGCTATGCTATTAGGATTGGTACTCAAAAGTCGTGCCAATTTCGAGCTGTTTGTGAATGAAAATGTGCTGGCAAGTATCGCTCATGCAGGAGTGAAAAAGATCCTGGAAAAAGCGACTGATGTGTATAGACAAGACTTAAATAAGTTTGATAAATTGACCAGTCTCCTTGTCTCCTATGTAGATCATCCGGAATTATTATTTGTAGAGGCACCAGCCAGTGAAGGTGACCCCGGATTTGATGAAGAAGCTGAGGCGAAGCTTCTGCGCGATTGCTTTAAGCGCGTGCGCGATAATTTCTTGCGCGATCAAGCAAAGCAGTTGGCTCTGGAATTAAAGTCCGAGCCAAGCTCAGAAAAGTTGGAACAGATTATGAAGGCACACAGAGATCGACTATCTCTGAATAAAGGATAAAGGCGGGTCATTGATGAAACAAAACCTACCAAACAAACAAGAGAAAGAGCCTGTTAAGGTTCTTTCTTTGCAGGAACAGGAAGCTCTGGTTAAAGAAGAAATCCAGAAATTCCTGAAGCTTGCGAAGGAAAAGGGTGCGTTGACGATCGAAGAGATCAACGACCTTCTTCCACCTGAAATCATTGCCCCAGCTGCATTGGACCAGTTCATGCACGGCCTAGAGGCCGCGGGTGTAGTTATTTCAGACTTGTCTGAAACTTCGAAAGACGAAGAGGGCGAAGGAAACTTCCTGGAAAGCCCTGATTCTGAAGACGAAGAAGTAGATGAAGAAGAAAAAGCAGAAAGCGAAGACGTTAAGGGTAATGACCCCGTTCGCTTGTATTTGCGTAAAATGGGTTCCGTATCTCTACTAACTCGTGAGGGTGAGGTTGAGATTGCTCGTCGTATTGAAAAAGGGGAGCGTGAAATCGTTCGTGCGATCCTTTTGTCCCCTCTGGGTACTTACGAGATCATTCAACTGGGTAAGCGTCTTGATGAAGGCCGTATCAAGGTTAAATCGATCTTCCGTGGTCTTGAGGATGAGGAAACTCAATACGATGAAAAGGAATACATCGATAAAATTCACGAATTGATCGGTAAAGTTACGGAGTACCAAAAGGCTGCTGTAAAACAATTCGAAGTTCTTCGTAGAGAAGAAACAAACACACCAGCTCGTCAGGCTGCAATGAAAGAACTCGTTGCGATGAATGACACTTTGATGGCTGTGTTCGAATCTGTGAACTTCAACCGTAAAACGATCAACCGTGTTGTGATCAAGTTCAAAAACTTGGTGAACCGTATCGGTACTCTACGTCGTCGTATCAAAGACGGTGTTGAGCGTACGTTCTCTAAAGACGTTGTTTCCATGACTGAGCGTATGAAGCTGGTTGAAAGCAACGAAAAAGAACTGACACGCATGACTCGTGATACAGGTCTTAACTATCAAAAATTCAGATCTTATGTGTTGCAAGCTCAGGAAGCAGAAATCCGTATCAAACGTTTGGATTCTGAAACTGAAATGAATCACACATGGGTTAAGGAAACATACACAGCCATCTGGAAAGGTGAGCGTGAGGCCGATGCAGCGAAATCTGAATTGGTTGAAGCGAATCTACGTCTGGTTGTATCTATCGCTAAGAAGTACACGAACCGCGGTCTTCAATTCTTGGATCTAATCCAGGAAGGTAACATCGGTTTGATGAAAGCGGTTGATAAGTTCGAATATCGTCGTGGTTACAAATTCTCGACATATGCGACTTGGTGGATCCGTCAGGCGATCACTCGTGCTATTGCCGATCAGGCTCGTACGATCCGTATCCCTGTTCACATGATTGAAACTATCAATAAGCTTGTTCGTACATCTCGTTACTTGATCCAGGAGCTTGGCCGTGAGCCGACCCCGGAAGAGATCGCAGATAAAATGGACATGCCGGTAGATAAAGTTCGTAAAGTTCTTAAAATCGCAAAAGAGCCGATTTCTTTGGAAACTCCAGTGGGTGAAGAAGAAGATTCGCACTTGGGCGACTTTATCGAGGACAAAAAAGTTATCAACCCTGCAGAGGCGATTGTTAACTTGAACTTGGCTGAACAAACACGCCGTGTTCTTGCGACTTTGACTCCGAGAGAAGAAAAAGTTCTTCGTATGCGTTTCGGTATCGGTGAAGAAGCCGATCATACTTTGGAAGAAGTAGGTCAGGACTTCAACGTTACTCGTGAACGTATCCGTCAGATCGAGGCGAAAGCTCTTCGCAAGCTTCGTCATCCTTCTCGCAGCAACAAGTTGAAAGCTTTCGTAGACAGCTAGATCTTGTTTCTAAAGTTAAAAACTAAAAAGGGCTCCTGATGGGAGCCCTTTTTTTATGTCCAAAATTTCTAAACTCAGGCTACTCAACCTGAATCAAATTGTTCTCTATACCATTTAAGACAGCTTTAAAGTGGGATTTCAGCGCCAGATCTTCGGCGACCGTGTGGCAGAAGAGGAAAGTCAGCTGTATTTGCTCTTTAGGGGTTAGCTTGAAAAGGTCCCATACCAACGGGAGTGTGCCGAAGGTAAAGTGTCTTTTTTTGTCGAAGACGAACTTCACGAAGGTTTTTGAAACCTGAAGTTGAGTGGCGCAATGCTGTAGAGAGAAAGTTACTTTCTTTAGTTTAGCATCCTTGTACTTATCCTTAAGAAAGTCTCTGTAATCTGTATACTTGCTAATGTCTTCTGACAATTGAGCCTCCTGACAATAGGATACTTCTGAATATGAAATTGGATACGGTTATCAGATGTTAGGAAAAAAAACCGTATTCTTTATGAATACGGTGACCGTTCGGAACCAGTTTTTAGATTGAACTTAATTATGGGATAAAGTTGCGTCCACTTTTTTAACCGTATATGTTGCTTTCCATGTTCGGTGAAGTTCAGTGAAGTCTCTTTAACGGAAACCATTCTGACGCTGTCCCGCAACGGTAACCTATTTTTAGGAAGCCCGATCCCGAATGGAAAAACAAACTATCCCGCGGAGGAATTATGGATTTCGAAACTCGCAAGAGTTCGTCGCGCACGCACGTCTTTAAAGCGGTCTTTCCAGGAGAGACCAATCACTACAATACTCTTTATGGTGGTCTGGCATTGAACTGGATGGATGAAATAGCATTCATCGCAGCCACTCGATTTTCGCGCCAACGGTATGTAACCGTCAGTAGCGATCGGGTGAATTTCAATAATCCAATTCCTGCAGGCACAATTGTTGAGCTTGATGCTTATGTAAGTAAGTTAGGTACGACCAGTCTGGAAGTGACTGTGGATACCTACTGCGAGGATATGTACAGCAATAAGCGCACAAAATCCATGACGGGGATTTTCACCTTAGTTGCTATTGATGAAAGCAGGAAAGCCATTCCCATAAAATTTCCTGAGGTTTGAATCTAGTCCCACTTTTTACCAAAGAATCTTGTATAGACCAAGGAACCGGAACTTGCCCCAATAACAGGGGCAAGCAAAGGGACCAGGAAGTAAGGGATATCGCGACCTCCTGTCATCGCAACGGAACCCCATCCATTTATCATGGCAAATAGCTTTGGCCCAAAATCCCGCGCGGGATTCATTGCGAAACCTGTGAGTGGACCCATCGAAGCACCGATCACCGCAATGAGTACTCCAATCAGAAGGGGAGCCAGTGGTCCACGAGGTATCCCGATTCCATCGTCGGTCAATACTTGGATCAGGCACATCAAAATCGAAGTGATGACCATCTCAACGACAAAAGCCATGCCCCAGGACACGTGTGAATTTGCATAAGTAGAAAACACTCCGGCGGTTTCCAGGCTTTGCAGGGTGCCGCGGGTGATGTTGTGAGTGGTTTCGTATTGGATAAACAGACTTTGATAAAGCAAGTAGACGATGGCGGCTCCCATGAAAGCGCCGGCTACCTGTGAGACGATATACGGAAGGACTTTGCTGCGATCAAATTTTGCGAATAGAGCCAAAGCTATTGTAACTGCAGGATTTAAATGGGCGCCCGAAACTGCTGCCGTCATGTAAACGGCCATCGCCACTCCCAAACCCCAGATTATACTGATCTCCCATTGCCCGAATGAGGCTCCGGCGACCTTGAGTGCGGCAACACATCCGCAACCGAAGAAAATCAACAAACCCGTTCCTAGGAACTCCGCGAAACATTGAACTCGTAAATGGGTTTCTTTGGAAGTCATGTTCGTCCCCTCGTTATATCTGTGGATATAATATTTGGAAGGAATCTGAATGCCATAAAGGACCGGTGCTCATGTCAAAAAAAATGCCCCCGATTACAAATCGGAGGCATTTCGAAGAGATTGAATCTTTTGATCGACTTGATTACTTCAAGTCAAAGCGATCCAAGTTCATAACTTTGTTCCATGCAGTCACAAAGTCTTTAGCAAACTTTTGTTTGCCGTCGTTAGCTGCGTAAACTTCAGCAACCGCACGTAGTTCAGAGTGGGAACCGAAGACCAAGTCCACTGGAGTTGCAGTCCATTTAACCGCATTTGTTTTGCGATCGAGGCCTTCATAAAGTCCCTCAGTGGATGATTTTTGCCATTTTACTGACATATCCATCAAGTTCACAAAGAAGTCTGTGCTTAAAGTTCCAGGTTTCGCTGTGAACACACCGTTTTTGGAGTGATCATAGTTGGTATCAAGAACACGCAAGCCACCAACCAGAACTGTCATTTCCGGAACAGTCAAAGTCAGAAGATTCGCGCGATCCACCAAGGCTTCTGCTGGAGAAAGATAATTGCCTTCGCCATAGAAGTTACGGAATGCATCCGCTCTTGGTTCAAGGTTTGCGAAAGAAGCTGCATCAGTTTGCTCTTGAGTCGCATCCACGCGGCCGGATTGGAATGGAACTGTTACGTTCATGCCACCAGCTTTAGCAGCCTGTTCGATGCCCACGCTTCCGCCAAGTACGATCAAATCCGCTACAGAAACTTTCTTGCCGCCTTTAGTGAAGTCTTTTTTGATAGACTCATACTTGGCAAGAATTGGAGCTAGTTCAGCTGGAGTGTTCACTATCCAGTCTTTCATTGGAGACAAACGAAGGCGGGCCCCGTTTGCACCACCGCGCATGTCAGTTCCGCGGTAGTAGGCCGCAGAAGCCCAAGCCGTACGGATCAAATCAGAGTTTTTGATACCAGAAGCTGAAATTTTCTTTTTCAGAGCAGATACGTCTGAAGCAGACAATTTTTTGTAAGTTGCTGCAGGAAGAGGATCTTGCCATGTGAAAATTTCTTTAGGAGCTTCCGAGCCGATGTAACGAGCGCGAGGGCCCATATCACGGTGAGTAAGCTTGAACCAAGCGCGACCAAAGGCAGCCTCAAACTCTTTTGGATTATCCAGGAATTTTTTCGAGATCTTGTTAAATGCCGGGTCCATTTTCAAAGATAGATCGGTAGTGAACATGATTGGAGCGTGACGTTTGCTTGGATCGTGAGCGTCTGGAATCATCCCAGCACCAGCACCTTTTTTAGGAATCCACTGAATCGCACCAGCCGGGCTCTTGGATTGTTCCCAGTCGAATTGGAATAAATTTGCCAAGAACATCATGGAGAAGTGAGTTGGAGTTGGAGTCCACGCACCCTCAAGTCCACTTGTTACAGCGTCTTTACCAACACCAGTTCCGCATTTGTTTTTCCAGCCAAGGCCTTGTTGTTCAACTGGAGCACCAGATGGATCTGCACCCACGCAATGTTCAGGTTTGTGAGCACCGTGAGCTTTACCGAAGGAGTGGCCCCCAGCAATCAAAGCAACGATTTCTTCGTCGTCCATTGCCATACGGCCGAAAGCTTGACGAATATCAGCTGCAGCAGCGATTGGATCTGGTTTGCCATTTGGACCTTCAGGATTCACATAGATCAAACCCATTTGCATTGCTGCCACTGGTTTTTTTCCAAGTTTGCCATCAGATGTGCGACGTTGATCGCCACCCATCCATTTTGTTTCGGTACCCCAGAAAACCAAATCTGGTTCCCATTGGTCTTCACGGCCACCGGCGAAACCGATAGTTTTGAAGCCCATGGATTCCAATGAAACATTTCCTGTCAGAATCATCAAGTCAGCCCAGGAAAGTTTTTTTCCGTATTTTTGCTTCACTGGCCACAAAAGGCGGCGAGCTTTATCAAGATTGGCGTTATCTGGCCAGCTGTTCAGAGGTTCAAAGCGTTGTTGTCCGCTGCCACCGCCGCCGCGACCGTCAGCAGTACGGTATGTACCGGCACTGTGCCAAGCCATACGAATGAAGAAAGGACCGTAATGACCGTAGTCAGCTGGCCACCAGTCTTGCGAAGTAGTTAGAACTTTGGAAATGTCTTTTTTAACTTCAGCAATATTCAAAGTTTTGAATTCTTTTGCGTAGTCGAAGCCTTTGTCCATTGGATCGGATTCAGTTGCATGTTGACGAAGTGGTGCAAGATCCAGTCTTTCAGGCCACCAGAATTTATTGTCTGGGGCTTTTTCAACAGCGTCTTTGCTTTGTGCGAATGCAGCTCCGGCAGTCAATGCCATGGATAGCAATGCGACGCCCAGAAATGGTTTTTTAAACACGATATGTCTCCTTTGTATCGTTCGAATGTTGTTCGTCAGGTGTCGTCTATTTTTCGTGTTATAGGGCATTAAGTAAAATTGATTAAACCTATTGGCATAATAGACAAATCCTATGGCCACAATTGCACCGAAAAACGACAAACAGTTGTTTCAGAGCAGAGTGTTTGTTTAATCAGGGATAATTTCATAAGTCGGGAGTAATTTCGTGCATTTGAGTAAGAGGATGCTCTTGATTTGTTTTACTAATTTAGTGCCGATTCGCGTGGCCAGATGATTGATCACATATAAACAGGATTTAAATTTCCTCAAATCGATCAAAAACTTACCATTCCTATGCATCACATCAAATATTTCCTCGGGGAGTTTTAGATGAAGTACGTCGTGAGTTTGATCGTGTTTTTGTGGGTGGGGCTGGTTCAGGCCGCTGATCCTTTACCGTCCTGGAACGAGGGAAATCTAAAAAAAGAAATTATAAGTTTTGTAAACGATGTAACCAAAGAAAATGGTTCACGTTATGTGCGACCTGAAGATCGCATTGCAACCTTTGATAACGATGGCACCCTGTGGAGTGAAGTGCCGACGATTGAGCTTGAGTTCACCAAGTACAGAATAAAGGAAATTATAGCGGCCAATCCAGCGCTTAAAAAGCAAGAGCCCTATAAGTCATTGTTAGCAAAGGCGGCCGGCGCGGACGTGAAGCTTACGCAAAAGCAGATTCTGGACATTGTCGCAAGAACTCATTCCGGAATGAGTGAAGAAGAATTCGGAAAGCAAGTCAGGGAGTTTTTTAAAGAAGCAAGACATCCCAAACTTCAGGTTCCATACACACAAGCAGTTTATCAACCAATGTTAGAGCTACTGGCTTATTTGCGCGAAAACAACTTTCAGATATTCATAAGCTCCGGCGGGGAGATTGCATTTATGCGCCAGGTGGCGCCTGAAATTTATGGCGTTCCGACTCAGAATATTATTGGTTCCTTCTTTGTGGATAAGACGGAGGAAAAGAACGGCAGACTACAAATTATGCGAACGGCGCAATTGGGACTATTAAATGATAAAGGCGGCAAGCCCGTCGGAATTATTCGGCACATTGGCAAGCGGCCGATTATTTCTGTAGGGAACGAACGGAACGGTGGCGACATTGAGCATTTAAGATTTTCGAGTGAAAATCCCCTGCCGAACTTTCAAATTATGGTGAATCACGACGATGCAGATCGTGAGGCCGCCTATAGCGAGAAAGACAATGCGTCTTTGAACGCCTCTAAGAAATTCGGATTCAAAGTTCTAAGTATGAAAAACGACTGGAAGCAGATTTTTCCAGGCAAAAAGCAAATAGCACAACAACAATTTACTCATAAATGATTTATGAAGGAGAAAAATATGGTGAAACCAGGGACGGAGAAAAAAGAAGAGCGGAAGTCTGACAGCAAAGGTAAGTCGGCAAAGCCGAATATCTTAGTCATCATGGGTGATGATATCGGGATTTCCAATCTAAGTTGCTACAGTCGCGGGATGATGGGGTATCACACTCCAAACATCGACCGGATTGCCCATGAGGGCATGATGTTCACTGATTCCTACGGCGAGCAGAGTTGTACTGCCGGTCGTGCGTCATTCATGACGGGGCAAAGCTGCTTCAGAACGGGTTTGACCAAAGTGGGTATGCCTGGATCTGTGATAGGTCTATCGAAAGACGATCCAACAATTGCTGAACTGCTAAAACCATTAGGGTACGCGACGGGTCAGTTTGGTAAGAATCACTTCGGTGATCGCAATGAGTTTTTACCAACCGTCCACGGATTCGATGAGTTCTTTGGAAATCTATACCATTTGAACGCTGAAGAGGAGCCGGAAAATATTGATTATCCAGAAAACGAAGAATTCAGAAAACAACTTCTACCGAGAGGCGTGTTGCGCTGTAAGGCGACTGATAAAGATGATACGACTGAGCACGAACGTTGGGGCAGAGTTGGTAAGCAGACCATTGAAGATACGGGGCCGCTTACAAAACTGCGCATGGAAACTTGTGATGATGAATTTGTCGACGAAGCTAAAGACTTCATTTCAAGACAGAATGATGAAGGTAAGCCATGGTTTGTTTGGTTGAACACAACTCATATGCATTGTCGTACTCACACGAAGCCTGAAAGCATTGGTCAGGCCGGTCCACACCAGTCCCGCTATCATGATACGATGATTGATCATGACAAGAACGTCGGCGATGTCTTAGATCATTTGGATAATCTGGGTCTTACTGAAGACACGATTGTGCTGTATACGACTGACAATGGGCCTCATATGAACACTTGGCCGGATGGCGCGATGACGCCATTTAGAAGTGAAAAGAATACGAACTGGGAAGGTGCCTTCCGTGTTCCGATGATGGTGCGCTGGCCAAATAAAATCAAAGCGGGCAGCATCTCAAATGAAATCGTTCAGCATCATGACTGGATGCCAACGTTCTTGGCTGCTGCCGGCGATTTGGATGTGGTAGAGCGATTGAAAAAAGGTGCCGACTTCGGAGATAAGAACTTTAAAGTGCACATCGATGGCTACAATTTAATACCTTATTTGACGGGTAAGGAAAAAGAAAGTCCTCGCAAAGGATTTATCTATTGGAGCGACGATGGCGATCTTGTGGCTTTGCGATATGGAAACTGGAAAGCCGTATTCGCTGAGCAAAGATGCAAAGGAACCCTCGAAGTCTGGGGTGAGCCGTTTGTAAAAATGCGTATTCCAAAACTTTTCAATTTGCGCACAGATCCCTATGAAAGAGCTGATGTGACTTCCAATACTTACTGGGATTGGTACTTAAGCCGCGCGTTCATGTTGATGGCTGCTCAATCAGTGGTGTCTAAGTTTATGGCGACCTTTGAGGAGTTCCCACCTCGTCAAAAATCGGCGTCATTCACGGTTGATCAGATTCTTGAGAAAATGGCGAATGCAGCTGGGTATGCCCACACGGACTCAGAGGGGAAAGCTGTTCCAAATGCCGTCACGGAGAAGTCATCCGGTCGGGAGAATCAGTTCAGAGGCAAAGATAAGAAATCAGAAAGTGGCGAACATCGCGCACATTAAGGATTAATTAGTGTCACAAGTAGTTGAAGTTGAAAAAGCCAACGAGGAAAGGGAGCGCAAAGCTCCTTTTCCGAATATGGTGTGGATCCCGGGTGGTTTGTTCAAAATGGGATCAGACCATCACTATTCAGAAGAAGCTCCAGCACACAGAGTGAAAGTCGATGGATTCTGGATGGACCAATACTTGGTCACCAACCGGGATTTTGCGGAGTTTGTTCAGGCAACAGGATACAAAACTTTCTGTGAGAAGATTCCTGATCTTTCTCAGTATCCCGGTGCGACACCTGAAATGTTGGTGGCAGCTTCTGTGGTATTTGTGAAACCTGATGGTCCCGTGGACTTAAGAAATCCGTATCAGTGGTGGCGGTTTATACCTGGAGCAAACTGGCGCTCGCCACAAGGGCCCGATAGTTCTATTAGCGGTCGTCTGGATCATCCCGTTGTGCATTTGGCTTGGCAGGACATCACGGCGTATTCGCGTTGGGTTGGAAAAGAAATTCCTACTGAAGCTGAATGGGAGTTTGCGGCGAATGGTGGCCATGAGGGGCGTGAATTTGCCTGGGGTGATGAGTTGATTCCCAATGGAATTCACCAGGCTAATACCTGGCAAGGAACTTTCCCTTGGCAGAATTTAGGTGAAGACGGTTTTGAAGGTACATCTCCGGTGGGTAGCTATCCCCCGAATGATTATGGATTGTTTGATATGATCGGAAATGTCTGGGAATGGACATCCGATTGGTACAGCCCAAAACATCCCAATGAAAAGCCCAAGGCTTGTTGCATTCCCAAGAATCCACGTGGGGCAAGTGAAACCGAAAGTTTCGATCCACGTCAGGAGATTAAGATTTCAAGAAAAGTTATGAAGGGTGGGTCACATCTTTGTGCGCCCAATTATTGTAAACGCTATCGTCCATCGGCACGAATGGCGCAGCCAGTGGACACTTCAACTTCGCATTTGGGATTTCGATGTATTATGCGAGAGGCGCGCTAGCAAGGAAGGTCTGATTGGAAGAGTTTGTTCACGATTGGACTAAAATTATTTCGCTATGCCTGGAATTTATTGCTGCGCTTTTGATGGCGGTCGGTGCCATTGAAGCAACGATTAAACTTTGCAGAATTTCTATTTTTGGCAGTACAGGAGACCTCTTAAGACGGGGAATCTGGCTGGGTTTTGCCAGATGGATCATACTTGGCCTGGAGTTCATGATGGCGGCCGATGTTGTATCCACGATTGTTTCACCTACTTGGGATGAAATCGGCATGCTGGCTTCAATCGCGTTGATACGCACTTTCTTAAGCTATTTTATGGAGCGGGACCTTGAAGTGGCTAATAAAAACAAGGAATCGATGTGATGGAAATTGAGCCTAAGAAAGACACGTCAACGGACCTTGCTCAGCAGAGAACCACTATGGCGGTGGATCGCACCGGCATGGCTGAAGACAGAACCAGTCTCGCAACCGCAAGATCTCACCTTGCAAATGAAAGAACTCATCTGGCTTATATGAGGACGGGTATTTCTTTGGTTAGCTTGGGAATCACCATGAATCGGTTCAGCTGGTTTATGATGGACAATAAATCAATATCTCGATTTGGTGGGATTGGGTTCTTGAATGACGCCAAAAATATTGGTTTAGGCATGGTGATACTTGGTAGCGCCATGTTGGTCTGGTCTTTGTTTCGCTATAATTCAGCAACTACTGCGATCAATAATTTTCAGTATCAACCCGCTCATCGATCGGTATTGATTTTTACGCTTGTCTTAATTCTGTTGGGAGTTGGTTCCACTATCTGGTTGATCGTTTAACGAGGTGATTCATGGATGGTAATTACGAAGTTGGTGTGTTGCAGGTCTTTACGGTATTCTTCATTATGATGGGTCCTCTAAGATTGTTGCCGATGTTTGCCTCTGCAACTTCACAACTGCCGCCTGGGCAGGTTCGCACTCTTGCAATAAAATCTACTTTAGTGGCAGTTCCATTGTTCATTGTGGCTGGATTTGTTGGACAGAATCTGATGGATAAGTGGCATATCCCTGCTGCTATTTTACAGATTACTAATGGGATTATCTTTGCATTTGTGGCATTTCCAATGGTTTTGAAGTTTGCCTCCGCTAATCAAAAGACGGGACCTCAGCCGGAAAAAGATCTGAATCCTTTTGGTGTTGTGTTGAATATGATCACAACGGCCTATGGGCTGGGCACTCTTATAATGTTGTTGGAATTGAGCAGAGATACACAGCGAACTATCCTTGTTTTCGCAGCTCTTGGTGCTGTATTGATATGTAACTTTCTAACGATGTTCTTTATTCGTCAGCTAAAAGGCAAGGCAGTGTTCGTTACTCTGCAGATTCTGGGTGCGTTCTTGGGAGTCTTGCAGGCTTCCCTTGCCATTGAAATGATCCACCAGGGATGGGTCAGCCTTGGCAGCTCATGATTTTCTTGATAGTGGAGGAAACCAGATCAATCTTTTCTTGAAGAGTGGGCGTAGCTGAAATTTTCTTGAAACCAGGGTGACCACTCCAAACTTTTTCCAGCTGCTGTTCGCTATGCAAACTTTGCTGATAGTTGTGGAATCTTTTGTTGTTCACTCCACCAAACATTTCAGGGGTTGGAAGCTCAAGGAATAAAACGTCAGTGAATTTGCGATACTCAGCACTTTTGTCGATAGCGAATTGTTTTAGATAATCCTCTGGTCCCGGGGGCCAAAATCCCGCTCCATCCAGAGTACCCCGGTCAAAAACCATAAATTTCGCCTCGGGGTTTTGGTGAGGGAGGATGAACTCCAATCCACGTTGGACCTCCACGATGGAGTTTTGAAATGCGCGGATCTCTGCCAGCTCCGTATGCTGTGGGGGTGGGAAGCCCCCACTTAATAACACCACAGCACTTTCCGGCACTAGTGCCACTTGCTTGCCATAGATCGATTTAAGTTCATTCATGACGGAGCTTTTTCCGCTGGAAGGAGCACCAGTAAGAACAATTCTTTTAAGGCCGGAGTTTTCAAGATGTGACACGGTTAAATCCCTTATAGATCTTTCAGTGGATGATTGCCTTTATTCCAAAGGTCTTTGAAGTAGCCCTCAATCCAGTCCGTCGAAGTTTCATCCAGAGTGGACGGATTCCATTTTGGATTCTGATCCTTGTCGACCAAAAGGGCGCGCACGCCTTCGGCAAAATCAGGATGGCGGCAGCATTGCACAGCGAGGTTCAATTCTGATTGGAATACTTCCTCAAGAGTGTAATTTGCTGTACGGCGCAGTTGTTCGAAAATGACCTTAACGGAACTTGGTGAGCCGGCATTCATTGTTTTAAGGCCTCTTGCGAACCACTCTTCATTCTCTGCTGCTTTAGTCACAAGATCGCGATACTCCGTTGCTGATGTGGCGTTTTCCCATTTTTTCACTGTCGATCCGAACTTATGCAGATCAGATGTTGGTGAAGACGTGGAAAAACCTGCAAGGGTGTTTTTAACAAGCTCACGATTCTGGGCGGTATTTGCGCTCCAGGCTATTTTTTGAAGTGATGTCAGGATGTCTTCTTTGGCTGTTGAAAACACATAATGATTTGCTAGCCCCAGATATATGGCATCGGCGCCATTCAGTCTGGCGCCTGTGAGTGCCAGATAGTATCCCCAGCCGTCCGGCATTTTGTTCAGAAACCAACTGCCGCCCACATCAGGGAAAAGTCCGATAATTACCTCGGGCATGGCAAGTTTGCTTTTTTCTGTGACGATGCGGTCGGAGGCTCCTGCAAATAATCCAATACCTCCACCCATCACAACGCCGTCACCCCAAACGATGATCGGCTTTTTAAAGCGATGGATCAGATGATCGACCTTATATTCTTTGGTGAAAAAATCAGTGCAAGCTTCAGTTGCCAGATTGGATCCATTATTTCTGTCGTCGATGATTGCGTTGTAAAGACGACGAACGTCACCACCGGCACAGAATGCTTTTTCTCCGGATCCTTGCAGAAACACGCAGCTAACCTGTGGGTTTGTTTGCCATTGATTCAAAATGTCCCAAAGGCCCTCAACCATGCTCAGGGTCAATGAATTCAAACTGCGAGGAGCATCGAGTGTTAGAACTCCGACTCCGTTCTTTATTTGTGTACTAAGTTCTTGTGTCATGTTTCTTTCAACTTTTGATTTAGTACATAACGACGTCGAAGGACCGTCAACCATCTTCGACGCCTAGGGTAATCTCAGTTTAGCCCGTTCCCAAATAAGACAGCGAAATTTTGTGGTCTCTGATTGAAACGAGTGTTGCGTAAAGGACCCGTATAAACTTGATAAATTCGAGATGAGCTAATGTGAACAAATTAAAGTTCCGACAAGTGATATGTCTACCAAAACAAGGACCAAACAAAGGGAGCGGTACGTTTATGATGAATCCTTTAGTAAAAATGATCCTGATTTTAGGCCTAACAATTTCAACTCTAACTGCATGTGAAGAGCAAGCTGCAGAGCCAAGCACAGGCGGCAGTGCAAATAAAGCAGTGTTATCATCGTGGGCAACAGCCAACTCGGCATGGGCAATCCGCTTGGACTTATCTGGTGCGAACATCACGGGT
Organism: Bdellovibrio sp. HCB288; assembly: GCF_047305935.1. Lineage (GTDB taxonomy): Bacteria > Bdellovibrionota > Bdellovibrionia > Bdellovibrionales > Bdellovibrionaceae > Bdellovibrio. The sequence goes on from NZ_CP178619.1 coordinate 1,543,963, forward strand.
TCACAATTCACTATGACAGTTAAGTTCTCGGACACCTCAGAAATTCACTGCGATGCGACTATGAATGGAACCGAGTCGACGGGATCTTATACAGTAAGTAATTGTGTCGCTCCTGGTACAAGCAGTATGGCCGATTCTGTAGGAGGCTCCACATTCCACACCAATGGCGCGGGGTCTTATGTGAATAATGGTTCCAGTTTCTATTGGTGCAGAGCCAACAACGCTTGCTTCACATACTACTAAATGTTGATGGATTTGTAATCCCTATTCCAAAGGGTAAAGTTGCGGCTTACAAAAAAATGGCCAAGATGGGCTGCAAAACGTGGATGAAGCACGGGGCGCTGGCGTACTTTGAATGTGTAGCAGATGATGCAAAAGCGCCTTACAGTAAGAGCTTTACACAGATGTGCAAACTTAAGAAGAATGAAACTGTGATCTTTGCCTTTATCGTATTTAAATCAAAAGCACACCGCAAACAGGTTAATGCAAAAGTTCATAAAGAGTTCAGTCAAATGCCTGGTGCTGAAAACTTCTCGATGCCATTTGATGCTTCAAAAATGGCTTACGGCGGATTCAAAACTTTGGTTCAAGATTAATTACTTAAGGTCCGCCTTCGCCAAGGCTTCGGCGGACATCCTTCGCGTGCTTTTTAACTTCTACAGAATTAACTTTGAAAATCAGTGGCCTGCCAAGCCATAGCCCGCAGGGCGAAGGATGGTAGGGAGACATAAGTTATTGTATTCCACCCGTCTTGGGAGCTGTCTTCGTCGATGATTTGGCGTAACAGTTTTGTTTGCCTGCAGAAACGCCTTCTAAAAATAGAAGTTGGTTGTCAGAGATGCTCGCGCACTTGTTAAGACAGTCTGCATAGCTTTTACAATATTTATGGCAAGTGGAATCTAATTTGCTCATATAGTCGGAGGATGTTTTAACTCTTCCGTCTTGGCACAACTCTTTGTGTTTTGCTAAAAGCGCAAGTGGCATATCAGCCTGTATGAGCTTTCTAAGCTTAGTTTCTTGGCTCAATTTAGCTTCATCCTTAGGAGGTTTTACATTAAGTGACTCAATGCCAGCTGGAAGAATTCCTACACCTGCCACTTTTTCACAAAAATAAGTTTTAGGAAGCTCTTTGAGAGACTCGTCAGAATGGGCGATGCTAGCAAACAATAAAGCAATGAACGAAACTAAATAAATTTTTTTCATATCTTATGATGCCATTTAAATTAGGCAATATAAAGCGCACCTAAAGCGCACCTAAAGCAAACTGCTCTTTGGTCTACATCGGTCATAGTCAGAGTCCAATGGAGCGAAGAACACATAATGTTTCCGCTTAGCCAGGCTTTTTTTAACTTGTCCCTCAAACGGGGTTCAGGTCAGTCATCCGTAGCGTTTTGAAAACCCGTAGCGCGTAAACGCAACAAACAGACTGCAAATGCAGTCATTTCGAGTGATTTCGAATGATATTTAAAAATTCTGATCTGCCGCGATTTCTGTCTTAATTATTTATTTTTACTTACGAACTCTTAGAAACACAAAAACCGCCTTTGCAGCGGTTTAAAATGGTAGGGGGCGAGGGACTTGAACCCCCGATCCCAGTGTTATGAGCACCGTGCTTTAACCAACTAAGCTAGCCCCCCACTTAAGGAAAACTAAACTTACCAAAAGACCTTGGAGTTGGCAAAAGCGCGGCGCGTAAGTGCTAGTGGGTGGGGCGATTTTCGCGGTTTTGGGTGTTCAGGGGGATAATTGGCTCGCTGACGCTGCTGTGGGCGCCTACTTTGCCGACAATTATCTCTGGTGTGGTCATTCCAATATGGCTGAAGTGAGCGTTGCGAAACTCGGCCGCCAAGTGAATGGATTCGCGAAGTCCCTGTTCATCCCTAAAAACACAGACACCGACACCCTGGCCATCGGGGGTCGTAATCCAGCTATAGGATACAAAACCTTCCATCCGTTCCAGCAATGGGACGAACATTTGCTGCAACTTATCTCCAATCTCCTGAATATAAACTGGGCTAAAACGATATGTACGTACCGAAGCAAACATACCCACCTCCAATTAATATTCCATGGGAATACCTCAAAGTTGTGTAGGTGCTAGCATCAGGCTTGTGGAAAAACAGAGAATTCTAGTGTTTATAACACTTAAACTCTAAGTAAGGCGGGTTGTCGAGTTCAGCACTTGTTGTTGGATCCACTACCGCCAAATCCAAACTGACTTCGCGATTGCGGTACAAATAGGTTCTGTACTGAGACCAGGGGGAGTCCACTTCAAACTTGAATTTTGTGGAGCTGACAGTGCTACAGAGGAAAGAATTGAAGTCACAATAAGCGCTGCAAAGTATTTCATAAAAACCTCGACAGAATCATTGCGTGGAGTGTTTCCGTGACAAGTTTCAAAGCACGCTCTCTCATTTGTGCTGCAACGACCCAGACCCGAGGGGGATTGGCATTGACCTTGCCGGATCAGTTTATAAAATAAGGGAATGAAAAAACATCTGGTAACGGCATTCATCGCAGCGGTATTGGGCTTGATACTTCAAGCTTGCTCACCATCGGGATCCCTAATTGCACATCAAAGAAGTGCGGATTTCTATGGACAGTTTGTGAATCCAGCAGCTGACTGGCCGCAAGCTGAAAGTAAAATCGACGAACTAAAAGTTCTGCAAACAAGCAGCGAATATCCAATGCGTTACGTACTGTTTGATAACGGCAAATTCTATTATCAAGTGGATAAGCTTGGAAACGGTGAGGGTGTCTGGTCCTACGAGAATGGGGCCCTGATTGTCACAGCTCAACGTACGATTTTTAAGATGGAGCTCGCGGTGTCCGCGGCCAAAGAAACGGGTGACGAAACTATCGTGCGTTTTTATGATCGTCATGGCTTTAACGAAATGCCAATCAAGCTGCGAAACCCTGAGGCCTTGAAGGCGCAAGGGAAGTCGGCGCCACAGCTAAGAAACTTCACTCGATCAGAGAAGAACATCTAGAAATAAAAAAGGGAGCTGCAAAGCTCCCTTTTTCGTATTCAAATTTAGACTATTTTTCGATGGTGCAGGAGAAGCTATAGCTCTCTTGAATCTCGTAGCCCTCAAACAAACCCTTGCGGGCAGAGTAATCCAAAATCAACAAGCTCGCATTCGGCCAGTAGATTGAAGTGACACGTTTGCTTTCACGAGTTGTGCTGTACTTTGCGCTAAGCCCTTTCAAATCAATTGTTTTGGAAGTTGCTGCGTTGATCACGACCATGTCTTGGACAGTCTGATAAAGATACTGGTTATCTCCGACTTTGGCGATCACAAGACAAATTGGCTTTTGGCCCTCTTGTTCTGGTTGGCAATCGAACAAACTTGTTGTGATGGCATTTAGTGGAAGAGTTGTTGCAGCCACATCTTCGCATGTCGCGGCTTTTGCGTTGGCAATTGCCATTACCAAAAGAACAAAGAAAATACTAACGTGTTTCATAAATCCTACTTAAGAGTTTCGCACTCTGTTTTAACGATATCGTACCAATTCTCAGAATTTTTCTTGAAGACAGTAAGGCATTGGAAAGTGGGCGCTACACCTTTCACTTTGTAGTTGGCACGAGCAACTGAAATGATCGCAACATCATAACCCGCTACTTGTGTGAACTTGTGATCGATGGACACGATGCTTTCGTCGAAACCCAGTGTTTCAAGAACACTGTCCGTTGTCATAATGGAGATTTCTTTCATCGCTCCCGCAGATGCGAAAGATGAACCAAGAACTACTGCCGCGATAACGAAAAATGCCTTCACAGTGACCTCCGAAAAATCTGAATGAATGATCGACGGAGGTTTACAAAAATTTATCTAATTTGGGCAGTACAGAGTGAAAAACCTGTCAATTTTACTAGAGGATTCACAGATCCGTGATGCAAACGAAGCGGTCGTAAGGAGGCGGTTCCACGACGGCACTGGTGATGGGATCCACCAAAATCAGGCTGAAACTGTGACCTTCTTTGGATAGAAACGCCTTATATTGATTAAAAGGGGAATCCACGGCGAATTTGTTATAGTTAGGGGTCGAAATCTCTCTCCAGCCATAGTCCAATGAGTCGCTGTATCCGGAGCTTGTGGTCAGTCGACTGCGGGAAGATCCGGGAGAGTGAATTTCAATGTTGTACCTGAAAAAGAAGCCCTGCTCATATGCCCGGCCGTGACAGCGAAAGGTTGTGTCTGCTGAAAAAGCTGGAAGGGAAAACAGAATGTGGACCGCAACAAGCAAAGAACGAAGGTGTTTCATTCCAACTAGCTTGCTGCGGTCGCAAGTTCTAAGCAAGCGATTTCATGTCGATCACAAAGCGATACTTCACATCACTTTTGATCATGCGTTCATAGGCTTCGTTGATTTTTTGAATAGGAATCATTTCGATATCTGACACGATTCCATGCTTTGCACAGAAGTCCAACATCTCTTGTGTCTCCTGAATTCCGCCAATCAATGATCCACCCAGTTTTCGGCGTCCCATAATCAGGGCGCCTGCTGCAAGAGTCGGTGGAGTGTCTGGCAATCCCACCAGAACCATATTGCCATCACGACGAAGCATGCTCAGGTAAAGATTGTAGTCATGAGGAGCAGACACCGTGTCGATGATAAAATCAAATGAACCCATGTGAGCTTTCATTTGCTCCATGTCCTTGGAGATAATGACCTCGTGGGCACCCAGGCGTTTTGCGTCTTCAACCTTTGAAGGTGACGTCGTGAAAACCGCAACGTTTGCGCCCATGGCATTTGCAATTTTCACAGCCATGTGACCCAAGCCACCCAAGCCAACGACGCCGACTTTTTGTCCTTTGGTCACATTCCAATGGCGAAGCGGAGAGTAAGTGGTAATACCCGCGCACAACAAAGGAGCGGCCGCTGCCAGATCCAGATTCTTAGGAATAGAAAGGCAGAACTCTTCGCGAGTCACGATGGACGTTGAATAACCACCGAAAGTGGGTGCTCCGTCTTTCTCTTTGGAATTGTAGGTGCCAACGAAACCTCTTTCGCAGAATTGCTCCAGGCCTTCTTTGCAGGAAGCGCAATCCAGGCACGAGTCCACCATGCATCCGACGCCGGCAAGATCACCGACTTTGAATTTCTTTACTTTTGAACCAACAGCCGTCACTTTTCCGACGATTTCATGTCCTGGGACCATCGGGAACATTCCTTTGCCCCATTCATCACGAACTTGATGAACGTCAGAGTGGCAAACGCCGCAATAATGAATTTCAATGTGAACATCATTATCGCGAAGTTCGCGGCGCTCGAAACTAAAAGGTGCAAGGGGAGCTTTGGCCGATGGAGCGGCGAATGCTTTTGCCTTAATCATAAAACCTCCAATTAAGATATTGAGTAACAATCATAGCGTTCAACGGGAAAATGGACAGTGAAATTAGTGAAAGGCTGTGGCATAGTTAGGAGTATGAAAATCAAAGTCAGCCATATATTGGTGCAACACTCTTACGAAGCCGATGATATTTTGCGATCCCTGAAAGATGGCAAAGATTTTGAAGAGCTTGCGCGCAAGTTTTCAAAATGCCCGTCCGCAGCTGACGGCGGAAACTTGGGTGTTTTTTCAGAAGGACGCCTTGATCCTGATTTTGAAGAGGCCGCATTTGCACTGAAAGTGGGCCAAACCACGACTAAACCAATTCGTACGCGTTTTGGATATCACATCATCCGCAGAACGGCTTAAATAAACACGCGGCTTTTGATTCAAGCATCATTCATCTTTTTTCGCCCAGAATTCTGACGGTTTCAGACGAACGACTGGTAAACTTCTGCGCGCAATAAAAAACATTAAATTCTAAATGTGAACACTCCGAAGGGAACAGGAACTACCTTAGGAGGGATTTGAGATGCTTGCACCTCGTTCAGTAATCTACCTTGGTACGTTGTCTCTGGTTCTGGCTTTGACAGCTTGCGGACCGGGTAATGAAGGCCTTACGGCGATTGACGAAACCGGCGATGAAACGGCATCTATTGTTGACCCAGGAACTGGGTCAGTAACGGATGAAGTGTCCAATGGAAATAATACTCAATCCGCCATCCCACAAAAACTCCTGTTAAATCAGGCGATGAGTGTTCGCTATGAAAGTAACAGTATCCTGGAGAATAAAGCGGAGCTGCCAGCAGGAACGCAAATTGAGGTTCCAGAGGACTACTCCACCAAGAATCTGGATTATCGTGATTCCAATGGGAAGATTGTCAGATCCAGCACAGGCTTTATCTACCCAATTAAAGTCGTATCGGTACCCTCTTCATTTGCGTCTCAATTTCCGCAAAGCAAAATTGATTCCTTGAACAAAACCTCAGGTGGACTCTTTATTTTTGCTTCGATAGTTGGAAGTTTGCAGGGGGCAGAAGGTAACTTCGCGGTGGTTGTGCCCGCTGCGGCTGGTGAGGGTTTCTTAAAAAACTACAACACTACCGGAAAACCAAAGTTCAGTTATACAACGTCTTCGACGAAGCGTTTTCCTAAAATCAACAAGGGTGTTGATCCCGCGACATTAAGCTCAGCAGATCGTGCAAAGTGGAATGCGATCTACTCCGAGCTTAGAAAAGTTGCCAATCGCGAAATCCAAACTCCCAAGTCCTACCTGATGGTGGATTCCACAACAGCAAAAGCCGCATCCCTGGACTATGAGAAAACCGGCAAAGTCGCATTGAATGGAGCTTGGTCCATCGCCGTTCAACAAACCGCGGTTCGCCATGGCTTTGCAAATGTTCCTTGTGCAGAATTTCAATCTGAACTTGTTCGTGAGGCCTATCAACGTGCGGGTTACCGCGTGAGTGATGATTTCAACACAAGCAAAGGCAATAAACTTATCTGGTCCAGTACTGCGGCGGTTGTGAATTTCTCGATGGCTCTTTATAAGGCCGGATGGATTGCCTGGGATGGGACGAAGTATAAACCCATGACCGGCGCTATTTTGATGAATGGTTCGGGAATTTCTCCGGGGCATACTTATATTTCAGGAAGCGATGACGGCATGATTATCGTTGATAATGGTTCGCCTCAAGGTCGTGACCTTAGAAAAACATCTGATTCAATTATCAGTATGATGTTTGAGACAGGTGTCTTCTTCCTGCCTCCAGGTATCAACCCGCCGACTTGGTAATTCTCTTTGGCGAGTAAAGAGTCAGTATATTGCCCAAAAGACAAAGTGCGACTCCCGCAACAATGTAGGGAGTCCACTTGAAGTCCTCATACATACTGGAAAGAGTCAGTGCAATAATCGGGGAGACAACTCCGGAATAAGCAGCTCTTTCTGCGCCAATGCGCCCTGCAAGCAGTAGGTATGCTCCGAACGCAAACACAGAACCAAATAGTGAAAGATACATCAATGAGCTCAGGTATTTTGCCGTCATGGGAATTGCGAAGCTATGCTGCAAAACCAATCCGACAATCAAAGTAAAGATGCTTCCGTACAGCATGCCCCAGGTGTTTGAGATAACCACGGGAACCGCTTTTCGATAGGATCGTTGGGAAAGCATGTTTCCGGTGGATGCTGACAAAGTCGCTATCAATCCCAGCACCAATCCGAAAATGGTGTTGCGGTTGGCCTGCAGACCCATGATCTCGTTCATAAAGATCAAGCCGATACCTGCTCCACCCAAAAGGGAGCCGGCGATGACTTTAGGTGTGATGGGCTTTTTAAAGAAGATCTTCATGCCCAGCATGTTGTAAGGAACAATGACGGTAAAACAAATAGCAGCGATGCCGGAGCTGATCATCGTTTCTGACCAATACACCAGCATGTAATTGATCGAAAACATGAAAATCCCCATCGCCAGAAAATTCACATGGTCTTGCTTACCATAGGTCAGCTTTTTTCGAGTTATTAGGCAGTAGGAGAATAGCAGAGCTGCACCCAAGGCAAATCGCCAAAATACCGAGGCAATTGGGGAAGCTGAGTCGACTTGAAAAGTGATAACGAGCCAGGTGGAGCCCCAGATCAGAGTGCATATAGCATATAGGAGGAAATTCATGGGATTCACAGTGGGCAAGTTCTCAGCTTAAGTCAAGAAATGGACCTTCTGGACCCCTTAGGTTGCCTAAATCCACATCCGTTAGTATTCTTCATATATTGATTAAGGTGGTACTGGTGAAAAGACTTCTATTTGCAATCATCACATCTGTTTCGTTGTCGACTGTGGCAGCACCTAAAAATTCTGATAAAGAGACACAGCCATATCGTGGTGTGGTTTATTTTAAATATGATCTTAACGGCAAAAAACACCGTGAATCCCTGCACATTCAAAAAGACGTAATCCGTGTGAATGCTGAAGAAGTTCAAAAAAAGAACTGGAAGAAGGGTGAGCCTGCGATGAAGGTGGTGACCAAACTTGAGAAGTCATCCACTGCAAAATGCACAGCGGGAAAGTACACTCTGAAAGTTGAAAAGAGCGGCAAAAAAAGCCAGTCAGAATCCGGCTGTGTCGGCACACCTCGCTTCAAGCAGCTTGAGACATCTTTTGCCGCTTTAAAGAGCCTTGTGCCGAAGCAATATAACAAAGACATGACTCCGCAGTAGAATAAGATACGTATATCTAACGTTTACCAGTAAACTTCAAGCGACGGAAATACAGCAGACGATTGTTTGCAGGCATTTCGTAGTCTTTCACCAGCTCAAATTCATTTTTAAACATCGCACTGATAACGTCCTCGAACGCGCGGATGCCGCTTTGAGGGTTGGCTTCGCGCAAAGTTTTATCGAACTCCTCGTTCGTGGGTGCGGTGAATTTGCCGTTGTAGTTGAAAGGTCCGTAGATCAAAACCTTGCCGCCTTCCTGCAGGCGTCCACTGATTAGTTTGATAAAGGTTTTGCATTCCTTCCAACTCATGATGTGAAAGGTATTGATGGTCAGGATCACATCGTAAGAGCGGATTGGAAAATCATCTTCACCAACCTTCATGCGATACGGAGTCTTGATGTTAGGGGATCCTTCTTCCTTGATGCGGGCTTTAAGGGCCGGCAGGTTTTCGCTGACTTCGGTGGGTTGCCATTCCATTTTTGGAAAAAAGGGAGCCAGGTAGACTGCATGTTGCCCGGTTCCTGAACCAACCTCTAAAAGTCTTTGATCCTCGGCGCGGATGACTTTTTTAAGTACTTCCAGAATGGGTTCTTTGTTGCGTTCAGCAGAAGGGGAGTGAGGGAGTTCCATAAGATCCTTTGTGGTTAAATGAAAAAAGCCCCGAAAACCGGGGCTTTTAATTGACGGGGACTAGTCTTCGTCCTCGTCGTCATAATCCTCATCTTCATCGTCCTCATCATCTTCGTCGTCTTCATCATCTTCATCCTCGTCTTCATCGACGTCGTCTGCGGATTCGATACGTACCAGCCAACCCTCTTCGTAAGGGTCTTCCATGATGATGGATGGATCGTCGATCACTTGTGTGTTGATTTCGATAACAGTTCCGTCAACTGGAGAATAAATGTCCAGTGGGCCATCGCTGGTCTCGATTGTTCCGATCACAGCTTCAGTGTCCACTTCCTCTTGTTCAGCAGGAAGGTCTACAGAACTGATAGAATCGAAATCCTCAAGTCCGTCTTCGTTGATACCGATTGTGATTACGCCATCTTCTTGGCGGTACCACAAATAGCCCATAAAATTTTTTACGTCGTCTGATGCCATTTAATCTCCAGGAAAAAATACTGTTAACAATCGTAGTACAAGTGGAACTCGTAAGGAACTGGTCTTTGCTGTACTGGACGAACTTCTTTGTCGATTTTGTACTGCACCCACGTATCAATCAAGTCTTCACTGAAAACATCGCCCTTTTTCAAGAAACTGCAGTTTTTCATCAGATTATCCAAGGATTCTTCCAATGTTCCCGGAACAGATGGGATTTTTGCTGCCTCTTGAGGTGGCAATCCGTAGATATCTTTATCCAATGGGTCGCCCGGATTGATCTTATTGATGATACCATCCAAGCCCGCCATCAGGATCGCTGCTTCTGCAAGGTAGATGTTCGCCGTAGGATCTGGTGTGCGGAACTCAATACGTTTTGCTTTCGGGTTTGGACCTGAATTTGGAATACGCATCGCCGCAGAGCGGTTTTTGAAGCTGTAAGCCAATTTCGTCGGAGCTTCAAAGCCCGGAACCAAACGCTTGTAGGAGTTTGTCGTTGGATTGATGATACCGCACAATGCAGGAGCATGTTTCAACACGCCACCGATGTAGTGCAACGCCATCTCTGACAAACCTGCATACTTGTTACCTGCAAAAAGATTTTTACCATCTTTCCACAAAGACATATGAATGTGCATACCGGAACCGTTGTCGCCAAAGATTGGTTTTGGCATGAATGTCGCCGATTTGCCGTGGCGAGCGCAAACATTCTTAACGATATATTTGAACCACATCATTTTGTCGCCCATGTTCAGGGCAGTGTCGAACTGGAAATTGATTTCACATTGACCGGCAGAAGCTACTTCGTGGTGATGGCGCTCCACACGCATTCCACAACGTTCCATCTCTTCACAAATTTCAGAGCGGATGTCTTGCAAGGTATCTGTTGGAAGCGCAGGGAAATAACCTTCTTTGGAGCGGATTTTGTAACCCAAATTTGCTCCGCCTTCATCGCGACCTGTATTCCATACAGCTTCATTGCTGTCGACCATATAGAATGCAGAGTTTGGTGTCTGTTCAAAACGAACATCATCAAAAATGAAGAATTCGGCTTCAGGACCGAAATACGCTGTATCAGCAATGCCTGTTGACTGCATGTAGGCGATTGCTTTCTTAACGATTTGACGTGGATCGCGGTCATAAGGCTGCAAGGTTTCCGGCAGACATACGTCGCAGATCAAAGACAAAGTTGGCATTTCCATGAAAGGATCCATCATTGCTGTTTTGGCGTCAGGTCTGATGATCATGTCAGACTCTTCGATACCTCTCCAGCCGCGAATGGAGCTTCCGTCGAAGCCAAATCCGTTTTCAAATGATTCTTCTTCAAGCTGGTGAAGAGGAATTGTTAAGTGTTGCCAAGTTCCGATCATGTCACAGAACTTGAGGTCTACCATCTTCGCGCCCTTTTCGTGCGCGAATTTCAGTGCTTCTTTCGCAGTCATTTGCGTCTCCTTGCAAAAACTAAAATCAAAAAACTTAAATTGCTAACTTGCTAAGCCGTGGCCCTGGCGAAGGCTAAAGCGCCTCTTCGTTTTTCTCTCCCGTACGAATTCTCAGTACGGACTCAACTGGTAATACAAAAATTTTCCCATCACCTATTTTACCGGTGTGGGCGGTCTTGCGGATTGCTTCAACGGCACTGTCTATCAATGCATCAGGCAATACGACTTCCAGTTTTATCTTGGGAAGAAAATCAACAACGTACTCAGCACCTTTATAAACTTCGGTTCGGCCCTTTTGACGTCCGAATCCACGTACTTCAGAGACCGTAATCCCTTCAATTCCAACTTCCGAGAGCGCATCGACGACATCGTCGAGCTTAAAGGGTTTTATGATAGCCTCTATTTTTTTCATGGGTTCCGTCGTTCTAAAGTTGTCCTGCAGTTGCCGCTAGAAAGGATAGCAAACGCTTTAAATAAAGCAAAAAAGACTCAAGCGATTTTATTATTTTAATTTTCACATAACGCGAATCGCCACCCAATTCTAGGTTGAGCACTCTAGTTGTTTTTGGTACACAGCCCGTCCGCGCCGCTTTTTTGAGCAGCGCTTTTGGATTCGGAAAACCACTATTGTTGTCAGACCGGGGGGATTATGACTGCAACACGTTTTTTCGTATATGGATCATTGACCGAGGGGATGGTTCATTACACAAAGATTCAGAACTTCGTGGAATCATTGAGCTTTGCCAGAATTAAGGCCAAGGCTTATCGTTTGAAGGTCGGCTATCCGGTGCTTGTAAAAGGCGGGGCTGATTTAGTACCAGGACAACTTGTTGAACTTAAAGCATCGGACCTTTTGGTCAATTTGCTGGATGAGTTTTACGGATACAATAAATTGGATCCGGACAAGAGTCTTTGCTCCAGGGAAGAAGTGGATGTTTATGTCGAGGGTTGTTCAGGCCCGGTAAAGGCATGGACTTACTTTTTGAATCCACTGAAAATGCCAGTAAATGCTGCTGTTATTGAAGGCGGTGACTGGAGAAAATCAATTGAGGATCAGCCTTTGATGACATCTAAGTTGACGGACAAGCAGTCGACTTATATTCAACGTCTGGGACGCTCCACAGGTCGTGAGATCGTACCTATTGATTTGACCCTTTATCGTGAACTGATGAACCTTGAGTTGATCGTTGATAAAGGTCGCAGACTGGCTCTATCCAAATTGGGCCAAGAGGTATTTAGACATCTTGGATAATTCAAACAAAGTCTTCCGAATCGTATTGATTGAGCCCGAAATTCCGCAAAACACGGGGAATATCGGGCGCACTTGTGTGGCAACGAACTGTGAGCTTCACATCGTCGGTAAAATGGGCTTTGAGATCAATGATACCAATGTAAAGCGCGCGGGGCTGGATTACTGGCCTCATCTGACGTGGCATCACCACGCGACTTTCGAAGACTGGTGGAAGCTGGTTGAGGATCCGTCGCGCGCGTGGTTCTTCACGACAAAGACCAAACGCACTTACTTTGAGCCTCAATATCAATCCGGTGACTGGCTGGTTTTTGGAAAAGAAACTAAAGGATTGGATCCGGATCTATTGGCAAAGTTCCCATCGCAAACTGTGACCATCCCGATGATCGGTGAGGGTTCGCGCAGTTTGAATCTCGCAACCAGTGTTGCGATCGCCGCCTATGAAGGCGTCAGACAAATCAAGTACACCTAGATAACGTTAACTCAAAGTTTTTATTGTTCTTAATCCTGTCGTCAGCCTACACTGATCTGGCAAGGAGTTAAGGATGACCTCTGGCAATCAAAAGAATGCACCTCAGGTGTGGCAGTTTCACAAGGCCACGGAATATTTAAAAGCTCACTATGAATTCAGGAAAAAGCTGGATCCTGGATTTTCTTATGATGTCTGGTCCCTTGAGCTTGGTTACAAAAGCAGATCTTTCATTAAAATGGTGGTTGCGGGTCAAAGAAACCTGACTTCTGATTTTATTCAGACTTTCTCTGCAAAAATGGTTTTTTCCTCTGAAGAGGCCGCCTATTTCCTGCTAATTGCATCACACGAGCAGGCTGAAAGTGAGCCCGAGCGGGCGCTTTACATGGACAAAATATTTGAGTGCCGGGGCCGCCGCATGGATTTGCGTATTCTTGAAAATCAGGACGAGTTCCTGTTGGATGCCGAACTGCCAAAGATTCTTTTGTTGCTGGGGTTTCAGGATATCAAAAAAACTCCTCAATATTTAGCTGAAATCACCGGTATGGATGTCTTAATGATGAAAGCGCGACTGGAAAAGCTTTCCTCAATGGGACTTGCGACTTTTAAGGACCTAAACTGGGAGCCGATTGATGAGTCTTTCCGCGTTCCCAAAAAGTTTGGCAACGCGGCGTTGGCCAGCTATCACAATGCCGCACTGACTGAGGCCATGGCTGCGCAAAAAATCGAGACACGACTTAGAAGATTCCGCAGTCTGCTGTTGCCGCTGGGGGAGGCGGATTTTGACTCTTTACTGATCGATATTGAAAATCTTGTTGGTAAATCCATCGAAAAGTATAATCACAAGGAATTACAGAATCGTCGCTTGTATAAGATGAATGTCAATTTGTATCCGGTGACCGAGCTTGTTCACGGAGATGAGAACAAGACTGGACTATCACACAAAATTGAGAACACCGAGACTTAGACAAAGTCATAACTTGAAAGTGAAGGACGTTTAAATGAAAAAAGTATTTTTGGGATTGTCTTTGTTGGCTGGTTTGGTGGGCTGTGTAAGTAAAACAGTGGAAACGGACGTGAATTACCGGAAACCAACAGCCGAGGGCGGAGCGACGGGAGTGGGTGATATTGATTCGTCGACCGACGGTGCGCGAGATTTACTGGGCCGCTACAGATTGCCAATTGAGCGCGATGGTGAAACAAAAGTCCGTGTCGCTTACACCTATTGGAGTGGCGAATGGCCTCAGCCTATTGCAGACGTAAGTTCTAAAGTAAAAGGTTCAACTGTCATCTCCGGTTATCCGTCTCCACGAGTTCTAAAAGACCGAAAAAGTTGTCAGATCAAAAATGGTATCTACCATCCTTGGTCAGAAAAGACGCCTTCACTTATTAACTACTATTCCTTTATGGCTCCTGTAGACTTCCAGGCAAAAGAGGACGCCGTTCTTGAGGATGGTAAAAAAGACGGCCTTAAGGTTCCTAAGGGTGCAAAAGTCACCGATGTTGTGCCTCTTTCCGAAGGATGGGTTTCCGGAACGCTTAGAATTGGAAAGGGTGTTCGTGTTGTTGAGGTCTTCTATAGCGGACTTTACGAGTCAAAAAGCTTTGTTCGTTTGACGCCAGATGATCGCTTTAATGAACAGTGGCTACATTTGGAGTGCGCAGCTAAGGATGCTAACGGTAAGTCTCAGACGATATTCGTGGAGGTCTATGACCTTATGAATCAGAATGGCGTGTCTCCGGGAACTTTTGATGGGTACGGTAAAGTTAAGTCCCAATAAAAAATTATTTCGAATGTTGAGCGAGTGCGCCTGCGGGCGACTCGCTCGGCGATTTTGCAATATGGGATTAAAATCCATTAATGCAAGTAAGGTAGTTTCATTTTTTTATACTTATTTTTCTCTCTCGAGCTCCTCTGTTGGTCTTAAGTCTGGGTTTACGAATTTCCGAGTGATCTCGCGTCAATGACGCGCATAAAAAATGCCCCCTTGCCTTGCAGCTCACATGTCATCGCGCTATCCTTATCCCCTATGGTAACGCAAATACTTACAAAACTATTCGGAACGAAACACGACCGTGAAATGAAAAAGATCCAACCTATGGTGGATCGTATCAATGCCTTGGAACCACAAATGAAGGCGCTTACGGATGAACAACTAAAAGCAAAAACTCCTGAGTTCCAGGAACGTTTGAAAAAAGGCGAAACTGTTGACGACATTTTGCCGGAAGCATTTGCAGTCTGCCGTGAAGCTTCGATTCGCGTTCTGGGCATGCGCCACTACGACGTTCAGTTGATCGGTGGTATCGTTCTTAACAGCGGCAAGATCGCGGAGATGAGAACGGGTGAAGGTAAAACCCTGGTGGCTACTTTGCCGGTCTACTTGAATGCACTTACTGGTCGCGGTGTTCACGTTGTGACAGTGAATGATTATCTGGTTCGTCGTGACTCTGAGCACATGGGTCGTCTGTACGGCTGGTTGGGTCTTACGACGGGTATCATCGTTCACGGCTTGAACGATCAACAGCGTAAAGAAATGTACGCTTGTGACGTTACTTATTGCACGAACAATGAACTTGGTTTCGATTACCTTCGTGACAATATGAAGTTTGATTTGAACGATTACGTTCAACGTCCTCACTATTATTCGATCGTGGATGAGTGTGACTCCATCCTGGTCGACGAAGCACGTACTCCGCTGATCATTTCCGGTCCGGCAGAGGCATCCACTGAAAAATACCAAATCGTAAACGCCATCATCCCGCACTTGAAGCGCGAAACTCACTTCACAATGGAAGAGAAATCCAAAACGGCTTCTTTGACAGATGAAGGTAATGCGAAAGTTGAAGAACTGTTGGGCGTGGGCAATCTTTACGATCCACAGAACATCGAACTTCTTCATCACGTTTACCAGGGTTTGAAGGCTCACTATCTGTACCGTCTTGATGTGGAATACATGATCAAAGACGGCGAAATCGTGATCGTGGATGAGTTCACAGGCCGTTTGATGCCGGGTCGTCGTTGGTCTGATGGTCTTCATCAGGCGATCGAGGCGAAAGAGGGCGTTGAAGTTAAGTCTGAGAATCAAACTTTGGCGACTATCACTTTCCAAAACTACTTCCGTATGTACGCGAAACTTTCAGGTATGACGGGTACAGCGGACACAGAGGCGGTGGAGTTCAAAAAGATCTACAACCTTGATGTGAACGTGATCCCGACAAATAAACCGATCCGCCGTATGGATGAAGAGGACGTTGTCTATAAATCTGAGAAAGCCAAATACAAGGCAATCACAGCAGACATCAAGGAACGCTCCACTAAAGGTCAACCGATCCTAGTGGGTACTGCTTCCATCGAGAAATCCGAAGCTTTGAGCCGCTACCTTCGCAATGAAGGCATCAGACACGAAGTTTTGAATGCAAAACACCATGAGCGCGAAGCCGAGATCATTGCTCAGGCCGGTCGTAAAGGTTCTGTGACTATCGCAACAAATATGGCCGGTCGTGGTACCGACATCATGCTGGGTGGTAACGCCGAGATGCTTGCGAAGTCCGCTATTGGTAACGACGAGTCTCCGGAATACACAGAGGCTTTGGCCAAAGTAAAAGGCCAAGTTGAAAAAGAACGCGCAGAAGTGCGTGAGCTTGGTGGTTTGTACATTATCGGTACTGAACGCCATGAATCCCGTCGTATCGACAATCAGTTGCGTGGTCGTTCTGGTCGTCAAGGTGACCCGGGTGAGTCTCGATTCTATCTTTCTTTGGAAGATAACTTGATGCGTATCTTCAACGGTGAACGTATCCAAAAAATCATGGAAATGTTGAACATCCCTGAAGACGAACCAATCACAGCGAAAATGGTGACGAACGCGGTTGAGGGTGCTCAACGTAAAGTCGAAGGTCATCAATTTGATATTCGTAAAAACCTAATGGACTACGACACTGTTATGAACAACCAACGTAACGCGATCTACGGAATGCGCCGTCGTTTGTTGGAAGGACAGGAAGTTGAACGTTCTGTTTTGGACATGCTGGGTGACGTGGTTTCCAATATCCTGGATACTTACGTTCCTGAAGATGGCAAAAAAGAAGAGATCAACACGGAAGGCTTGAACAACTCGTTGGCACAAACTTTCGGTTTCAGAATTGACTTGGAAAACAGAGCTATTAATTCTGACATGATCATTGATCAGGTTCGTGCCGGCGTTAAAGCTGTTTACGACCGTCAAAAAGAATCCATGGGACCATTCTTTGAACAAGTTCAAAAGATGATCATGCTTCAGTCCATTGACCATCACTGGAAAATGCACTTGGCGATCATCGATAAGCTTAAAGAAGGTATCGGTTTGCGTGGTTATGCTCAAAAAGATCCTTTGATTGAGTATAAAAAAGAAGCGTTCCTGGCGTTTGAAAAACTGAACAACACGATCAAGGGCGATGCGATTGAAAAAATCATGCGCGTTCAACTTGTGCCTCAACAGTCTGAAGAGGAAGTGTTGGAAAGCCTGCGCCCGGAGGAATCAGATTTGGATGATTTGGATTATTCTTCTCCTGCGGAGTCAGACATCGGTCATTCTCTTCCGGATTTGAGCGGTCCAAATGAACCTCCAAAACGTAAAATGACTTTCCAAAGCGGCCCTGCAGATGATCGTCCGATGAATCGCGAAGAGCGTCGTCGTATCGAAAAAGCGGGCAAAGGAAAAAAATAATTGGTTCACTGTCCGAGCTGCCAACAACCAGTAGAGATTCTGGATAAACACCTGGGGACGCTATTCACGTGTCCCCTGTGTGCGGCAGTTTTCTTTGTAAACTGGGACGGTCAACCCGAGGTTGCGTCCCACGAAGTCGAACAGGAAACCCCGGAACAAAACGACAATGGTTTTGTTCCTCCCATCGCAGATCAATACCAGGATCAGTACCAAGATCAATATGTCGAGCCCACTGAGGAGCCCCACTTTCAGGAAAATGCTGACAGTTTCGGTGAAGTGAATGCGGATCATGCCGGCGAAGGCTTTGAAGCAACACCTCTGACTGAGCAGTACTCTGAACAGCTGTCAGAGGCGGCAACGGAATCCGAACCTGCCTATGATATAGGTTCCAATGAAAGTTTCGATTATTCTGAAAATTTGAATCAGCCCGCAGAGCCAATTATTCCTCCATCCACCACAGACGATGCGAATTTTGCGGATGTCCTTGATTTTGCCAATGCGAATACCACGGCGGGGAATTTCTCCTATGCCGTGATCATTGAAGGTCTGGACAGCAGTCAGTTGGTTTATCAGCTGAAAGAAGCCATTACGGATTCAAAGTTTGGCTGGGATGTGAGTGAATTACTGACTCACATTGGCGGTGGTCGCCTGATTATTAAGGGCTTAAGCCCAGCTAAAGCTTCCGTGCTAATCAACCGAATTAAATATCTGCCTTTTAAAATTTCTTGGAGGCAAGATGTTCTCTCTGGCTCTTAAATCATTTTTTGTTTTATTGATGGTAATGTCCGTTGCTATGGCTGCGTTTGCCAGCGAGGGTGGCGGTCACGGCGGTGGCGAAGCCGAGGGCGAAAAGAAGGAAGAGGCCCCTAAGGTTGAAGTCAAAGCTGAAGAAAGCTATGACAAGGTGGCGGCCCGGGTTGCCGCGCTGGAAGCCAAAATCAAGTCAGGCCAGGAAGAAATCGAAAAACTGATTGAAGCCAAGGCCCATACCAAAGAACCCGCTGCGGTGAATGACATCGTTAAACAGATGCTGACCCTGCATAAAGATTTGAAAAAGAACGTGGAAGAATACAATCAGGCTCGTGGTCTGATGAAGTATCGCTATCCTGAAAAAGGGCTTACGACCAAGCGTGAATATGAGCGGATTGAAGTGAAATCACTGGACGATATGGAGTCTCAGATGAGTTTGTCGTCTTCGGTGAATCGCACTTTAAAGAAGGTTCGTACGCAGTATGAATCCCCGGAAGGTGTAAAGCAGCACACTTCTGGAGATCAGGTTTCTGCGTCCCAGGGCTCTAAAAAAGCACCTAAGGCTCCGGAACTGACGGAACCGGTGATTCTAAAAAAATAACTGTCTCAAACTGATACAACGTGTTCTTGTCACCTTTCCGTCATAGGCCGAAACTGATATCTTATAAAGGTGTGGGGGAAACATGTTGCGACTGATGTCGATTCCAATCGTCGTTCTAGGGCTGCTCACGTCAGCTTGTCAGACATCTATGCTGAAGCAATTCGATTCCATCAAACCAGGTATGGAAAAGGATGATGTTTTGGACATTATGGGAAGCCCCAATCAAACTCAACGGGTATCCGGCAAGGACCGTTGGTACTATACCTTCTATGATAAACGCATGCGCTTTCAAAAAGAAGTTCAATTCGTTGATGGCATGGCGATCTATATAGGCGAAGTGGCGCAACCTGTGGCGGAGCAATCTGCGGCGGCAGTTGATGCCCGAAATGAAGCCCACAATAAACAGGTCGATGAAGAAATCAAAAAGGAAGTACTGGAAAATCGTAAGGCCTATGATGCTTACGAGGCTCAAACGCGTGGAACCGATAAGGTTCGCTATCTTCCGCAGTTTGAACCTATTCGCTGAAGTTTAGCGGTGTGCCCAGAACAGAAATGATCTCGTAACCAGAGACTTCCAAAGACTCCGATTGGTCAGAGCTGACAAGTTTAATTCCCGTCCAAACCCATTGGTAATTCTGCTGTCTTGGCAAATCAACAATAATTCCCTCCAGGTGCAGGCCATCCGGAGCCACTCTGCAGGAACCGCGAACGATAGTGCGTGGAATCTCGCCGGATTCGGCCACTCCTTCAGCGGAAAAATGCAGTTCAATTTTTGGAAAGCGATGACAAACCGAAATCTTCGCACCAGCTTCATCACTCATGAAAAAATGACCCAGATGCAAGCGCATCCCGTCGCTGTAGTCTGTGACTTGAGCACTTTTCAATAGCTGATACTTAAACGCTTTTTGAAATTCCTTGGGATTTGATCCGGACAAATCAGAGCTCGCCATGGCCGTGTCCATTGCCGCCTCCTGCTCTGTGGAAGCGATTTTGCGGCTGCTCGAGAATTGATTGTTCATGTAGGTGATGCCCACAGGCAGTGCCAGCAAAAATAAAATTGCGATTTTGGTTTTCGGCGATCTTTTGGAAACGGGCTTTTGTTCGTCGCTCATTTTAGTACTCGCATTTCAATGCTTTACGATCCGCATCTGTTAAGACATCACGTTTTGTGCCGGCATTCAAGACGGGCCACATGACGGTTGACAGTGTGGAGCGATGTTTGAGACCCAGGACGTGTCCAAATTCATGAATCAACAAGCTGCTCAAGTGAAGATCCGAAGTGAGTTCCGGATTTTCTATATAGAAATGGTAGTACTTTGAGTTAATGGTCATGTCGGACTCAATGATTTGATTTCCAGACCAGTAAAGAGTTGTGATGGCTTGGTAGTTTGGTGATTTGGTCCAATTCGGATTCCAATAAATCCCATTGCGGTTGTCTTTGCCGCCTTCGTAGGAAAGATCGTCCTCATTAACTATATCAAACAGTTTTAAACCGGCTGCATCTTCCCAAATTTGTGCGGAAGCGCGGATGACCGCTTCGTTGGGAAGCGCTTCGCGACTGATAAACATGCGAATTGGCAGTCTGGATTTCCAGGAAACGCGTTGGCCGTAAACGTTTTGCACGAATCCGCATTCATCTTGAGCAGCACTTGCAAGTGTTGTGTCTGTTCCAGGGCCCAATGTGACACCTTGGCTACATCCACTCACTACAAAGCACAGCAAAACGAATACGAAAAATTTGTACATATTCTCAGTTTACACGGAAAGCGAATGCAGGCGAATGGGTGCATTGTGTTCTCGACCTTCGACTGGTCCTGTGTCCGTCCTTGCCTCGTGAAGTCGCCCGGCGTAGGCTTTGTGCATGATAAATTTTAATTTCGCGAATAAAAATACTGTCGTTACAGGTGGCGCGGCTGGCATTGGGCTTGAGATTGTTCAACGCTTTCTGGCTGCGGGTGGAAATGTTTCTGTCTGGGATTACTCGGAAAAGGCTCTGGCTCAGGCTTCCGGGGAGCTGTCCAAGTACGGGGCGCAAGTTCAATACGTGCAAGTGGATATTACGGACCGCGAATCCGTTGCCAAAGCGACTTCGGGGTTGCCGTGGGCTGTGGATATTCTTGTGAATAACGCCGGAATCACGCGCGATAAGTCTTTTGCAAAAATGGGCGCGGACGATTGGGATGCGGTCATCAACACGAATTTGACGGGATTGTTTAACGTTACGAAGTCCTTGTTGGAAAAATTCAATCCAAACTCTAATCACAAACGCATTATCAACATCTCTTCCGTTGTTGGTTTGTACGGAAATTTTGGTCAGACGAATTATGCTGCAGCAAAATCAGGCGTGATCGGAATGACTAAAACTTGGGGCAAAGAATTGGGGCGCAAAGGATTTACATCTAACGCAATCGCGCCGGGCTTTATCAACACCGCAATGACGAAAGCGATGCCGAAAGAGGCGATCGACGCTATGGCGGCTAAGATTCCGGTGATGCGCCTTGGCGAGACTTCGGATATTGCGAATGCCGTTCTGTTTTTGGCTTCTGAGCAAGCCGCTTACATCAATGCGACAGTGTTAAGCGTTGATGGCGGTATCACTTTATAAGCCAAATTGAGAGCGAGTATCAGTGCTGATATTTCACCTTTTGCGGCGCAACAATACCATCTGGACGAGATGGTGTAATTAGTTGCGGTCCCTAGGGTTTTCCGGTACTTAACTTAGATTATATTACAATACTGTGACAAAACTTTTTTGCGTCCCCTTGGGAGTGCCAGCCTATGTCTGAGAATAAAGATCATTATAACCGTGGTGGCTTGTTTGCCTTCTTGTTTTCAATGGCGTTTGTATTCGCCTTTTTCTTCTACCTAGTTGTTATCAACAAAGGTGTTGATTTGGCTGAAAACGTTATCGATCCAAATGCTCCGGCAGCAGCAACAGGTCCAGTGTTTGATATTACTAAAGTGACTGAGCCGTGGGTGGAAACTCCAGAGATGATCACTTACGGACAAAAAGTATTCAAAACAAACTGTGCTATGTGCCACGGTGATACTGGTAAGGGTGATGGCGCCGCTGGTGCAGCTTTGAATCCAAAACCACGTAACTTGGTTGAAGGTAAATGGACTCAAGGTGATGGTATCATCAATCACTTTAAAGTCGTTACTAACGGTATCCCGGGAACTTCCATGGCAGCT
The DNA here is from genome assembly GCF_047305935.1 of Bdellovibrio sp. HCB288. GTDB lineage: Bacteria > Bdellovibrionota > Bdellovibrionia > Bdellovibrionales > Bdellovibrionaceae > Bdellovibrio. The sequence goes on from NZ_CP178619.1 coordinate 1,566,017, forward strand.
TTCGGTCACTTCAAGGCCGCTGACCGTTGGGCAGTTTCTCACTACATTAATTCTATCACTGAAAATAAATCGAAAGACGATCCTGCTAAAGTTGCTGAGTTTGCAAAAACCGCAAAATAAATAGGAACTTACTGAATGTCCAAGAGGCTGTTCGTTTTGAAAGCAAAAACAATGGGAAAGGTTCTGACTGGAGCCATCGTTGTTTTGTTCTCAGCAACACCGACCTGGGCATCCTACGACCTGAAACAAAAAGAAGCTGGCATGCCTGCCAACGAAAAGGCACGTGAGCTTCAGGGTGTAGGGATCGAGGAGAAATTGGGCAAGAAGCTCAATTTCGGAATGAAGTTTAAGGATGAAACCGGCAAAGAAGTTTCCTTTGGAGATTACTTTGACGGAAAACATCCGGTGATTGTTTCGCCCGTGTATTTTGTCTGTCCCGGTTTGTGCAACTTTCACCTTAATGGTCTGACAGATGCACTCAAGGTGATGGAAAAGCAGTGGACGGTGGGTGATAAATTTAAAGTCTTGGCTGTCAGCTTTGACTCTAAAGAAACACCTCAACATGCGGCGGATAAAAAGGACTTGTACATGAAAATGTACAACCGTCCGGGGTCAGAGAGTGGTTGGCACTTTTTGACAGGCACTGAAGAGCAAGTAAGAGCTTTGACAGATGCTATTGGATTTAAGTTCAGATGGGATGAAAATCAGAAGGAGTGGGCACACGCTTCAGCAGCGGTTGTTGTTTCTCCGGACGGAACGATTTCCCGTTATCTTCCTGGGATTATGTTTAATCAGCAGGATATTAAGTTGGCTCTAAACGAAGCGACCGAAGGTAAAATCGGAAACTTTGTGGATAGCCTGGTTTTGTATTGTTTTAAGTATGACCCACATAAGAGTAAGTACTCGTTGGCTGCGGTTTCAGTGATGAAGCTGGGCGGGGGAGTGATGGTTCTTGTGATGGTTTTATGGTTATTGCCGATTTATATTCGTTCTCGTAGGGCGAAAAAGAATGCGGCGGGGAGATAAAGGTACATGATGTGGTTTAATATTGCGAAGGCCCAATCCTTCATGCCAACGCAAGGAACCGAGATTGCCAAGCAGGTGGACAATCTTTACGGATTCTTGCTGATTACAAGTTTCATCGCCTGCGTGCTGGTTATCGGCGGGATGATTTACTTCGTACTTAAGTACAAACGTAAATCTGAAAACGATAAAACAGCATATATCTCTCACAGCACAGCTTTGGAGTTCTTGTGGTCATTTATTCCACTTGTGATCTTCCTGGCGGTGTTTGCCTGGGGTTGGTACATCTTCCACGGTATGCGCTCCATGCCGAAGGATGCTTTGGAAATCAACGTCCTTGGTAAACAATGGGCATGGGAAGTTGAATACAAGAATGGTTATAAAGCAGTTAATGAAATCGTTGTTCCTGTGAACACTGATGTTAAGTTGCTTCTAACTTCTCAAGACGTAATCCACTCCTTCTTCATTCCAAGCTTCCGTATCAAGCAAGATGCTGTTCCAGGTCGTTATACGGCTTTGTGGTTCCGCGCTGAAAAACTGGGTGAGTTCCATGCATTCTGTGCTGAGTACTGCGGTACCACTCACTCTGGCATGATCGGTAAAGTACGTGTTGTGACTCGTGAAGAGTTCGATAAGTACATGGAAGAAGGTCAGGAAGAAGGCCAATTGCCTTTGGCTAAACGTGGGGAAAAACTTTTTGCGTTGAAAGCTTGTGCTTCTTGCCATGCTGTCGACAATCCTGCAGCAAAAGTTGGTCCTTCTCTATTCCAAGTATTTGGCCACGAAGTGGTATTGGCTGATGGTTCTAAAGTGAATGCGGATGAAAACTACATCCGTGAATCCATCCTTCAACCAAACGCTAAAGTTGTAAAAGGTTTCCCTCAAGGCGTTATGCCAACGTTCCAGGGTCAGATTAACGAAAATGAGCTTAACGCACTTATCGAGTACGTTAAGAGCTTGAAGTAATAAGGAGTGCAGCTCATGGGTAGTCATTCATCATCAGCTCACGGCGAAAACTATATTAATTGTGAAAAAGGCCTATGGTCTTGGTTGACGACAATCGACCACAAGCGCATCGGTATCATGTACATGATCGCTGTTATGTTCTTCTTCTTTGTCGGCGGGGTTATGGCCTTGCTTCTTCGTTTGGAACTTTTTGCTCCGAACGCGACAGCGGGTGTTGGTCAGGTTTTGAAAAACGGTGACGTTTACAATCAGGTTCTGACTTACCACGGTGCGATCATGGTCTTCATGGTTATCGTTCCTGGTATTCCGGCGATTCTGGGTAACTTCTTCCTGCCGATTCATTTGGGCGCGAAGGATATGGCATTCCCTAAGATCAACTTGCTTAGCTGGTACGTGTTCATGGCCGGCGCATTGTTGGCAGTAGCGACTTTCTTCCTGTCTAAAATTGACACTGGTTGGACGTTCTACACTCCTTACTCTATCCGCACTGGTACTTCAGTGGTTGTGATGGTTGTGGCAGCCTTCATCATGGGTATGTCTTCCATTCTGACTGGTTTGAACATGATCGTGACAGTTCACAAACTAAGAGCTCCGGGCATGACTATGCACCGTATGCCTTTGTTCGTGTGGGCGATGTACTCCACGGCAATTTTGCAGCTTCTTGCAACTCCGGTTTTGGGTATCACTTTGATGTTGTTGGCAGCTGAGAAAATCTTCGGTGTTGGTATCTTCGATCCAGCATTGGGTGGTGACCCGGTATTGTTCCAGCATTTCTTCTGGTTCTATTCGCATCCAGCGGTTTACATCATGATCTTGCCAGCGATGGGTGTGATCTCTGAGATCATCACTGCTTTCTCTCGCAAAGTTATCTTCGGTTATACGGCAATTGCATACTCTTCTTTGGGTATCGCAGCGGTTTCCTTCTTCGTTTGGGGACATCACATGTTCGTATCCGGTCAGTCTGAACTTGCCGGTATCATGTTCTCTTTCATCACGATGCTGGTTGGGGTTCCGACAGCGATCAAGATGTTCAACTGGGTTGCGACGATCTACAAAGGTTCAGTTCGCTTTGATTCCCCGATGTTGTTCGCTCTTGGTTTCTTGTTCCTGTTCGCTATCGGTGGTGTGACAGGTATCATGCTTGCGACTCTTCCAATCGACGTTCACTTCCATGACACTTACTTCGTGGTAGCTCACTTCCACTACGTAATGGTGGGTGGTACTTTGATGGCGTTGATGGGTGGCTTCTATTACTGGTTCCCGAAAATGTTCGGTAAGAACTTCAACGAAGCTTTGGCTCGTTTGTCGTTCGTGTTCATCTTTATCGGTTTCAACGTGACGTTCTTCCCTCAGTTCATCCTGGGCGCGATGGGTATGCCACGTCGTTACTTCGATTACATCCCGAACTATGAGCAGCTGAACAAAGTTTCAACTGTAGGTTCTTGGTTGATCCTTATCGGTTTCTTGATCGGTCTTTATGCGATTGTACAAGGTATCAGAAAAGGTTCGAAAGCAGTTGCCAACCCATGGGGCGCAAAAACTCTTGAGTGGCAGACAGCTTCACCTCCACCACAATTTAACTTCGATGTTGAACCAGTAGTAACAGCGGGGCCTTATGAGTACAGATAATGTAACACATCCACACGCAGCACACGTGTCGCATCACTTTAACGATGCGACTCAGGAATATGACAGCGGTAAGCAGGGTATTTGGTTGTTCATGGTAACCGAGATCCTGATGTTCGGAGCGTTGTTGATCGGTTATGGAATCTTCCATCACCTTTATCCTGCGATGTTCTCTGAAGGAGCGAAGCAACTTGATTGGAAATTGGGTTTCGTAAATACCCTTGTTCTGATCTTCTCTTCTTTCACAATGGCGATCTCAATCCAGTTGATCCAGCGTAATCAGATCAAAAAAGCTGCAATGGCTTTGGCGATCACGATTCTTTGCGGTGCGGTCTTCATGGTGATCAAGTACTTCGAGTGGACACATAAATTCCATTTGGGTTTCTATCCAGGTCGTTTCTTGGATTTGGCTAAGACAGGTGCAGAACACGCGAACCTAGGTATGTACTTTGGTTTCTACTTCTGTATGTCGGGTCTGCATGGTCTTCACGTATTGATCGGTATGGGCTTGATCACTTGGTTGTTGATCAGAACAATCCGTGGTGAGTTCCACTCCCAATACTGGATTCCGGTTGAAGGTGTTGGTATCTTCTGGCACATCGTCGATTTGATCTGGATCTTCCTATTCCCTCTTCTTTACCTGGTGGGTTAACAATGGCAGCAGCAAGCAATCAACATAACGACCAAAACGTTCTTCATCCGCACATTTCTCCGACTTCCATGTACTTGAAAGTCGGGGGCGCGTTGTTCGGTTTGACCATCCTGACGGTAATTGCCCATCAATTCCACGAAGCTTTGGGTGCTTTCAATGCACTTGTGGCTTTCGGGATTGCAGCGATCAAAGCCGGTCTGGTTTTGTTGTACTTCATGCATTTGAAGGACGATAACAACATGAATCGCGTGATCTTTGCGTCTGGTTTCTTTTTCTTGATCGTTCTTCTTCTCTTTAGCGTAGTGGATATTGCATCTCGTGCTTTAGAGGTAAGTCCTCTTTAAGATCGTGTTAAAAACATACGCGGATCTTACCAAGTTTGGCATAGTCGTTTTCTCCGTTTTGGCGGGATTAGCCGGCTATGCCACGGGTTTTCAAAGTGAAAATCCATTCGACTGGAAACTCTTCCTGGAAGCTCTTCTGGGAATCTATTTCTTAAGCTCCGGCTCCTTGGCCCTGAATCAGGTACAGGATTACAAGCTGGATGCAAAAATGCCCCGAACAGCAAATCGTCCCATTCCTGCAGGTCGTCTGAAGCCAGCAGCGGCGGGTATTTTGGCTGTGACATTTATCTTCGTGGGGCTTCAACTCTTGTTCATGGTTCAGCCAATGGCTGGATTGGTGGGGTTGGTTTGCGTTCTGTTTTACAACGGTCCATACACTCTTTATTTAAAAAAGAAGTGGGCTTATGGTGCGGTTCCGGGTGCATTCCCAGGTGCTTTGCCTGTAACGATCGGCTACGCTGCCGCAAATCCGGATATTTTTAACTCCGAATCCATCTACTTGTTCCTGATCATGTTCATTTGGCAAATGCCGCACTTTTGGGTTTTGGCAATTCGCTATAAGGACGACTATGCGGCCGGCGACATTCCGGTTTTGCCAGTGGCTCGTGGTATCGACAAAACTTTGGAGCAGATCGCTCTTTGGACTTTCGCGTATGTGGGAGTTGCACTGGCTGCACCATTGTTCGTTCATGCCAGCTGGTTGTACATCCTTCTGACTTTCCCGTTCGTGTTTAAGGTTTTGCAGGAACTTTATCGTTACTACAAATCCAAGGGCACTCAGCGTTGGATGGCCTTCTTTATGTGGCTTAACGTAAGTATGCTGGTCTTTATCATCATCCCAGTCATTGATAAGTGGCACTTCCTGATTACAGAGCGTAACTAATTAAAAAGCCCGGTTTCCCGGGCTTTTTTCGTTTAGGGCTTTCTAAGCTCTTCAGGTGTGTCGATCTGACGACTGAAGTGAGCTTTGATAAAGGCCGGATGCTGATCCAGATTGCCAAAGACTTTCATCACTGTTGGGTATTTGCTTAAGTCGACGTGAAAGCGCTGGCAGGTGATGATTTGAGGGTAAAGGACCACGTCCGCCATAGTCACCTGATCACCAAAGCAGTATTTGCCTGAAAACTCGGGCAAAGTTTTCTCCAGGGCTTCAAGGCCCTGAATAACCCACTTCTGCACCCACTGATCCTTTTGCTCCTGAGTATAGCCATGGGCTTGACCCAGATACTTTGTGATTTTCAGATTTCCGTAAGGGTGCATGGAAGCATTCACAATCTCGCAAACCTGTCGTACGCGTGCGCGCAGATAGAAGTCCTTGGGCATAATCGACGGAGAAGGATGAATCTCCTCAAGGTACTCAATGACGGCCATGGAATCGGGAATGATCTTTCCATCATGAATTAACGTCGGGATTCCGCCCAGGGGGTTGAGCTTCAAGTATTCGGGGGAGTGTTGTTCGTCTTTCAATAGATTGATTGGTTTGTAGTCGTACACGAGGCCCTTCAGCTCCAGAACCACGCGGGCTCTGAAGGACGTGGAGCTTCGAAAATAGTTGTAAAGTACGTATGAGGACATATACTAACTCCTGTTGATGTGCATAATTTAACAACACAGATTTTCATCAAAGGGCGTTTTAATGCCAAGTAGATTTATCTTTTCGCTGCGCTTTTCATCTAAAGTTATGATGAAGCTTGCGAAGTTGTCGCTTGCCATGGTTCTTTTTATGAGTCTTTTCAGGCTCAATCTTTTTTTACTAAGCACCTTGTCCAAAATTCAGATGTTGAACTTCCTTGAAGTGCTGCACTCATTTGGAGCGGGTATTCGCTTTGATCTGTTGGTTTTTGGATTTCTGCTTTTGCCGATTTACTTTATTTTGATGATCCAGGCGTTTTTTGAAAAGTGGCCGAATTGGATGTTTGTGATTTACAAGGTCTACTTCGGTGCTGTGTGGTTGATAATTTCTTTGCTGACCTACGTGGACTTCTTTCATTATGCGCATCACGGTCGTCGCATGCGTTTTGCTGAGTATTCAAATTGGTCGCCAGAGTTTACCTGGGAACAAATGCGCTCTTTGCCGCAAAATCAAAACTGGGTATTCACGGTGATCACTCTGGTCCTGCTGATTTTGGGCTATATGCTGATTAAAGCCGTGAACTTCGGTCAGTGGAAAGATGAGTACTCACCGCAGAAGGGGTCCAAATTTGAAATGGCTCTGCGCATTGTGGTGCCGCTACTTCTGATTGTTTTGGCGGCGCGTGGCACAGTGGAGCCCCACCATTTGGCTCTGGAACATAGCCTGGTCTCCGACAGTACGTCACTGAACGAAATGGCCCTGAATGCCGTGTGGTGTTTTGATAAATAAGAAAACTTGTGGGAGACTTTTTCCCATAAGGGGTTCTTATGAAAAAACTGGCACTTTCGTTCCTTGTTGTTTCTGGTCTTTTCTCTTCAGCAGCATTTGCTGATCTTAATTACGGTCTTGAATTCGGTGTGCGCAGTCAATCCGGTGATACTGATGCTGCGGGTTTTAACACTGAATCACTAACTGGCATGCAGTTCGGTGCCTTCGGTATCCTGCCAATCGCTGGTCCTTGGAATGTTCGTACCGGCTTGTTGTATACTCAACGTCCGCTGACGGTTAAAACCGGTGGCTCTGATGGCAAAGTGGAAATGAACTATGTCGATATTCCAGTGAATATCATGTACAAGTTCGAAGACTACGCGGGTGTTTACCTGGGTGTGAACCTTGCGATCAATATGGATAAAAAATGCGGTCTGAATAACTGCACAGTGAGCGATGTGACTTCACCATTGATCCCATTGGTTATCGGCGCATCTTTCAAATTCTCTCCAAATTTCGGATTAAATGTTTACTTTGAAAGTGCCAGCGGCAAAGTTGCCACTATTACTGGCGGTGCTGAGTTGAAAAACTACCGTGCAGCGGGCGCGAATTTACTTGTTACTTTTGACTAAGGATAGAACGTGAAACTAGGTACTCTGAAATCAGCTCATAGTTTGGATGGTGACCTGTGCGTGATCAGCCGTGATTTGAAAACCGCGGTAAAAGCCACGCATATTGCTCCGAATCTTCGCGAAGCCATGGAAAAATGGTCTGCAAAAGAAGCTGATTTGAAAAAGCTTTACAATGATTTGAATGATGGCAAAGCCGCCGGTGCTTTCGCGGTGAACGAACAGGATTTCCACTCGGCATTGCCAAGAACCTGGTTGTTCGCTGATGGCTCTGCCTTTATTTATCACATCAAACTTGTGCGTAAGGCACGTAATGCTCCATTGCCTGAAACACTCACCACTGTGCCGTTGATGTATCAGGGCGAGTGCGGGCAGTTTTTGGCTCCGACCGAAGATATTCCTCAGCGTGATTTTGCTCACGGGACGGATTTTGAAGGTGAAGTGGGCGTGGTTACAGATTTTGTACCAATGGGTGTGACTCCTGAGGAAGCATTGAAACACATCAAGCTTTTGGTTTTGATCAATGACGTATCATTGCGTGGTTTGATCCCGGCTGAACTTGCGGGTGGCTTCGGATTCTTCCAAAGTAAACCGGCTTCTGCGTTGTCGCCATTCGCGGTAACTGCAGATGAGTTGGGTGAGGGCTATAAAGACGGCCGTATCCACCTGCCACTGAATGTGACCTACAATGGTGAGTTCTTCGGTAAGGCAAATGCTGGTGCAATGCACTTCCATTTTGGACAGTTGATTTCTCACGCAGCAAAAACTCGCAACCTGCCTGCAGGTGCGATCATTGGCAGCGGAACAGTTTCCAATGAAGACCATGCGAGCGGTTCAAGCTGTCTTGCGGAAAAACGCATGATTGAGCAAATTGAACAGGGTGAAATCAAAACGCCATTCATGAAGGCGGGCGATACGATCCAGATGCAGATGAATAATGCCAAGGGTGAAAACGTCTTTGGTAAGATCTCTCAGAAAGTTCGTTCAGTTTAAATAAAAAATGCCGGGTCACCCCGGCATTTTTTTTGATTCTATAATTTCAAATCAAGAAATTACATTGCTTCGATAACGCCGCAAGCTTCGCGAGCTCCAGCATTGCCAGCAGGTTGAGATTTCAAATCATCTTTACCTTTGTGTACGATGATGGATTTACCGATAATGCCTTCAGCACCACTCAAAGAACCTTTGATAGTGATCGTCGTGTTGCCTTTGCCTTTTTTGTCAGCCATTAGGTTGCCCATATCACCCGCGTGGCGATCTGCAGAAGTCAAAGAACCGTGTTTTGCATTTGTTGGATTGAAGTGGCCACCAGCAGAAGTGAAATCACCTTCGCATGTACCAGTTTCGTGAATGTGGAAACCATGAGGGCCAGCTTTCAAGCCATCGATCATTGTTTCAACTTTGATTTCGCCATTTTCTTCTGTGAAGTGAACAGTACCTTTGATCTTAGAGCCTTTAGCTGCTTTCAATACAGCTTGAGCTTTAGTAGGTGCTGGAGGTGGCGGCGGAGTCGTAACTACTGGAGCTTCTTCTTTGTGTGCGCAAGCGCTAATAAATAGCGCGGCAAGGACTGGTGCGATAAATCTTTTCATGTGTATCTTCCTTTCGTCGAAAATTTACATGAAAAGATGGTCACAAAATTTTATAGCGCTGTCATTATTGAATCGGAAAATGGCGTAAGACCTCGACCGTGACAAATGTTAAGGCATAAAATGCCAGGACTTTTCGTCCAGTTCTGATCTTTGAGGCAAGCAGTGCGCGTGTTCCAAGCGTTGTCATGGCAACCCCCTTCTCTATTTAATTATCGGCCAAGGCCTATAATAGATCCAATTGATTGTATCTACTGGACCTATAGAGAATAACTATGGGGAAAAGCTTAAGAACAAAATAAAGCGAACTACGCTATATCATAGTGAAACAAAACAGGAATTTGCATATCGGGGTGCATGCTGACTTTCACCGGACAGCCCAGAGCAAAGTCTTCAAGCTTTTTGCGATAGTCATGCGGGATGTTCATTGGCAAATGCAGGATCACATTGAGTTTTGCAATTCGACGCGGATTTGGAACCATTTCCTTTTCAACTTCGGCCCAAGCGCCTTTCAAGTTGATGGCATCTTTTTCAGAATGAATGGCCATTGTCGTAAGCATGCAGCTGCCCATGGCAGCGCCCACCAGATCAGTCGGTGAAAACAACTCACCCTTGCCGTGATTGTCCTTCGGGGCGTCAGTTCCGATACGAGCTGAAGAAGGCTGGTGGGTAATCTCGCAATGCTTGTCGCCGTGATAGTGAGTGGTGGATTTTACCATGCTAACGAAACCTCTGATTAGTTGGACATCTGGTCGATGATTTTTCTTAGGCGCATCTCTGAGGATTTGGACATGTCAGTGTAAATCTTGCGAAGATGATTGGATTGAACCGGATCATTCTTGGAAGATTTCATTTCGCGCCCGATTTTGATCGCAGAACATACGCTCTCGATAACAAATTTACGTTTGGAATCCTTGGTGATGAAATCGAATGCACCCAATGACAGAGCTTCCAGAGCACGGGAGTGATCGCCATGTGCAGTCAGTACCACAAATGGAGTCATATGACCCAAGGAGCGAACATAGGCCAAAAACTTCAGGCCGTTCATGTTTGGCATTTCGATATCTGAGAGGATCGTGTCGAATTCTTTCGACTTCACGTATTGAAGAGCGGCGGCGCCATCTTCAGCCTCGACGATTTCGTCGACGAATTCTTTTAAGAAATGTTTCAGGAGCTCGCGAATATCCGCGTCGTCCTCAACAATCAGCAATCTGCTTTTTTCTTCTTGTGAATTCATCATCATCCTTAGTTCGTAAACCTGTTAATCACGCCTAACAAAACATCCTTTTTAAACGGCTTGGTGATGTGATCGTCACATCCGGCGTTTATGGATTTTTGCTTGTCGTCAGAAAGGGCGTGAGCTGTCAGTGCGATTATTGGAATGTGCGCATGTCTGGTAGTGCGTTCCCATTCACGAATGATCGATGTGGCTGCATAGCCATCCATTTCTGGCATTTGAACGTCCATGAAGACGATATCAAACTCGTTAGACTTTATCTTATCTACCGCTTCAAGTCCATTCTCGGCTTCAATTATTTCAAATGGGAAGCTTTTTAGGAAATGGGTGAAAAGAATGCGATTATCCTCAGTATCATCTGCAAGAAGAATACGCAGGTTTTTGTTGTCGCGAACTGTTGTTGGCAGTTTTTCTGTCTCTCGAGCTTCATATTGATCAGCAAATGAGAGCAGGCCTGTGTTTACCAAGGGATTGGTCTCAATGTTCAGGCCGACGCTTTGCTCGCGATAAGGCATAGTGAAATAGAACGTCGTTCCTGTGTTTTCACGGCTCTTGAACCAGATTTGTCCGCCCATCAGTTCAACCAGGCTCTTGGAGATGGCCAGGCCTAAACCGGTTCCACCGTATCGACGTGTGATGGAGCTGTCAGCTTGCGAAAACTTCTGGAATATCAAATGTTGTTTTTGTGGAGCAATGCCAACACCGGTATCGCGGACAGCGATCAACAGGCTGTCTTTTTTGGTGGCATTCTTTGTGACGGAAACGGTGATTTCCCCACGATCTGTAAATTTGATTGAGTTGCTTACAAGATTGATCAGTACTTGACGAAGGTGGGGTCACCCATGAGATTGATGTTAACACCCTGACCAATTTCAAATGAATAGTCCACGCCTTTTAACTGCGCGCGAGGTCTCATAATTTCCTGAACATCTGTCATCATTTTGCGAAGATCAAAGAAGATGTTTTCGATTGAAACCTCACCGGCCTCAATTTTTGAAAGATCCAGGATGTCATTGATTAAGGTCATCAACACGTCGCTGGCTTTTTGGAATATCGTCAGATAGTAACGTTGATCCGGATCAAGCTTGGTTTCTTTTAACAGCTCGGCCATACCCATGATGGCATTCATCGGTGTTCGGATTTCATGACTCATGTGGGCCAGGAATTGAGACTTGGCCAATGATGACTTCTCGGCTTCGTCCTTCATCGAGATTAACTCAAGTTCGGCTTTCTTAAGTTCAGTGATATCCTGATTAATACCCCAAGTACACAGAGCATTTTTATTGTCATCATACTCTGTGATGCCCATCATGTTCGTCCAAACATACTCATTAGTGTCGGCACGACGGACTCTGAGTACGAAATGAAATTCGCGAGTGCCGATGCCTTGCATGCGAATGGCGTTATCCAGCTCCTGCACGTCCTCGTGATGAACCATCGCTCTGAATAGTTCATAACTGGGTTGAACCTCGCTGGGATTCAGTCCCAATAATTTAAACTGTTCATCTGACCACAACATCTGACCGTTGCGCAGGTCCCATCGGAAGGATCCGGTTTTGGAGATGGCCTGGGAGGCCTTCAAAAGATCTTCCTTCATGCGAAGCTCGCGCTGGGTTTCGATTTTCCAGCGCAAGTCATTACCCACAACAACAAAGCGCTCTCGGCCCGTGGTGTTTTCCATCGGGATGACTGTGACCGCCAATGGGATGCGTTCTCCCGACAGGCACTTCAAATTTGCTTCTTTCTTATGTGTGTTAATCAGATCCTTCGCCTCAATATCCATCCATAAGGAGATATCAGAACCCACAATCGACAATTCAGGAGTGCCGATAAGCTCATAGGCGATACGATTTGTTTTGCGGATGATGGCTTTAAGGTGTCCCTCATATCCGGGAATAACTTCAACCATGAGCATGACTTTACCCAGAGTCAGAATGACATCTTCCAGGACTGTTTTTTCCTGCTTTTCCTGATTCAGATTCTGAGCCAGGGAATTATAGTCATTAAAGACATTGGCGAACTCGTCCTGATTTGAATATGCGATCTCCTGGATGGCACTGCCTTGAGACTGAATTTTACGGTGCAGGTAACTTAAAGGCTGAGTCAGCTGTTTGCCGAAAAAGTATGCCAATCCCAAGGAGACAATTAAAAATAATAAACCAATGACAACGAAAACAACCAAGTAGTGATTGATTGGACCAGTAGTTTCGTTGAAATTTGACTTGGCAATGATCACCCATTCCACGCCGCCGGGTAACTGTACTTTACCAATCGACATCAGGCTGACGGCATTGAGGTAGTCAGTTCCTGTTTCCATAGAATCTTCAGAGCGCAGATAGTGGCGAATCTTTTCAGCTGGGACTGCCGCAATCAAGGCCGTGGTGCCTTTGGTTTGGACTGCGTTGATGCTTTCTTGTTTGGCACCTGCACTGGAAAACTGTCGGTTAAATTCCCCTGGGTTTTCGTGAAACATGCGTGAGCTGTTTCTCATGAAACCATCCGGACCAAATGCCACGACCTCACCAGTTTCGCGCAGTCCTTGCTTTTTCCATTGATAGTTGTCGCTCAGTATCTGATCGAATCGATTCAGACCAACCTTAAATAACAAAGTTCCGATATAGTTTTTTTGATCATAAATTGGCGCGGCAATATAAGAAACGTATTCCGGAAATCCCGAGGACAGCGGTGCAAAATCAAAGAATCTGAATGTTTGGGGTGGCGCGCTTTGTGACCAGCGGTAAACATCTGTCAGTCGTGTTCCGCTGAAGAAGCCAGTATCCAGGCTGGCCCCCAGCTCTAATCCTTTTTGGACCGAGTAAACGACAACTCCGTCGCGATCGATCAGCAGGACGTCTTCCACCTGAAAACGATCCGCATAGTCTGAAAGGAAAGTGTGAATTTCGCTGTGTACTTTGGAATATCCATACGGATCAGCCTCTTTAAGAGCAATCACGTTACGGGGAGTACTTTCATTGCGTTCAGCTTCCATCAGAATCATCGATTGCAGAACCAATGCAGGTTTGCTTAATCGATCGGCAATAGGGGTGTCTTCATGGCCAGCAGTGTGATTGGTGTAATGTGAATTTACGATCCGTATATTCTGAGCCAGAGTTTTTTCGGGAATATTGTTGTTGAGCTTAATAAAAGCTTCATGAAAAGCGGAAACGGCATCTCGAACACGCACCATTTCGGCAGCGACCAGAAGATTATTTCCCAGATTTTCCAAATCGGTTTTTAGCGCTTGCGTGCGGTTCAGTCGAATTTGAATCAGGCGCTCCGAATGTCCGCTTTGCAGAGTGGAGGCTCCAATTTTATAGCCCATCGTTCCGGCAGCGATCATCGCACCAGTCACAATGAGCAATGTGAAAAGGAGAATTCGAAGTCTGATTGTCATGATTTCCTAAGACATCGGAACGAACTGAATTTCGATATTTTCAAAGTGAGATTTCATGTCCTGGGCAAGATTCGCAAGTTGGGCAGCCTCATTGTTTTTGGAGAGCTTTTCCATTTGTGCCGCAATTTCACTTAATTGCATAAAGCCATAGCTGGAAGCTGCGCCTTTGATCTTGTGAGTTAATGCCGCGATAGCAGGAAGGTCGTTGCTGTTTATCAATTCCTGAAGGGCTGCGATGTCTTTTTTGCGATTCTCAGTGAACTGAGGGATCAAATCCTGAAGGTCAGCGTCTATTTCTACTTTGATTTTTGCCATATTCCTGTCGTTATCCTTATAAGCTGCGGCCAATACAACCAATTTTGGTTTATCATTAACTTTATTGCACATTTTTAATATCTTCAGGTTTCTTAATACGTCATAACCTCTATGGGCCTGATTTGATGAAGAAAATACCAGTATTGAAAATCTGCTTTTACCTGCTGTATACCACGAAAAACGGCCGACAAGTAGGGTCGGCCGTTTTGGTGGGCAAAGGATTAGAAGCTCATTGGAACAGAAAGGCTGACCATGGTGACTTTGTTGTTAAAGTCATCAAGTGATGGGATAGATCCCCAGTTGCCCGAGCCTTTTTTGTACTTTAGATCCATGTACTCAACATTGAGCGCAACAAAGAAGATCTTAATTCCGACGCCGACTTTGGGGCCTGTGGCTTCTTCGAATTTCACGTCAAATAAACCACTTTCCTCGGGATCCAATGTTCCGCCAAAGACATAGCCGGCCCAGAAGCGCAGGCCCACCAAGGGGGTTTGCACGCCAATAATCGCACCGTAGGTCATCGATGTCGCATCAGCATCGTATCCGGTATTTGAGTGCTCAAACTTTGGCATTGAATAGCTGCCATCGACTCCCACGAAAAGCATTTTATCGACAAAGTTCATACCCAGCTTCACGTCGACACCGAGACCCTTAGTTGTGGCCTTTGAGTCATCAATATCAACTTTACCGTCGCCACTTTCATAGAAAAGGCCCGGCTCTAGATAGAAACCAAAGGCCATTGATTTTGCCGAGAACAAAAGAAGCAAACCCGCAAACGCCAAGCTCCATTTTTTCACTGAAAACCTCCATTGATTTCCTCAAGAATACTTCTGTGTTGGCTCTTCGTCGCACTGTGTTTTATCACCGGACCTCCACCCCGGCGGGAGCATTGACTTTAGTAGGTAAAACCTGATTATCATGACCTATGGAAAATCAATATTTGTCAGGATTCGGAAATCATTTTTCTTCAGAAGCTCGCGCTGGTGCATTGCCTGTGGATCAGAACTCTCCACAGCGAGTTTCCATGGGGCTTTACGCTGAACAACTGAGTGGTTCAGCATTCACAGCTCCGCGCCATCATAATCTGTATTCGTGGCTGTATCGCATTCGTCCATCGGTTGCGCACAAAGCTTTTGTTCCGATGAAGGAAATGACAGCAAAAACCTTCACAAAACCCAAATACATCAATCCCAATCAGATGCGCTGGAATCCGGTATCTGAAGAAGTCACACAGGATTTTGTGGAGGGCATCCGCACTGTTTGTGGTACCGGCGGAGTTGAAGAACATCGCGGTATTCATGTGCATTTATATTCGTTTAACAAAGGCATGGGTCAGCGTTATTTCATGAACGCCGATGGCGATTTCATGTTTGTTCCGCAAGCGGGATCCATCCAAATTAAAACTGAAGTGGGATTCATTAATGCAGAACCGGGCGAAATTGCGGTGGTTCCACGCGGGATGAAGTTTCAAGTGAATCCTTTGGGTTCAGACAAGTGCACAGGGTACTTGGGGGAAAACTTTGGTTGTCCGTTCCAATTGCCAGATCTGGGGCCGATCGGTGCCAATGGACTTGCGCACCGTCGTCACTTTCAAACTCCTGTGGCCGCGTTCGAGGATCTTGAGGGCAAGTATGAGTTGCTTGGAAAGTTTGCCGGCGAATTATGGAGCTCGGAGCTGACTCATTCTCCGTTGGATGTGGTGGCTTGGCATGGAAACTACGTTTCCTATAAATACGATCTAAGAAAATTTAATACCATCAACACCGTCAGCTTCGATCATCCAGATCCTTCGATTTTCACTGTGTTGACCTCGCCAAGTGAAATCCCTGGAACGGCAAATGTGGATTTTGCCATCTTCCCGCCGCGCTGGATGGTTGCCGAGAACACATTCCGTCCGCCGTATTTCCATCGCAACTGCATGAGTGAGTATATGGGACTGATCTACGGGGAGTATGATGCCAAGACCGGCGGTGGCTTTGTGCCAGGTGGAGGCAGTCTTCATAATTTCTATTCGGCTCATGGGCCGGATGTTGAGACTTTTGAAAAGGCCAGCGATGCAGAACTTAAACCGGTTCGTTTGTCACAGACAATGGCGTTTATGTTTGAATCACGGTCTCCGTACCGCGTGACTGATTTTGCAATGGGGAAAGAACTTCTTCAGTCGAACTATCAGGATTGCTGGCAGGGATTCAAAAAGGGATTTAAATAGTTAAAAACAAAAAGGGCTCTGAGAAGAGCCCTTTTTTTATTTTTCCAGGTTGGAAAGTATGGTTTCAATTCTGCCCGCAAGTTCCTGGGTTTCAGGATTCTGTCTCATCTCTTCAAACTGGGTGAAGGGAATTCGGTCATTGTTCGCAAGTCCGATATTTGCAAAATAATTGTCGGGGTTGTCGAAGTGCAGGATGAAGCCCTGGTCGTCGCGTTCAACAGTGACGGATTGATGAAGATCAGCAATGTTCTCTTCCAGCATATCCACCGCTTCTTCTGTCAGCTGCAGGTTAATGTCCCGTGGAGGATTTTCTGGAGCCGTGGGTGGTTGAGCCATTGGAGTCGCGGCAGGATTTGCATTTGCCATGGAGTCTTGAATTTGTGGCATTGTCTCTTCGTCGGCCGCCGCATTTTCCGATGGGTTAGGATTGGCCATGTCTTCTTCGGAGACACCTTGTGCAATCTCAGTTGGTGCAGGTGCTACTTTGGGAGAGGTGAATTTAAAAACTCCCCAGCCAACGAGTATTCCTAATGCAAATGCAACGATAAGGTCCTTGTTCATGGAACCGATATTAGGCTCCTTGTCAGAAAAGGCAATATGGTTCGATTTCTTTTGGGGTATTTTAGTAAATAACACAATTGGAACAGGCGCTTTACTATCACTCCCTGTTTATTTATGGTTATAGCTGAGGTGATCATGAAGGTTATTGAAATTAGCACGCCAGGCGGGCCGGAAGTACTTAAGGTGGCAGAGCGCCCGACACCAAAACCCAAAGAAGGTGAAGTCCTCATCAAGGTGAAGGCGGCTGGGGTGAACCGACCTGATTGCGCTCAAAGACAGGGAACGTATCCTCCTCCCCCCGGGGCTTCGGATTTGCTGGGGCTGGAGGTTTCAGGAGAAATTGTGGAAGTCGGCCCACATGTGAAGCGCTGGCGGGTGGGTGACCCGGTGTGTGCCCTGGTCAATGGCGGCGGTTATGCTGAGTTTGTTGTCGCGCCCGAAGGTCAGTGTCTGCCCATTCCCTACGATCTGGATTTTACTCAGGCGGCAGCGTTGCCGGAGACCTTCTTTACAGTTTGGACCAACGTATTTGAAAGTGGTCAGCTAAAAAAAGGTGAAACGATTTTAGTGCATGGCGGTTCCGGGGGAATTGGAACAACTGCGATTCAACTTGCCCATCAGATGGGAGCCACCGTTTTTACCACGGTCGGAAAAGAGTCCGCCGTCGAGCCCTGTTTGCAATTGGGGGCACAGAAGGTCATTCAGTACAAAAATGAAGATTTCGTGACGGCGGTTAAAGACGCCACCAACGGCAAGGGTGTTGATGTCATTCTGGATATGGTGGGCGGTGAATACTTTGCTCGGAATATTGAGTGCCTGGGTAAAATGGGGCGATTGGTTCAGATCGCAACTCTGCAAGGCGCTTCAGTGTCGTTTGATTTACGCAAGATGATGGCCAAAAGACTGATGATCACAGGATCAACTTTAAGGCCACGATCGACGGAAGAGAAAGCTCGCATTGCCAGAAGCCTGGAAGAACGGGTTTGGCCGCTTTTGAATAAAGGTCTTTTGAAGCCCGTGATTTTCAAAGAGTTCAAACTGGATCAAGCACGCGAGGCTCATGAGCTGATGGAATCCAGTGCTCACACAGGAAAAATAGTTCTTAACGTGTTATAAAGTTCCCTTATTCGGGAGGTCCGATGGTTATGTCTCCAGCCGGTGGTTTATCAGTGCTGCTGTTTATGGCGGTGGTCATCGGTATTTGCCTAATGTTTATTGGTGCAGTCGGGGTCGTCAGTGAACGGCTGGAGTTTTCAGTGAACCGTGAGGTTCTGAAAGTCACCGTGCTGATGATTCTTTGGCTGACTTTCGGTGCCGTCTTGGTTCAGTCCGGTATTTTGGCAAACCATCCCTATCCCATTGCCTTGGCTTACTTTATCACCGTTTTGATTTTATCACTGTGGGTTTCACTATCGAGTTTGGGCAACAGACTGGCATTGGGATTGTCTTTGATGTCATTGGTCGTGTTTCAGGGGTTTAGACTGCCATTGGAGATTATTATCTATCAATGGGCAGAACAGGGAACGATGCCTTACACGATGACCTGGACAGGATACAATTTTGATATTCTTGCCGGTGCCTTGGCGTTGGCGGTGGCCCCCATGGTGAACTCAAGCAAGTGGTTGGCTTGGATTTTTAATGTTGTCGGGATTGCGTTTGCCATCAATGCAGTCTACGTGGGGCTTATGTCATCGCCTCTGCCATTTGCCTGGGAGATCGAACCCAAACTTCTGCTTCTATATCAAATGCCGTACTTTTTGTTGATGCCTGTGTGCGTGGGGGGCGGCATCGCCGGCCATGTGATTTTAACGAAGGCCTTGTTGTACAAAGTCTGATTTCCGATAATCAGGATAGAGGTGCGTGATATGGAATTGCAAAAAGAGTTTGTTTCAGAGCTTCGTTCCCGGGAATTAAAATTCTCTGACTTCCTAAGTTCGGTGGAGCAGATGAATATAGCAAGCTGCCGTTTGGATCTGGCAGAGGGGCGCCTGGTTTTTTCAGCTCACGATGGCGTGGTTTGCAGTGAGGACGTTGAGTTTGATGCGGATATTTCCGCAAAGTTTGACGACGGTGGAATTGCGCAGACGATTATGTCCAATCAGACTCTGGGTCTGGGGCTTCGGGATTTTGTGAATAAGGTCATGGAGTGCGGAGTATCCAGTTTCACCATTTATCCACGAGGAAGAAAGATCATCTACTTCGGGCTCAATGGTGATTGCTACTATGAATTTATCAGATCAGCACCAAGTGGCGCTCGACATCAAGAATCGGGGACTTCAAGGGTTCTACAGTAACGTTAAGATCCTTGAATTTCTTGCGGGCCAGGGTCAGCTCTTCGTCAATTTTTTCTTTGCGTGCTTTCAAAAGGAAGTACTTTCCTTTTTTCGCGTAGTAGCTGCGGCTGACATCAAGAATGACATCAACTGGTTTAAAACCACGTGCAGTGACAACATCAATATCAACAAGATCCTTGGGGATTTCGCCGTGAACATTCAGATTTGGAGCAATGGCTTTGCAGCGATTCAGGAAGTTCTGCTTCAGAATGCTTTTCTCGTACAGATGAAATTGTACTTCCGGAAATTGAATCGCATAGATAACACCAGGAAGGCCTCCGCCAGAGCCAAAGTCAGCAGCAGCTTTGATGTTCTTGGGAAACTGTTTTAGGGGAAGCAGACAATCGATAACGTGATTATCCAGCAGCTCATCAAAAGTCATTTTGCGACTGATTAGATTCAACTCATCATTGGATGACCATAGAAGGTCGATATAGCTTTTAAGCTGGCCGATGGCTTCTTCACGGAAGCCCAATTCCAAAATGAGGGGGATGCGCTGTTCAAATGACATGCCCCCTTATACCTTATTGGCCGTTTTTGGGTAGTTCCTTTTGAACGAATAGAAATAAATCCCGCTCGTTGTACTTACGTAGGAAAAAATACAACTGTGTGGGATCTTTCATCTTTCTGTGAATCTCGCGGACTGTAACAGGGGTTACGCATTCCAAAGTCAGGCGCTGTTCCTGATTGCAGAAGTCACTCACTTCCTCGTCCCCATTAAATGGCATGACGGTGATTGTGATATAGGGTTTTTGCGTGGGTTCAATTTTACCGGAAATAAACTCATTGGCTGTCAGAGTGTTTGCCAGGTTGTGGGGAAGTTTAATCCAGCAGGGTTTTTCGCATTTTGCAATTTCCTCGGCGGTGGCTTTGGTTCCATCCTGGATGATATGGGCCGGGGTTTGGAATTGCTTGTAATACTCTTCCAGAAAATAGGTCATCAAAAGTTGGGTGTCATTGGCTTCTGGCAAAACGCCCCACAATACGTAGTGAGTAGTCTGCAGATCGGGGAATAAGCGCAAAACAGTGTGGCTGGCGATATTGCGATGATCGGCGCTGATAACGGTCGGCTTGATCAGGGGTTCTGAGCGCAAGCTGACTCCTTTGCGGACCAAATAGATCATGCAAACAGTTATGATTACAAATACCAGGCCCAGAATCGCAAATATTTTTTTCATAAGTAAGCGCAGACTAGGACTTCACGGCCCCCGAAGTCAAGACGTGACGGGCCTTCCTGAACCCTGTAAATCAAAAGGATCAAAGGAGTTCTCAATGGCTACAGTCACACTAAAAGGCAATCCAGTAAACACATCCGGCAGCATCCCAGCGAAGGGTGCAGCGGTTAAGGACTTTAATTTGGTTCGCAGCGATCTTTCCGAGGTCAGTCTGAAAGACTACGCTGGTAAAAAGAAAGTTCTGAATATCTTCCCAAGTGTTGATACGGGGACTTGTGCAGCTTCTGTTCGTCATTTCAATAAAGACGCTGCTAACCTGACCAACACTGTTGTCTTGAACATTTCTATGGATTTGCCTTTTGCCCAAGCGCGTTTTTGCGGAGCTGAAGGGATCAAGAACTGTGAATCCTTGTCTGCGTTCCGCAGTCACTTCGGTCCGGAGTGGGGATTGGATATCACGGATTCTCCACTAAAAGGTCTTCTTTCCCGAGTGGTGATCACTTTGTCTGAAGACAATAAAGTCCTTCATGCAGAGCAGGTTTCTGAAATTGCCAATGAGCCGAACTACGAGGCTGCTTTGGCCTCTTTGCGCTAGTATTTTTTATAAAAGCAGCGGTCCCGGTGCAGATTGGGGCCGCCTGTGATAGATCTTCCGGTCTATGAAATTTCAGTCGTCCACTCTCAGTCAGAATTCCTTTCATGAAATGAATCTAGCTCCGGTGCTTCTAAATGCCCTTGAGCAGATGTCGATCAAAAAGCCAACTCCCATTCAGTCCAAGGCTATTCCTGCTGTTATCGCTGGTTCGGATTTGATCGGTATTGCGCAAACGGGAAGTGGAAAAACATTGGCTTATGCATTGTCTGTGTTGACGGGACTGGAGCAAAAGCCAACTGCGCGGGCTTTGATCCTGGCTCCAAGTCGCGAGATGGCACAACAGATCTACAAAGTATTTTTAGATCTATGCCGTGAAATGCCAGTTTCGGTTTGTCTGGCAATCGGTGGCTCGACGGGTTCCAAGCAGGCGAATCAGCTGAAAAAGAACCCGAAGATTATTATCGCAACTCCGGGTCGTATGAATGATCACCTTCAATCTAACAAGCTTCTGCTGAAAGACGTCGAATACGTTGTTATCGATGAGGCAGATCGCATGTTGGATATGGGCTTTGCACCCCAATTGAAAAGCATTCAGCAAACTTTGCGGGGGCAAAGACAAACTCTGATGTTTTCGGCAAGCTTTGGTCACAATGTGGATCAGATTGCGCAGTTGTTTCTTCATCCCAAGGCCGTGATGATTCGCTCCGAACAAGCCGAGTCACCGGTGGATAGCTTGAAACAGAAAGTCGTACTCCTGGACAGAACCATGAAGAATGACCGGTTGCTGGATGAATTGAATGCCACTCGCGGGGGAGTGATTGTGTTCACCGGAAGTCAGGAAAGCTGCGAGGCTGTTGGAGAGTATTTGCAATCCTATGGATTTGCATCTGACTTGATTCACGGAGGACTTTCCCAAGGTCAGCGCAACCGTGTTGTGCGTGAATTTCGTGAAGGGGACATCCGTATCATGGTCGCAACTGATTTGCTGGCGCGTGGACTGGATGTCCCGCATGTGGATCACGTGGTAAATTTTGATTTGCCATTTCAGGCGGAAGACTTTCTTCATCGCATCGGTCGGACGGCGCGTGCTGGACGCAGCGGAGAAGCCATCACATTTGTCACTCCTTCCGACCATCGCATGTACAACAAGGTAAAAGGATATCTGCAGGGCGCCAAAGAAGAAAAGATGGATCCGACTTTCAAATTTATCGATCGTTCCAAAAAGTTTGCGAAACGAAGCGATGAAAAGTCCGGACCGAAAAGATCCGGCAAAGGTGCGCCGCCTTCAAAAAAAGGAACTGGAAAATCTTCTGTAAATCCGTTTAAAAAACGCAGATAATCCCTCCACTATGTATCAACTGCGCCCGTATCAACAGGAAGCTGTCCAAGCGACGCTTCAACATTTTCGCAAGGAAAAAGCACCAGCGGTGATTGTGCTGCCAACGGGCGCGGGTAAAAGTCTGGTCATTGCAGAACTGGCGCGACTGGCGCGTGGCCGCGTTCTGGTCATGGCCCACGTCAAAGAACTGGTCGAGCAGAACCATGCGAAGTATATTTCTTTCGGATTGGATGCCGGTATTTTTTCTGCAGGCCTGGATCGCAAAGACTCCTCGCAAAAAGTTATTTTCGGAAGTATTCAATCCATTGCCCGGGCAGAAGAGGGGTTTTTTGATAACTTCTCTCTTGTTGTGATAGATGAGTGTCATCGTGTATCGATGGAAGGCGAAACGCAGTACTTTCAAGTTGTCGCAAAGCTGAGGAGGCTGAATCCGGAGATTTGTGTTCTGGGATTGACCGCGACACCGTACCGATTGGGACTGGGCTGGATTTATAACTATCATCAGGATAGGAAGCTTCAGCAGACCACAGAGGACAGATTCTTTAAAAAGTGCATTTATGAACTTTCCATTGGATACATGATCAAGAACAAGTATCTGACGCCGCCATTGAAAATTGACTCTCCCGTCGCATGCTATGATTTCTCCAGTCTTAAACTGCATGGCACAAGTTATGTGACGTCGCAGATTGAGGCTTTGCTTAAAGATCAAAAGCGGATCACGCCTTTAATTATTAAAAACATTGTGGATATGTCGGTGGATCGTCATGGGGTGATGATTTTTACAAGCTCAGTTAATCACGCGATTGAAATCATGAAAAGCCTGCCGCCATATGTATCGGCCTTGGTTGTCGGGGACACCGAAGTCGAGGAGCGCGATGAAATAATCAATGCCTTCAAGGTCCGCAAACTTAAGTTCCTGGTGAATGTTTCAGTTTTGACAACTGGATTTGATGCTCCTCACGTGGATGTCATAGCGATTCTAAGACCCACGGAATCAGTAAGCTTGTACCAGCAGATTGTGGGGCGGGGACTTCGGCTTAGCGAAGGGAAATCGGACTGTCTGGTACTTGACTATACTGGCCAGGATCACGATCTGTATTCTCCGGAGATTGATGACGACAAGCCGGCGGGTCACACCGTCATGGTGGAGGTTCCTTGTCCAGAGTGCGGGACCGTTAACAACTTTTGGGGAATCAAAGACGCCGAAGGTGAAGTGACCGAGCATTTTGGTCGCCGTTGCAAAGGAGCATTCCAGGATACAGTGACTTCTGAAGTGGAGCCCTGCGGATTTAGATTTCGCTTCAAACGTTGTCCTGACTGCGGGCACGAAAACGATATTGCGGCACGAAGCTGCGAAGGGTGTCAGGCTGTCCTGGTCGACAATGATAAAAAGCTCAAGGAAGCAATGGCCCTTAAAGATGCCCATGTCTTAAGGGTGGATTCAGTCACTTATGCAAAAGGCTATGACAAGAAGGGCAGCGAGCGCCTGGAGGTTAAATACCACGACGTGGATGCCAAAGCCCTGACCGAGTACTTTTACCTGAATAATGCCTCGGACAGCCGGGCTTTCTACTTTAACTTTACTCGTATGCACTTAAGGCTTCCGGGAAAGAAATTGTTCATCAAGTCTGCCGATGACGCTATCAAAATGCAGTCGCTGTTCCGTTCCCCTATGTTTGTCATTGCTCGTAAGCAAAAGAGCTTTTGGGCTATACGCGAAAAGATATTCGAATAGGGCCCAGCCCCTGCTGTCTAATCTTTTGACGATCAAGCAAGTTTGCCAAAAACAGGGTTTCTAGGATTGTCGTTGGTTGCAAAGTTCCCCGGAGAATAGTATTTCTGCGCGGTCTTTAATTTACTAAATCCAAGGAGTTTTTTATGAAAACAATGATCGCTGCAATGCTTTTGATTTCTTCTTCTGCGATGGCTATCGATGACACTATCAACATTAAAGTATTGTCCTATTGCCTGGATAACCAGGTTGTTCGTGAAACAGATGGCCAAGTTGTATTGGCTGATGACTGCGAAGGCAAAAACCTTACTTGCGTGGACTATGTAAACCAAAGAGGCATCCACATCAGATACGCAGCTCGTTGCGAAGCGAAAGCTAACTAAAATGAAAAAGGACCTCGATGAGGTCCTTTTTTTTATCCAAATTTTCTCAGAAGACTAATGTCTTAGATTCAACTCTCCATGGCTGCCCATTTTCAGATGTTTTGAACCTGTTGTCAGCTTCACAAACTCCAGCATTTTTGAGACCGGATTAGAATGTCCTTCCCAGTATTCGGCCTTTTCAATTTCAACTTTTAGCAATTGAACGTTCGGATCGTTAGGGCCTTGAGGGAACCACACTTCGTAACCCTTCGACCACATCTGGCGAACCTTTTCCGGGTGATCATCGATCAGCTCCGCAAAACCGGTGACGGACACATAGGTACCGCTGCCGGAGTACGTGATATTCACACGATTTTCGTTTTGAATATCAGAGGCCTTTTGGGAAGCCCTAGAGATGATGAACCAAAGACTGCCGTCAGCCTCGATTCCCTGGGTGACAAGTGGAGCGCTATGCAAACTATTGCCACCAGAAACTGTTACCAGCATAGCAATCTTGATATCTGAAATCAGATCGCTGAGTTTCTTAACCTCCGGACTGGAGTGTTTTGAATTGTCTTCCATGTCGAACTCCTCATCTTGTTAATTAAAATTATCCCGCAGATATTCGTGGGTCCCAAGGTGACTTTTCACAATGATGGAACAGTCATGTGGCATAGATTAGCAATTCAGATTGGCGTAAATTTGTTCTGCTGCCAGTTCCCAGACTAAAACCCCATGTGATTTCACAGCTGAATCCAAAATATTTTCCCTTATAAAAAGCAGCCGCCTAGTCTGAGGTCCATCACTGAGGGGAACATAACATGGAAGTAGTTCGTCGATTTACGAAGTGTATCGTAATCGCGTCGGTGTTGCCTGCAATTGCATGGGCGCAACTGCAGACACAAGCTAAGCCTAAACCGGCTGAGCCGATCGATTACAATACGGTGGTAGCAAATATTTCGGTTGCAGACATGCGTGCCGCTATCAAAAAAAGTTGGAAGCATGGGTTGAATCCCAAGCAGTATTGGCCAGATTCGTTAGAGTCCAATTATGCAAAAGGGGTCAATATTCGCTCGGCGGCGAATAAGGCCTTTCTGCGTATGCTTGGGCATTTATATGCGGGAAGTGTGGATCCGCAGTTTGTTGGCTATGATATTAAGTTTGCAAAAAAGGATTTCTTAAGTGCGAAGCAGCTTCGCGCGATCGTTGTGGCCACGGGGAATGACGCCGAAAGTTTGATGGATGAAGTCGCTCCACAAAATTCACCCTACCAATCTGCACGAGAAGGTTATCTTAAAATTTACCCGACGTGTGTGGATGGCTCTTGGAAAGAGATTACACCGGTCAACGTGCCTCTAAGAATGTATACAAAGAATCCTGTGATTCCGCAGATCAAAGCGCGCCTTGCGATTATGGGCTATAGGATGTCAAACATGAACGATATCTTTGACGTCGATCTTTTGAATGCGGTCACAGACATTCAATGGGGCTTGCGGATCAAGCCTGACGGAGAGATTTCTCCTAAAGGAAAAGTCTGGCAGTTCTTAAGTGTTCCTTGCGGCGAGCGTGCTCGGCAATTGCAAGTGGATATGGAAAAGATGCGCTGGTTCCCGCAATACTTTGAGGATCGCTACATTTTCGTGAATCTGGCGATGTCGTACTTCATTTTAATGGACGTCTCGAATCCTGACTACAATCGGGTGATGAGCTTCCGTACAGTGAATGGCAGACCGACACGCAAATCTCCGACGATGCGGGATATGGTGGTTGAGGTTATTTTGAATCCTTTCTGGACAGTGCCGCCGACTATATTTAGTGAAGACAAAGTAAATGATCTGAAGGTGCTGAATAAGCAGCAGATTCGTGAATACTTTGATTCTCATCACTATGAAGTATGGAGTGGTGACTACCGCCGCAAAATAGATCCAACCACAATCGATTGGATGGGATTAAGTACGGGGCGCGTGAACTATGACATCCATATCCGCCAATTGCCTCATTTAGGAAATGCGCTGGGTGTGGTGAAGTTTGATCTTACGAATGGATTCCTGATTTACCTGCATGACACAAATGCACGTGAGCTTTTCAACGAACCCATGCGCCAGTTAAGTTCGGGTTGCATTCGTCTGGAGAAGCCATTTGAACTTGCGGAGTATCTGCTTGAGGACACCGCTTGGGATCGCAAGACTATCGAATCGATGGTGGCTCGCCCAGGTGAGGTGATGTCCAAGTCGACCGAGATTCCAATTCCGAAATCAAAGCAAACGCCAGTATACACGGCTTATTTAACTTCCATGATGAGTTCTGATGGTGTGGTCCGATTCGTCGACGACATATATGGTCAGAATAATGCGATCAAAAAATATTTGACGCCGCTGATTGTGGGAAATGAGAGCAGTGAATATTGGGGAACTAATTAAAGATATCAACTGAAGATTCGAAAGGGGTTCGAAATGCATTACGGTAAGATTTTACTATTGGTACTAGCGAGTGCGCAGATGGCCAGCGCAAATCCGTCAGCGGCGGATAAAGGCCGCGGTCAATTGCCGAAGCCACCGGCACCACCAACTCAACCGACGCAGCCGCCTTCAGAGGCGACTTATTCGGGTACAGGACGTATCGAATCCATCACCCGCTCTGTGGGCGGTGAGATTTATAGACTGGAGCTGATTAAGGCACTTCCATTGGTGCGTATCGAGCTTTCGTCTAAATTGGGGCGCGCCAAAGTCTACTCGGCGACTCTGGTTACGACACAGAATGATCGCATTCCTTTGCGCCAGCTGACGGGAATCAATATCAACGATGGCAATCAGCCGGTAAGTTCTGAGATCGTAACGACTCAGGCAAGCATCATGGCTGTTGAAGTATTGGCAGAGGCGATGGGTGGTGAAGCCGCAATGGACATCACGGCGCACTCTACGAAAGAGGCTCCACGTTTGGCGGTGGGAAATCGCATCCCTGAGTATTCATGCAAACGCAACCTGGATGCATTGTTGAAAGATAAACTTGAGCCGGTGCAACTGTGGGTTGGTCGTGCAGAAGGTGCTGCGGCAGGTTCTGTTCAGGAGAAATTCGCTGGCAATCAACTGAAAGATCAGGTCAGAGAGTTTATTTCCACAATGCGCACGAACGGTGCTTATGCTTCATCCGCATACTTGGTGACGTTGATTAATTTCTTTGCTGATCAGTACAATGCGGTTCGCGTTGGTGGTGTTTCTGAGCCTGCATATCGTGATCTTCTGTCTGCAACGATGGATGTGTTGACGATTGCTATGCAAAACGAACTGCCTTGCAGAAAGTTCTCAAGCGATACGTTGTTGAAGATGTCTGCAGAGTTCCATAAGAAACTTCAAACGATGGCAGCTGATGCCCGGGCACGCGCTAGCTTCGAAAAACTTGCGATCAAAGTTCGCGACTTTGCTCCTGAGCAGTACCGTAAGGAGATTTTGGCAGCAAGCCTTACTTTCCGCGAAGGTGAAGCACAAGGTTTGAAGCTGTACAAAGAGTACATTGCAGCGAAGGACGGCGAGTTCCTGAAGGATGCCAGCAAGAACATGAGTGCATCCGCATTCCTTGTTGCTGAAAACGCTTTGAAAGTTGAAGTGCGAATGATGGACGTTGAACAACGTTATCAAATGATCGTGGAGTTTCAGGCTAAGTATAACTCCAACGGGGAGTATCCACAGGCTGTGGCGCAAAGATATTTGAACATCTTGGCGGAGTACACGTTGGGATATAAGCTGATCCATTAGTCCAAAATGACCGAATTCTAGCGCCTTGATGCGCAGAGTCACTATTGCCTTCGGAGGAGCCATCATGCTATGTTGGCTCCTCTTCAGATCGTTCCCGATGGACAGGTGGCCGAGTGGCTGAAGGCGCACGCCTGGAACGCGTGTGTAGGTCAAAAGCCTACCGAGAGTTCGAATCTCTCCCTGTCCGCCATTTTTGCAAAGCAAATACATGACCCATCCGACGTTCAAGTTTCTATCTTTTCCTGGGAAAATTCATCTGATCAATACGGATCAAGAACTACATCGGATTTCGCGCGAGCTGGAATCTCATGCAATGCTTGGCTTTGATACGGAAACGCGACCGTCTTTTAAAAAGGGCGAGTCCTATCCAGTGTCCATGTTGCAATTGGCGACAGACACTGACGCCTATATTATTCGTCTTAAGCACATCGGACATACTGAAGTAATTAAAAATATTTTTGAGAATCCTGAAGTCGTTAAAGTTGGCGCGGCAATCAGGGATGACCTTAAGCAATTGCAAAAGCGATTTCCATTTCATCCGCACGGCTTTATTGAACTGCAAACCGTGGCTAAATCTATGAAGTTAAATAATATTGGCCTTAAAGGTATGACTGAAGAAGTTCTGCACGCCACGATTTCCAAAGGTCCTAAAACCACAAATTGGGACGCACAGGTTTTAACCGAAAAGCAGATTCTGTATGCGGCAACAGATGCCTGGATCGGCCTTAAGCTTTATCAAAAGCTGACTTCGCAATCTTAAGCTAGATTTTCCAAATACTTTTTTATCGGATCCCAGTTGTACTTGCGCCATCCCAGTTCAATAGATGGAATCATTTCTTTGGGCACGCCTCGATGAATCAAAACCAGCTCTGTGTCGTTTTTGGCTGTCGGCTTTAAATTGAAAGTCGCCATCGAGAAGATACCCTCAGGGAAGCTATGCCCTTTCCATGCCTGGACAATTCTTTTGTTTCGAACCAGCTCGACAATTATACCGGTCGCTTGGCCCCCATAAACGGAAAATGGAGCTCCGGCTGACTTGCCAATGCTGGCCTTTTTCCCGGTTATAGAAGCGTACTTTTTTGAATCTGTGAGCAGTTTGTAAATTACTTCTGGAGGAGCTTTAAAATGAACTTTCTGCTTTATTGTTTTACACACTTCCGACCTCCCGAGATTGTCTATCATTATAGCGGAGTCGCTAAAACACGGGAACCGGAAGTGTCGTGGTTGTTGCGAAGCAAAAACCTGATTGCAGTTAGTGCATTAGCTGGTCTTTGGATACCGGCAAATCTATCTTGCCACCTTTGCGGAAAAGTTTAATGGCGACTATCAAACCAGTGAACGCAAGACCCGCGCCGACCCACAGTGGGGAGTTGAAGGTCAGTCCCGCCGCCAAAGGCAGTCCTCCCAGGAATGCGCCCAGGGAATTCCCTAAATTAAAAGCACCTTGGCCGATGGAGGAGCCCAGCAAGGGGGATTCCTTCGAGGAGTTGATCAGGATGATTTGTATCGGAGCTCCCATAGCCATGGCGATGGCACCAGTTGTAAAAGTCAGGAAGATCATCGGGATAAGATGCGAAGCCAACAAAGAATCCAATATCAGTACTGAGATCATAGCGATCAGCAGGTACACAACCGCTTTAATCGCTGACATTGAATCAGCCATTCTTCCGCCCATCCAATTGCCCACAGTCATTCCCACTCCAGCCAATGACAGGAAGTAAGGAACATATTCTTTCGACACTCCAGTCACGTTTGTAAGCAGGGGAGTGATATAACTAAACCAGGCAAAGAAGCCGCCAAAGCCAATAGAGGCAATGACGATGGCGTACCATAGGGAGGGATTTTTGAAGATCACGAAATCCTGACGGACGCTACCACCTTTGTTTTCTGATTCGAAATCGGGAATCGTCATTGAGATTGCGATGAGAGTTGCGACACCGACGACAGCGACTAACGCAAAGGATGCGCGCCAGCTGACCATCTGGCCAATATAGGTAGCTATTGGAACGCCGATGATATTACAGATCGTCAGACCGCTTAGCATGACTGCGAAAGCAGAGGCGGCTTTACCTGGTCCAGCAATTCTGCCGGCGACAACGGCTCCGACGCCAAAGTAAGCTCCGTGTGGAAGTCCCGATAAAAATCTTAGAATCAACAATGCCGTGCTGTTGGGTGCCAATGCCGATAATCCGTTGAACACCGTAAAGAGTGTCATCAATGCCAATAGCATTTTTTTGGGAGGAAGGTTGCGCCCCGCAATCACTAGTAACGGAGCTCCGACAACGACTCCTAATGCATAAGCGGCAATGTAGTGACCTGCTTGCGCGATTGTGACGTTCATAGCCTTCGCAACATCAGGAAGAAGTCCCATGATGACGAATTCTGTAAGACCGATACCGAAACCACCAATGGCTAATGACAAAAGACTGCGAGGAATGCGTGATGACATGGGCAGAGGATAGCACAATTGTTGTGAACCTTGTGTCAGGTATTTAAATTAATTTCCAACTCGACTGGTTTAAGAAGATATCTCGCGTATGATATTCAAAGCATTTTATTATCCACAGCAAGAAGGAGAAAAACTATGAGTGAATTAGTAACCTGCGTTTGGTTTGACCATGGGGAGGCCAGCAAAGCCGCTGCTTTTTATGCGAAAACGTTTCCCAACAGCAGTGTGGGCCGAGTGAATAAAGCCCCTGGGGAATTTCCAGGCGGAAAAGAGGGTGTGGAGCTGACGGTTGAGTTCACAGTCATGGGGCGCAAGTTCGTGGGGCTTAACGGAGGACCAATATTTAAGCCCAATGAGTCTGTAAGCTTTATGGTCATCACTGAAGATCAAAAAGAAACAGATCACCTTTGGAATACCATCATAGATAACGGTGGGGCCGCCAGCGACTGTGGTTGGTGTAAGGACCGTTGGGGATTCTCCTGGCAGATCACGCCCAGAGTTTTGTTGGATTTAACCACCAGCTCAGACCCAAAAATCGCCAAGAAAGCATTTGATTCGATGATGACGATGCAAAAGATTGATATTGCAACTCTTCAGGCAGCGGTTAGTTAGATTTCTCGATCCATGTCAGGGCGCCAAGTTCATAGAATGATCGATCCAAAAGGACCTTGGCGTCCACCCATCCATCGCTGTTGGCTTTCTGCCAACTTTCACCCCAGGAATTTTGAACTTGAACGGCGTCGTAACAGTCGCCAGGACTTTTGCAAACTTTACGATATCCCTTTATGACAACTCCGTGGCCGAGCCCTGCTGGATTACCATTTTTATCTTTCAGTTCCAAGCAGGCCTTTATGCTCTTTACCTTAAGTTCATTCTGTGTGCAGAAGCTCATGGCAATAGGTCTTTTCTTGGCTAGCACCTCTTTGACCTTTGAGATTGTTTCAGAATAGTTGCTTTTCTTTTTAGTCGGAAACTGTTGAAGTTCCCATTTGCTTAAAGGTTCAAGCTGATGATCAAGGCAGCTTTCATAAGGAATCAGAAGTCTATCCAAAAATATGGCATAAGTTTCCATTGAAAAGGCTTCCAGAATTTCCTGATTGCTTGTT
Source organism: Bdellovibrio sp. HCB288 (assembly GCF_047305935.1). Taxonomy (GTDB): domain Bacteria; phylum Bdellovibrionota; class Bdellovibrionia; order Bdellovibrionales; family Bdellovibrionaceae; genus Bdellovibrio. The sequence continues at coordinate 1,597,746 of NZ_CP178619.1, forward strand.
TTTAAACCGTAGTTCCTTTTTAGTTCTTCGGCTTTAGCGGTAGCGTATTCAAGTCCACACTTAGGGCAGGATTTGGATTTTTTTTGATAGGTTTTATAGGCATCTTTGAAGGTCTTCCACATTGCGTATTCAAGTTCGGATGCTTTTTTTGCATCAGGAATTTTTGAAACCAATTGATCAAAGGGTGCACAAGCCTCATTGACCGTCCAATTCTGAAGTGCTCTATGCAATACAAATTGCGGAGAACCACCTTCATTAATTCCCCAAAGATAATCACGATTGTCTTTCTCGCCGGCGTATTCAGTCGCAGAAGGTCCCTTCACTGTATAGCGAGTTGAATCCAAAACAGAGTGCTTTTGGGTATCAGTGGCATTGGTGCAGTCGGCAATCTTATTTTCAACACAATACGCTTCATCCAGGATTGTCGTGGCAACAAAAGAATAGCAAATTCCGAGGGAATCCTGAGAGCGCGTTCGAGGCATGTTCGTTACAGTCAGAACTTCGGTGTTGGATTTAAGATGATCTTCAGGGATGGGATTTAATCCAAAGGAGGCGAATGTGCATGAAGAGTAGAAACAGACACAAACTGCCCAGAGTACTTTCATTCTGTGATGTCCCTTGTTCGGATTACTAATAATTTGATTTTCCTAGGGAACAGCGAAAGAAGAAAGTTCGTGTTTTTAATCTGGGCTATGGACTAGGAGTGGTTTTCAAAACAGGAACTGCCGAGGAACAATCTGTTTAGTTCGAGAGGGGCTCTGCCAGTAAAGCTGAATCACAGAGCTTCCGCTATTTTCATAGAAATCCAGTTCGACGTCATATTTTTGACCGGCGACCAGGGCAATAGTGCCGCAGTTTTCAGTAACTGCGTGGTCCGTCCAATTGTTGACGACATAGACATTATTTATCTTCAAGCGGACTCCATCATCAGAACGCGTGCAGAACGTGTATGTTTCGGAATACTGGGCCAGAATCTTTCCTGACCAGCGAATGGAGAACTGATCGCCAACACCTAAGGGAGCTGCGCCAGCGGCCCAGTCAAAGTTGATCGTGCCGTCAATGCGCGATCCCTTAAATCCAGAAGCGGTCAAAGTTCTGTTTGCATAGTAAGAGCCGCGTAGTCCCATGCCTTGCTCTGCCAGATTCTCGGTCGCCGAATCACTGACAGTTACGTTGAGTGTGCCACTGACAGGCCCTAAGGCTGCAGTCAGTACTGCGGTGCCTTCGGTAAGAGAAGTCACTTCACCTTTTTCAAGATCAAAATTGCTGACGCTCATCACACTGCTTTGGCTGGAGGACCAGTTCACAAGGTCCGTCAAATCCGTGCTGCCGCCATCGCTGAATTGCCCGTAGGCCCGTGCTTGAAATTTCTTACCACTGTTAATACTGACAGAGTTTGGATTGAGCACAATGCTATTCAAAGTTGCAGGAGCCAGAACCCATTCTGTGGAAGCAGATTTTCCCTGCATACTGGTGGTGATCTGAAATCCCACGGTGGAGCTGCCGGTGTAGGTATTCAGCAAAGTTCCTTTGTTTTCGGCGGCTGCGCTGATTTGTCCAATGCTGGCATTAGAGACCGTGAAGCTTGCATTTTCCGTAACATCATATTCGATGCCATCTGAGAAAGTGGCATAGGCTTTAAGGGGGATATTAACGTTCTTTGGAATCATCAATCCTGGCGGACTTAGTCTGATACTTGAAACGGTTGCAGCAGTGGTCGTAAAGGATATAACAGTGGATTTCCCCTGCCATAAAACCTGAACGTTAGTGGAACCTGCCGCTTGGGCGATAAGTGTACCTTTTTGATGGTCGAAATTTTTTGCGGTTACCACCTGATTGTCTGCGACGACCCAATCCACAAGTTCATTGACGACTTCGGTGCTATTGTCATCATAGTTCGCTGTGATCGTAACTTTCTTTTGGCTCCCTGCCGGTAGTGAAATGCTGGTTTCAGAAGCGGTAAGAGAATTTAGTTTTTTCGCCGACACTTTAACCAAACCCGATCCCGTAGCGGAACCAAGTGTGGAAGAGATTGCCGTATTCCCGGCACTCAGAGCTTGAACAAATCCTGAATTAAAAATGGCGATCGAAGCGTCAACTAACGACCAGGAGGATGAATTTGTGACGTCAGTGGTTGACCCGTCAGATAGAACTGCCATGGCGCGAATACTTTGCGACAGTCCAATGGAGCTGTTAATAAGCGCCGGACTTAAAGATATCGAAGAAACAGAGCTGCTGGAAACTGTAATGGAGCGGGTGGCGGAAACTGCACCGACTTCCGCCATCACATTGGCTGTGCCTCCGGCAACGGATTGCAAAAGTCCTTTATTTGAAGCGTTGTCGACAGTGACCTTGTTGTTGTCAGAGCTGCTCCAGGTAGCAACGCCCGTGAGGTCCTGAGTGGAGCCATCGTTGTAGGTTCCTGTTACTTTAAGATTCTTTAGCGTTGCCGCAAGCATGGTGACCTGGCTGGGGCTGATTTGCAAGGAGGTGAGGGTTGTGGATTTAACTGTCACGGATCTGCTGACTTGAGTTCCTGCAAACGTGAAGGTCACATTGGAAGTGCCCGCCGCATCTCCGGAGAAATCAGAATCGCTGCGACTTAAAACGGAAACGTCAGAGGAATCCCAGACCCCAAAGTCCTTCAAATTTCTGACCTGGCTATCTGAATAAACCCCGACCGCATCAGCGGTGAAGGTCGCTCCTCGATTTAATTGCGCTGGAACATTTGAAATCGAAATCGAGTTCAGTGTCGGGCAGCTGATCTGAATATTGCTGACATCAGCGCTTGCCACTGTCCCGCTAGAATTCTGTAAGGAGCACTGGATGGTCGGATTTTGAGGGAGGGAGAGAATTGAAACTGTATATGCATCACCTGATTTGATTTTGGTGGTGAAGGCAAAGCTTGTTGCGCCAGAGCTTAAAGTTTTGGTTTCGGAGCCATTGAGGCGTACAGAGATTGAGTCGTGTGCCAAACCCGCAATCGAACCACCAATTGAGTATTCGGCAACAGGGGTTGGCGTTGAAGCAACCGGATTGGTTGAATTCTCGTCTTCTTCGGACTGAGAACTGCATCCCGTGAAGAAAACGGTAACTGTAAGTAGAAGAAGAACGTGCCGAACTACATTGAACATGTCTTATATATCGGTCGCAGAATCCCAGGTCTTCATAATGCAAACGTGCGCAACCGTTCGATTTTTCGTTACAATCAAGAAACAAGAATTCTGGTGCATATAACTTTTGAATCATGATCCCTGCAGAAAATCACACTTTGGTCGGGAAACTTCTCCGTCCTTGGTCCTATCATGGGAAACAGTGATAATACCGATTATGGTAATAGATTCGGAGGGATGGACGTGAAGAAGTACATTGTGGGTTTCGCGCTCGTGGTTTTAGTTTCAGCTTTGTTTTTCGCAAAATACACAGGTGACGACACCATTTCTTCTTCTGAAAGAACTCCAGCCGAAAGTTCCACTGCAGTTTTCGGCACGGATGAGCTTTTTACCGGCTCCAAGAAAGTCCTGTCTGACTTGAATAATCCCAATGTATTCAACGCTCGAACTTGCGCAGAGGTCGTGAACAAGGTCACTGATTACTTGTTTTACCTTCCGGCGAACCATTTTATCCCTAAGACTGATGCAGAAAAAGAGCAGCTGAAAACAAAGGGTCCCGACCTTTTAAACACCGTGTTTCAGATCCGCGTGACCTTGCATGAGAAACTTAAACAGTTTGATTCCAGGAATGAGCTGGAAGGCAATTGCATCCAGAAGATTCGTGAAGGATTTCAATACGCACGATTTACGGAAGAATATATTTTGGATTGGCTTTATGCTCAAAAGGTTTACACGTTTAAGAAAACCCCAGTTTTGATAGATGAACAACCCAGTACTTGGACAAACCCAAAGTTTAAAGGATTTCAGTTGCAGTCTGGTGACGTGATGCTGATAAGAGGCAAATCCTATGTGTCAGCCATGATTGCACGTATTGCCGACGAAGAGGGAAACTTTTCTCATGCCGCTATTGTTGGCGAGGATAAAGCCGGTAATAAATATGTTGTGGAAGCCTTGATCCAATACGGGGTGGTTGTCACACCATTGGAAAAATGGCGTCAGGCCGAAGATTCACGAGTGGCTTTGTTCCGATATCCTGATCAGGCACTTGCCAAGAAAGCGGCTCGTTATATGTATGATCTTGCGCAGGGAGCGTTGGAACGCAAACAAGGCATTCGCTACGATTTTTCCATGAACGACGATGACTACTCCTCAATGTTCTGCTCAGAAGTGATCCGCGTCGCCTATGACAAGGCCTCGGGCGGAAAGGTGATGATTCCAAAATTCCGTAGCACGACTACCAAGTTTAAAGATCATAAGTATCCACGCACTCTTGGGGTGACCAAAACATCTTTGTTTGCTCCATACGATGTCGAAGTGGACCCGCGTTTTGACTTTATTGCTGAATACAGATTCATGCCACTGCTGCGCCAGGTTCGCATGCAGGATGCAGTCCTGCAAAGTGTCTATAGTTGGATGATTGAAAAGGGCTATGATTTCCATTGGGATCTTGGCCATAGCTCAAAATCATATCTTGCGAAGTTAGTAAGGCAGTTTGGTGTGGCGAAAGAGTCTTTGCCCAAGTATATGCCGGTGGAAACGATAAAAACCACCGTGCAGTTTGAAACTGTCGCAGCAGCACTGGAAAAGAATATTTATAAAAAGGAAGCAGAGTACTATAAAAAGAATGGTTATCTTCCTTCGTTCCAGGACATGCTGGCTATCAATGAGGCTTTCAGAGTGCAGGATTGTAAGAATGGCAAGCGCTTCGAGCTTCCAGGCATTGATCGCTCCCAGTTCCATGGCTTCTTCTACAGTGATTCCAAAAGCTGCGAATAGTGATTTCTATCACTTCCCCGTTGTTCGTATTGAATAAATCCACATAAGATTCTTCAATACGATCAGTGGGGGAAAGATGAAGCTAAATTTCACCGTAGCACTGTTGTGTTTGTTCATTTCTATTTACACCGCAAATGCCCAAGTTAAGATGTTCAAGTCGGTCGTGCGACCTACGAAGGGAATTCTTGTGACCTATCCAGTCCATCAAGCGAGCGTTTCAATCCGTAAAAGTGCCAGCGAAGTGTATGAGTTCATGGTTCAGCCCGAGAATATGCCGCTATGGGCGCAGGGTTTAACCAAAGCTCAAATGAAGCAGTCAGATGATGGGTGGATTGCAGAGTCGCCGATGGGTAAGGTTAAGATCCGCTTCGTCCCCAGAAATAATCTGGGAGTACTGGATCACGATGTGACATTGCCTTCAGGGGAGGTAAATCATAATCCGCTGCGAGTCGTTCGCAATGGCGAGGGCAGCGAAGTGATATTCACACTATATCGTCTTCCCAAAATGTCAGATGAAGATTTTGAAAAGGATCAAAGAGCTGTACACAAAGACCTGCAGACTTTAAAATCTATTCTGGAAAATAGATAAGAGGTTGTGCGAATGATAACGGCGTTGCTTAGAAAAATGGGTTCAAAAACTCCGGGTTGGGTGGTTAAGGAGCTGATTAGCATCTGGCCGCCATACTTGGGCGCCGGTATTAGAATCATGGAAATTTCCAAAGACTACCGCTACATCAAAGTTTGCCTTAAGCAAACCTGGTACAATCGCAATTACGTGGGCACTCAATTTGGTGGTTCCCTTTATGCGATGACGGATCCATTTTATATGCTGATGCTGATCAATAACCTGGGACAGGATTATTATGTCTGGGATAAAGGGGCGACTATTGATTTCGTTTCTCCGGGGAAAAGCCAGGTCACTGTTGAGTTCCGAATTGATGATGAGATCATTAATAGAGTTCTAAAAGAAACTGCCTCTGGCGAAAAGTACATCTTTGATCTTCCTGTACAAGTAGTGGATATCAAAGGTGAGGTGGTGGCGACTGTTCTTAAAAAGCTCTATGTGCGCAAGAAAAAGAAATAGCCGCACTCGAATTTCTAAAAAGAAATCTGAAAACGAATATCGATATTGCTGGGCAGAGCACCCGGTGCCGCACTGATTTTATCAGAGGCATCGATTATTTTATCACCGGAGTAGGTGTCGTAGGCGCCACGCAATAGACTGGCCACAACGCTGGATGCAACTCCGATCCAGTAGGCCTGCTTCTTGGTTATATTCCATTGTTTGTAGGCCAAGGCGGCCGTTGAAACTGCGACCAGAGTGTCTGCAACCGAGTTAATAACTTTCGTGTTTCTTTCGGGATCATCACCGTCGGTGGTAGCCAATCCCTGAACCAAAGTTCCCGCGCCCACTTCCATCAGGATGTCTGAAGGATCATCTGTTTTTATGTTGGCAGGTCGGGAAATCTCAGTGGAAAACTGCAGGAGCTGTAAATCCGCAAGCAACATATGCTCATCCAATGTCACGATGAACTGAATAGTGTCGGGAATGGCATTGAAGTCGTTCTTGTTGTCGCATTGAAAATCCAGGACTGTGAACTTCCCTGAACTGCTCACTTTCAAAGTTTTGGAATAGCGGTGGTTGCGGACGCTGGGAACACAGGCCTTCACAAAGAGCTTCCAGACTGCGGAGGCTTTGGAAGGCACGGAATCCCTGGTTACGATCAGGTTCCCGGAATTAAGCTGAAGAGCGCGGTCAGCATGCATGGAGTACGTGGAATACTTGGTAGTATTCGAGGCATAAATGGATGAAGCTAAAGATGGCAGTGATAATAAAACCGTGCTTATCAGAATAAGATTTCTTAGTAATCCCATAGCTATTTCCCACCCCTTACGATGAGTGAGGATTAGCGAAACCTGTGCCATGCCTCAGAATAGCCAGGTCTAATTTCAGGCCGGAGACCGGGTAATATGGTGAAAACGATGTCCAAAAATTGGTCAGCTTACCCGGTTACTTTTTCTTCCATTTGGATTTTTTGGGATTTGCAAAAATATCCTCGCTGTCCAACAACGCTTGAAGGCTTTTGTCGATATCTGACATGTCCGATGCTTGGGACGCGATGATTTTATAGTCGGCCTTGTTCACCTTGATAACTTCAATAGGTTTGCCCAGTAAAGCCTCGATCTCTGCGAGCTGCTCTTTTTCCTCTGTTGCACAGAAGGAGACGGCGATGCCTTTGTTGAATCCACGACCAGTACGACCGATGCGGTGAACGTAGTTTTCCGGTTTTTCAGGCAAGTCATAGTTGATAACGTGGGTCACATCAGGGATGTCGATACCGCGTGCGCTGACGTCCGTTGCGATCATGATTTTGCATTCACCTTTGCGGAAGGCATTCATGACTTCGGCGCGGTCGGTTTGATCTTTCTCACCGTGCAGGGTCAATGAGGAAATCTGAACTCTTTCCAAGGCTTTTGAAACACGCTCTGCACGGACGCGCGTACGAACGAATACGATGAACTTTCCGTCAGAATTCTGATTGATGTATTCAGCCAGGAAGAATCGTTTGTCGTCCATTTCCACAAACATCACAAAGTGCTGAACATTTTTTGAAACAGGATCTTCAGGTGAAATTTCGATGCGAATGGCGCTGCTACGTACTTGGGAATACGCAAGCTTCTTGATTTCAGGATTAATTGTCGCTGAAAAAAACAATGTCTGGTGACGGCGATTTAGTTTTCTTTTGATGTCTTCGATGTCATCAATGAAACCCAGGTCCAACATCTGATCCGCTTCATCCAAAACCAAATGCTCGATGTAGTTGATATTGATAAAACCCTGAGCGATCAAATCAAACATGCGTCCTGGGGTCGCAATCAAAACGTCGATTCCGTCCTGAAGTTTTATGATTTGAGCGTCTTGTTCCACGCCACCGAATAAAGCGAAGGCTTTGACTTTGGTGTGTTTGGCAAGCTTGTTGAACACCTCACCAATCTGTTGCGCCAGTTCGCGTGTTGGAACCAACACCAGGCATTTGATACCGATAGCACGCTTGCTGCTTTTTTCAGAATGAATATGATTGATGATTGGAATTGCGAACGCCGCTGTTTTTCCAGTTCCTGTTTGGGCGATAGCCAGAACGTCGTCGCCTTTTAAAATTGCAGGGATGGCTTTGAACTGAATGTCAGTCGTGCGGAAGTAACCATTGTCGTTGAGATTACGAAGAAGATCTTCAGAGAGGTGGAATTTTTCAAATTTCATGGCAGACCTTTATCACCAAAGGTCTGCCGTGTCCAACTGCCTGAATTATTTACTATTTTTTGTGAAATAGCGCTTTGATTTTAGGTGCGTATGGAGGTGCAAAAAACGACAAATAGATCGTTAGAAGTCCCAGGATCAAAGCTAGAGCCAAGCCGCTTGGGGCAAGGAACGCGTGAACCAGGAAAATGTTCAAAACGATAGGTGCCAGGATGACCAGGGCAAGTGGCACGAACCAGCCGACCAATAGCAACAATCCACAAACAATTTCCGTGATTTTTAGAAGAGGGAAGAAGTAGACCGAAGCTGCCAACCCTTGGTTAAAAGTCATCAAAGCTTCTGGTAGATCTGTGGGTTGTGGGACCAAGTTAAACAGTCCAACGATACCAGAGGCGAAAAAAACGAAGCCCAATAGGATGCGTGCAATCAATGGTAATTTTGCTTTCATGAATACTCCTTTAATTCATTGAAAACCATGTTTGTTTTGTAAGCAATAAGTTATCGAAGAGTATCCATATGATGATCGAATGGGTTAAACTGATCCAATCTAGCAAAGGACTCATTATGGCATTCAACTCGGTAGTGAAATTGAAAGATGGCATTTCGATGCCTCAATTGGGCTTTGGTGTTTGGCAGGTTTCGGATGATGGCGCTGAAGCAGCGGTGATGGAAGCCTTTAAAGTGGGCTATCGCTCCATCGATACGGCTGCAATCTATCGAAATGAGAATGGTGTGGGCAGAGCCATCAAAAACAGCGGGCTGGCCCGCAATGAAATGTTCATCACCACGAAATTGTGGAACGAAGATCAGGGCTATGACAAGGCCATGAAGGCCGTTGATTCCAGTCTGAAAAAGCTGGGTTTGGAACAAGTTGATTTATACCTGGTTCATTGGCCATCGCCGAACCGTGGTTTGTACATGGAAACATGGAAAGCCATGGTGGAAATTAAAAAGCAGGGGAAGGCAAAATCAATCGGTGTGTCGAATTTTATGCCGGAACACTTAACCAGAATTATAGATGCAACGGGCGAAGTGCCGGTGCTGAATCAGATCGAACTACATCCGAAATTTCAACAAAAGGAACTGCGGGCATTTCACGCCAACCATGGAATTAGAACTGAATGCTGGAGCCCATTGGGTCAGGGGCAGATTCTTGAAGATGCACAAATCAAGGAAATCGCGGGTAAACATGGAAAGTCTGCGGCTCAGGTGATTATTCGCTGGCATTTGCAGAATGATTTCATTGTGATTCCCAAGTCAGTGACACCTTCGCGGATTAAGCAGAACTTTGATGTGGCGGATTTCACTTTGAGTTCGGATGAGATGGCGATTATCGAGAAAATGGACAGCAAGGCCGGACGTATTGGTCCAAATCCAATGACAGCCGAATTCTAAGTTATTCGCGAAAGTAATCGTAGAGTTCGTCCTGGGATACCTGACTGTAGCGAGCGGCTTGGCGTCGCTCCTGCAGTCGATCAGCGATAAAGTTCCAAAAGACGATCTGGTAGACGAAGAAAACCACAACTCCTAGAGCCATCATTAAAACAAAATGCGAATGGCTTTCCCAAAGTGAAATGGCTGAAAATAAAAGTAACGGGTGAACCACAAAAAGAAGTGCATGCAGCCACATCTCCTCGGCAGAACAGTGCTTGTGATGGACCCATTCGTCCTTGGTGATAAAGACACTCGAGAAGATCGCCAGACCATAATAAATGTATTCGTTGGTTTCAGTTTTTGGTGCGAATGAGATGAACAGGAGGCAGAGGATAACTGTTGCGGTATCCAAGGGGTGACCGATTCTCTCCCAACGAGGCAGTCCGCGTTTGTGGTGATAGAATACCTCATCGACAAAGATCAGTAGTCCTTGAAGGATGGATAAAGCCACAAACGCAATCATAGCTTCTCCATCAACCCTGCACACACTGTCAGCCCTGGTCCGAAAGCGTAGCTGACGATCAAAGTTCCAGAGGGAACTTCGGGATCTTCAAGAATAGACTCCCACAGATGGGGCAAAGTAGCTGATGACATATTTCCACGTCGGTAAAGCAGGTGGCGACTGGCATCGACCTGGGACTTTTTCAGCTCCAGTTGCTTTTCGACCTGATCGATAATCTTAGGCCCGCCGGGGTGGACTGCAAAAAGAGCTTCTTTTTGAATCTTCGCCAGGTCATAGCCGCGGCTGGTAAGCCATCGTTGAGTGAAATCTCTGATAGCTGCGCCCACCATGGAAGGCACATCCTTGGAGAGAGTCATCTTCATGCCCCAGTCCGAGACCATCCATTCCATCGCATCAGAACTGTCAGGAATAATTTCCTCATAGAGGGAAAGTATTTTGAATCCCGCTGGTGGTTTTTGATGGCTCATGCGATAGGCAATGCAGCCATCAGCGAAAAGACTTTGGATGACCATTTGTTCAAGTGTCGGGTCTTCGGGATTTAGATGTAAACTGCAGAGTTCCGTGTGCACCAGATCCACCGATTGCTTTTGTCCCAGGATCGAGTCGTTGGCCAAAAAACCTGAAGCCATGCGAAGTGCCGGGAACGCACCATAACAACCCATGTGATACGAATGGGTTACTGTCACAGGCTTGGGAGCACGCAAGGCAGTCAATTGGGCGGCACTCGGTGATACATAGCCTGTGCAGCTGACATGAATCATATCGTCCGGGAAGGATCTGGTTTCGTAAATTTCATTAAATAGTTTTTGCACGATTTCGTGATAGAACTCATGGCGGTAGTGCATGCTCACACCGCGATTCTTGGTGGTGATGGGATATATTCTATTATCGTCCCAGTTTTTTTCACCGACATCAGGCACAAAGAAGAAGCGTTTGTTAATTTGGTTCTCTGAACAACCCACTCGATGCAGAAGCTTTAGATAGTCTTCTTGGCTGTGAGTTTGGTCCTTCTGAGCCAAATGATGTGCGGTGGAAAGCCAATCCAGGCTTTCATTTTGCGAAACTTGATGAGGAGGCACTATTGAGTGAAAGTTTCCCAAGTACATTACCCCACTCTAGTGGGGTGAACTTGTACGGTGTAGATCCAGTGTGAACATACACCGCACTCCGAAATACTTACGATTCAAGACTCTGGTCGGTGTGATATTTCTTCATTCCAATGAGCATTAGCAAACCTGGCACCGCAATCAGTGCACAGATATAAAAGAAGTTCGCCCAGCCAAAATTTTTAACAATGTCTCCTGCAAATCCCGAGAAGAATGTTCTTCCAAGGGTCGCAAAGCTGGAGAGAATTGCATATTGAGTGGCTGTGTATTTTTTGTTGGTCAAAGCCGCCATGAATGCGACAAACGCTGAAGTGGCCATCCCGGTACTGATGTCTTCAAGAATAATCACAGCCGCAAAAGGCACCAGCTGATTTCCGGTGAAGGTCAGCATTGCAAACGCTGCTGTGGAAACCGCCTGCAGAATTCCAAATATCCAAAGTGAACGATAAATGCCGATATAGTAAATCGCGATACCACCCAGGAACATGCCAATAAGTGAAGATGCAAAGCCAAATGTTTTTGCAATAAGACCGATGTCGGCGTTGGTGAAGCCCATTTCCACATAGAATGGATTCAGTAAGGAGCCCGCAAGTGCATCACCGATTTTAAATAATAAAACGAACAACAGGATGTAGGCGGCACCCGGGCGCTTCAGAAATTCAGCGAAAGGGTCAACGACGGCCTGTAAAAGAGTTTTGGGAGGTGGTGAATCAAGCTTTGGTTCTGGTGCGAACAGGGTGGTGATAAATCCCACCGCCATGAAGCCAGCCATCAGGTAGTAAAGTTGTCCCCATGTGATGTCCCAGAAAGAGGAGCCGACAAGTCCGATACCCGCGCCACCTGAAATCAACATCGCTATTCGATAACCATAGATATTTAATGATGATCCAAGGCCCAGCTCCTCATTGGACAGGAGCTCGCGACGGTAAGCATCGATAGCGATGTCCTGAGTGGCGCTGAAGAAGGCGATAAGCACCGCCATCGCCGCCATCAAACCCAGATTGTTCAAAGGATTCAATGTTCCAATGAACAGCAATGAGGCCATCAAGAAAACCTGAGTAACCAGCATCCAGCTGCGACGACGTCCGGCTTTGAACAATGTGTAGCGATCCAAAAGAGGAGACCACAAGAACTTAAGCGAGTAGGCGATACCCACCCAGCTGAAGTATCCGATGGTACTGATGTCAACCTGTTCACGGGAAAGCCAGGTTTTTAAAGTCCCGCCAGTCAATGCCAGCGGCAAACCACTGGAAAAGCCCAACAACAGGATGATGAGCATGTTTTTGCTGAAAAGTTCTTTGAGGATGTTTTTCTTGGCTGCCATTACTGTGAGGTCTTTCTATTGCTGAGCTATTTTTTTAAGTCGTTTGCGCATTGTCCATAAAAGATGACTGATGTAGGGTCTGCGCACTTCACCAGTTGTCACCATCAGAAGTTTGGTGATCTTCAGGTTCACTGCATCGGTATATAATAAAATCAGCATCTCGTGAATGAAGTTGGTGTTTAAGGTGACATGGTTGTCAGTTCCCACACCCAGCTGCACTCCCTTTTTCTCCCACCAGGAGAACGGATGATCTTTGTAGTCCTCAAACTTGCCAGTGAGTTTGTTGTTCGAGGATGGGAGTGAGACCAGCGTGACGCCTTTTTGAATCATGCGATTCAAAACGTCGTGCTGATAATGCTCCACTTCGCGCGCTGTATGAAATTTTGCCTTTACCAGCAGTATTTTTTCTTCGTCACTCAGGCGTTCGCCTTTTAGGACTTTGTCCAGAACGTGACGGTTGTCGGCCCAATCCAGCTCAACCAGCTCGCGATACAAAGGATCTTTTTCGGTAAAGCCTTTGCCGTCTTGATTGCGTTTGATAAAATCCTGGTAAAGACGATGGAAGTATTTGTTTGGGTTGATGCCCAGACTGATTCCGTGCTCAAGAGTATCGATGTGCCAGATATTCATGGCATTATCGACAGCTTGAATGCCTTTTTTCAATGTATGCCAGGTTTCACCATGATGCGACCGGATTTTGAAGCCGCGATATTGCAGTTTTCGGAATCCCGGCTGCATTTCATTGAAATGTTCTTTGCGATAAAGTTCACGCTCATCACCAACGGTGTCAGCATCCGTCATGACTTTTTGCAAATAAGGATACTTGTCCAGCATCTGCACAAGTTCATCAATCTGCGCCATGAAATGCTCTTTGCGTGTTTTAAAGTTTTCTGCGTCAAAATGATTGGCTTCTTTACGGAAAGACGGGGACAGGATGAATTTGAAGTCGCCATGCTCGTCCTGAAATTTTTTGAAACCATCATAAAGACCCAATACCACATCCTCAGGAGTGACATCGTCAATTCCCGGGATCTGCTCTGAAGAGCTGGAAGTGGAACGCGACAAGGAAAACTTCAGACGAATCGACCCGACGTTGAAATTGTAGTACAGGTCCTTTGCCATGTGATAAGCCGCTTCGGAGTGAACTTCGCGGTTTAGGAAGATCAGTTTTGGCAAATACAGAATTTTTAAGTAGCGGGCGAAACCTTCGTTTTCCTGAAGTCGAATCAGTTTATCGACGTCCTCAACACTTCGAATCGGCAGAGCCTGGGCGCCGTAAACTTCCGTGATCTTTTCCTCGTAGATCGCCTTGTCCGGTCCTTCCAAAAGTTTTTTCAACCTCGGATAGATGAAGTCCGCTGAAAGTGCGCCGGTCAGATGAATATGCTCTTCGTGATACTTTAAAGGAAAGTTTTTGAAGAATTCAAACAGGGCCGCTGATATTGGATGTTTCAAAAGTGTGGAGATGGTGATTTCATTGACTTGAAATCGATTCAACAGATTGCGGAATTCCGCAATTTTTTGAAAAGCCTCAGGATGTTTTTGATTTAAATCAGAAGACAGCAGCAAATCCAAAGTGTCCGATAAGGAAATACCATTGGTTTCACTGATAGTTGTAGTCAGAGCTGCGACCAGCTGATTGTGAATGTCCTTATTCACGCAAGCCCCCTTTTATCAAGGTTAGCCGGGAATAAGGACGATGTCACGACTATCCGGTTTTTAGGACGAGGTAGGGCTGCCAGTCAGGTGGTACATGATCGGCACTAATTTCCAGTTGTAATGTTGGAAGCCAGTTCGGAGCGCGTGGTTCAGACAACAATGGCATATTCGCTGTGCGTGGAGTGCGGTTCGCTTTGCGCTGATTGCAATCTCGGCAGGCAGAAACAACATTTGTCCAATTTTTAGGTCCGTTATGAGAGGCAGGTACGACGTGATCAAGAGTGAGCTGTTTGGCGTTGAGTTTATCGCCACAGTATTGGCAGGTATAATTGTCGCGGATATAAACGTTTTCTCGGCAGAATCTGACAGCATGGCTGCCCCGAGGTTTCACGTAGGTTTTCAACCTTAGTACACTGGGGAGTTGAAACCTCAGTTGTACCGACCTAGCGAAGGTCGCGTGATACTCCAGTATTTCTACCTTGTCCTGAAACCACAATATCAAGGCCTTTTGCCAACTTACAACCCGCATGGGTTCGTAACTTGAATTTAGCAGTAAGGACCTCAGTGAGGCCATGTGCTGCATGTATCCCCCGTTCTGGTGCGTTCCTAAACTCAAGTATATCTAATATTGGAACGTAAAAACAAGTTCTACCTCAATTGTGAGCCATTTGGGGGCTTTTATATTGCCAAAAGGCTAGGAAAAGTGGGATACGGACGTATCAAAATAAGGAGACTCACTATGAGACGTGTATTGGCATTTAACTACGTTCTAAAAGGCCCAGACGGCAAAATTCTAGATCAATCTGAAAAAAATCAGCCACTACCTTTCCTTGAAGGCGCTGGACAAATCCTTCCAAAACTTGAAGAAGAAATCAAAAACATGAAGGAAGGCGACAAGAAAAACGTTAAGCTTTCTGCAGCTGATGGTTACGGCGAAGTTCGTGACAACATGTTCATGGAAGTTCCAAAAGAGGAACTTGCACACCTTCCACAACTTGAAATCGGCGCGCACCTTCGTTTGGAGTTGGGCAACGGTCAACACATCGTTCGTGTTTCTAAAATCACTGACTCTCACGTAACTCTTGATGGCAATCATCCTCTAGCAGGAACTCCCCTAGAGTTCGATATCGAAATGGCGTTGGTAAGACCAGCAACAGAAGAAGAACTTCAGCACGGTCACCCACACGGTCTACACGGCGACGCCGGTCACCACCACTAGAGTTTACGGAGAAAGATATTATGCCATCGTTCGATATTGTATCTGAGTTGAATCTTCAGGAAGTTGATAACGGAATTAATCAGGCTCGTAAAGAGGTTGAGGGTCGTTATGACTTCAAGGGTTCCAAAGCTGAAATCGGCTGGGACAAAGATAAAAAAGAAATCAGTTTGTCTGCAGAGGATGAGTACAAAATCGAACAAATGGGTAGTATTTTACAAACGAAATTGCACCGACGTGGAGTCGATATCAAAGCAACTAAGTTTGATAAAATTGAAGCCGTTGGTGGACGTATGCTCCGCCAAAAGGTCACTTTGCAGCAAGGTATTGACCGCGAAGTAGCTAAAGAAATCATAAAAGCTATTAAAGACGCTAAGTTAAAAGTTCAGCCGCAAATTAACGACGACAAGGTCAAAGTTACTGGTAAGAGCATCGATGAATTACAGGAATGTATTGCTTTGATTCGCTCGGGTTCTTACGAAGTTCCATTGCAGTTTAATAATATGAGATCCTAAAATTGGGCTTGCACAGTTTTTGGGCTATGCTAGCCTGATTCTAGTTTACCCGTGAGTGTTCTCGATTTTTAGTTGTTCGAAGGCTTCCTCGGGTTTTTAAAATGACCATTAGGAGGTCTTTTGTGGCTAAGAAGTTATACGTAGGCAATTTGCCTTACTCTGTAGACGACGAAACTCTACACAATCACTTTGCACAATTCGGTGCAGTTGACTCAGCAAAAGTTATCATGGATCGCGAAACAGGCCGTTCAAAAGGTTTTGGATTCGTTGAAATGTCTGACGACTCTGCAGCTGATGCAGCGATCGAAAAAGGCAACGGCATTGAGATCAACGGTCGTCCTTTGAACATCTCTGAAGCTCGCCCACAAGCACCTCGTGAAGGTGGTGGCGGTGGTCCTCGTCGCTTCAACAATAACAACCGCGGTGGCGGCAATGGCGGCGGTCGTCGCGATTACGGTAATCGCTAATTAATTTTTGTTAAAACAAATTAGAAGCCCCAAGGAAATCCTTGGGGCTTTTTTC
This sequence comes from Bdellovibrio sp. HCB288, assembly GCF_047305935.1. Taxonomy (GTDB): domain Bacteria; phylum Bdellovibrionota; class Bdellovibrionia; order Bdellovibrionales; family Bdellovibrionaceae; genus Bdellovibrio. The sequence goes on from NZ_CP178619.1 coordinate 1,614,133, forward strand.
GTTCTGGCCTTGATCAAAAGTCGGTAAAGATGTCTGATGGTTCTCTATGAGAACTCTATTATTCACACTCTTGATTTTCTTCTCGTCTATTTCATTCGCACAAAAAAAATTGGTTATCCTGGGTGATTCGATCACCGAAGGTTACGGCGTTTCCAAAGAGGCAGCCTATCCAGCATTGCTTGAAAGGAAGCTGCACGATTCAGGTAAGAAAGATTGGTCTGTTATCAATTCCGGAGTCAGTGGTTCGACCACGGCTTCAGCGGTTGGGCGCATGAAATGGTTGTTTAAGACAAAGCCAGATACAGTATTACTGGCGTTGGGTGCGAATGATGGATTGCGCGGGGTAAAAGTTGAAGAGAGTCAAAAGAACCTGGCAACCGCAATTGAATATGCGCAAAAAGAAAAAGTTCGTGTGATTCTGGCAGGCCTTTATATGCCTCCCAACTATGGGCAGGATTATACAGCCCAGTTTAAGAAAATGTTTTCGGATCTTTCCAAGAAATACAAAGTCACCTTCATTCCATTTATCTTGGATAAAGTGGCAGGAAATCCAAAATACAATCTGGCCGATGGTATTCATCCCAATGAAGAAGGCCACAAGATTATTGCCGATACTATTTTTAATTCCTTGAAAGGCACGTTATGAGTTTAACTTTGCAGGATATTCGTAAAAGTTTTCATCAGGGCGACACTGAAGTCGCAGTTCTAAAAGGGTTGAACGTCAGTATCGAGCCTGGGCAAATCGTGTCGATCGTGGGACAGTCGGGGAGCGGCAAATCAACGCTGCTATCTATCCTCGCAGGTCTTGAGCGCGCTGACCGTGGGGATATTCGGGTGGATAACGTGAATCTGTCACCGATGTCAGAGCAAGAGCTGACGTTGTTCCGTGCGCAGAATATTTCCATCGTGTTTCAACAGTACCATCTAATCGCACATTTGACAGCGTTGGAGAACGTGGCACTCGCATTGGAAATTTTAAAAATGGAAAACCCAAAATCACGTGCCGAAGAAGCATTGCGGGAATTGGGGTTGGGACACCGTCTGAACCATTTCCCAAGTCAGCTAAGTGGTGGCGAGTGTCAGCGTGTGGCAATTGCTCGAGCCTTGGTGGTGAAGCCGAAAATTCTGTTAGCCGATGAACCAAGCGGAAACCTGGATACTCACACCGGTGACAAAGTCATGGATGTTTTCTTTGATATCGTTCGCAAACACAACATCACAACAGTATTGGTAACTCATAGTGAAGCTCTGGCGAAACGTTGTCAGCGAATCTTACGCCTTGAAGAGGGCGTACTAAAGGATCAGTAAAATGATATTTCGTCTGGCAATACGCGAACTGGTGCGCAGCTGGCGCTTTGGTTTGTTTTTTATATTCAATCTAAGCCTAGGGCTTACAGGATTTGTGTCCCTGCAGGCATTCAATGTGACCTTGCAGGATGAACTGCAAAAGAATGCTAAGAACATTCTTTCTGCGGATCTTTCCGTTTCTGCCCGTCGAGAACTGACGCCGGCTGAACAGGAAGTAATGAAGTCCGTCCTACCCGCTGGTACTCAGACCGGACGAATTTATGAATTCTTCGCGATGATGAATTCGTCAAAAGGTTCAAGGCTGGTGATGGTTAAGGCCATTGATGACAGCTATCCGTTCTATGGTTCACTGCAAATGAGCAGCGGCAAGAATATTTCCCCGGGTTCAGTAAAAGAAATCATCAATACTCACAAGGTTTGGATTTATCCAGAACTGCAACAACAGATGAACCTGCAGGTCGGCGACAAGATGCAGATCGGAAAAATGGATCTGGAAGTTTCCGATGTGGTCGACAGGGATGAAACTCAGACATTCCGAATGGCCTCTTTGGCGCCACGGGTTTATGTCGATGTGAAGCTTTTGCCGGAATCAGGTTTGATTCAATTCGGAAGTACTTATACGCAGGTATTTCAATTTAAATTTCCCGAAGGTACTGACGGCGACAAAGTTAAAGATCAAATGTATCTGAAACTGACAGATCCCGCGATTTCAGTAAACACTCCGAACTCGGCCAGCGAAGATTCGGGACGTCAGCTGGGTTATTTGTCAGATTACCTGGGACTTGTGGCCATCATCGCACTATTTATGTCGGCTTTAGGGGCAGCATATATCTATCGCATGTTCCTTTATAGCCGTATGAAGGAAATCGCGATTTTGCGAACTCTGGGATTGCAAAGTATTGAGGCTGTTGGAGTTTATGTTCTGCAGGCCTCAATGTTGGGATTGCTTGCGACTATTCCCACGGTGGCATTCAGTGAAATCGTTCTTCCGGTTTTGACCAAAGTTTTAGGCAGCTTCACGCCATTCGCTTTGAAGCCAACGGTTTCTTGGGAAGCGTGGGGGCTTTGTCTGTTGATGGCAGTCCTTGGAAGTTTCGTGGTCAGCTTGCCCTTCCTGATGAAGATTTATGATTTGAAGGCAGCGAAGCTGTTTAGCGAGGAAAAGTTCTCGGTCAATGAAGGTAAGTTCAGAATTTGGCCCTTCTTTCCAGCGATCCTGATGTTCTATGGCCTTTCTGTTCAGCAGGCTCACTCTTGGAAAATTGGTTCGGCATTTGCGGGATCTCTGATCGTTACAATAGCGGTTTTGTTGGTGACCGGGTACTTCGCATTGAAATTCGCGGGTAACTTAAAGAACGTTAAAATCTGGTATTTCAAATTCAGCTTCCTGGGGCTTTCTCGTCGGGCAGGTGCAAGCCTTGCGGTGTTTGTAGCTTTGGGGTTGGGAGCTTTGCTGATTAATATCCTTCCGCAATTGAAAAACTCCCTGCAATCTGATTTGCAAGTCGATCAAAAGACGGCTTTACCATCTTTGTTTATGTTTGATATTCAGGATGAACAGGTTGAGGGAATTAAAAAAGTTTTGGCTGATAATCAGGTTGAAACACTGGCTCTTTCGCCCATGGTTCGCGCACGTATTTTAAAAGTTAACGGCGCTGACTATGAAAGAAAGATCGAAGGTCAGGGATTTAAAACCCGCGAGGAAGAAAACGAAGCGCGATTCAGAAATCGCGGTATGAATCTTTCCTATCGTGAAAGCCTATCCGACAGCGAAGAGATCGTGGCGGGTCGCCCGATCTCTGGGAACTTTGATCCGGAAAAACAGAAGCTCGCAGAGCTTTCTGTCGAGCAGCGTTTTGCCGATCGCATGAACTTTAATCTGGGTGATAAAGTCGTATTCGATGTTCAGGGTGTTGAAGTGGAAGGCGAGATCGTGAACTTCCGAAAAGTTCGTTGGACCAGCTTTCAACCAAACTTTTTTGTTCTGGTTCAAAACGGCGTTCTGAACGATGCTCCAAAAACATTTATCTGGGCCCTCCCAACCATGAGTGCTGAAAAGCGACAAGTTGTGCAAGGCGAGCTCGCGCAAAAGTTCGCCAACGTATCGGTCATCGATGTGGTGCGTACGGTGGACGATGCGCTTAAAACCGCCGACAAAATGAGTTGGTCCCTGGAGTTAATGGCTTACCTGGCTCTATTTACAGGTTACATCGTGCTTTTCTCAATCGTGCGCAGCCAGATCAAGCTTCGTCGCTGGGAAATGAATATGCTGAAGATTCTGGGTGCCAGTCATCGTGAGGTGGCGAGCTTTATCCTGACGGAATTCGCGTTCTTGGCTCTAGTAAGCTCTTTCTTGGGGGCATTCCTTAGTGTAGGTGTAAGCTACGGCCTGAACCGAGTGATTTTCGAGGGCGGATTTCAGTTCTCCCTGACTCAACCACTACTTTCAGTGGCTATTATTACCGGTTTAAGCTTATTGATCTCTTTCCTTGCGAGCGCAGATATTGTAAAAGAAAGTGCTTTGAGTATCTTACGCGAGGAAAAGTAACGGATGATGTCGACTAACGAGGCCTTAAAAAAAGCTCAGGAAATTCTGGAAGAAGGGGGAGTTATTGGACTTCCCACGGAAACCGTTTACGGCCTGGCTGCTCGTATCGACATCCCTCCTGCTGTTGAAAAGATTTTTTCCGTCAAAGAGCGCCCGTTTTTTGATCCCTTGATCGTGCACGTTTCTTCTATCGAGATGGCAAAAAAAGTGACTGCTTATTGGGGTCCGGCTTCTCAAGCCTTGGCTGAAGCTTTTTGGCCAGGTCCGTTGACATTGATTTTGCCCAAAGATAACTCCATTAATTCCATGATCACGTCAGGTTTGGAATCAGTGGGCATTCGCATGCCCAATCATCCCTTGGCTTTGGCACTGATTCAGGAAGTAAATGTTCCGCTGGCGGCTCCCAGCGCAAATAAGTTCGGAAGAACTTCGCCCACTTCCGCAAGCCATGTGCGGGTTGAGTTTAAAAACGAAAATGTTTTCGTTTTGGACGGCGGCGATTGCCAAATCGGAATTGAATCCACCGTGTTGTTGGTGCGCCATCGCCCTGATAAGGTGGAGCTATCAATTTTACGTCGTGGACATATTTTGAAATCGGACTTGGAGCGGGTACTTCAGGAAAAAGGCTTCACTTTCGAATTCCTGGAGCAGGTCGACAAGCGCGAATCCCCGGGGCACATGAAGCATCACTACATGCCGCCGATTCCTTTGATTGTAAGTTTAAATGCCACTCGTCCCGTTGAAGATATTTTGCGCGAAGTAAACACTAAGCTTGGTGAACTTCCGGATGAAATCGAAAGCATCAAGATCATCAAACCTAAAGACGGCATCTCTAAAGCGGAAGTTTTGAAGTTGTCTCAGGATCCGTTGCTTGCGACTCGGGAGTTTTACGGAAAGCTTCGCGATAGCGCCCAAAAAGGTGCGGATTGCATCGTATTCTATCGCGAACCACACCAAGTCGGTGAACGCTGGGAATCCCTGTTCGACCGCCTTAACAAAGCAGCCTCATTAATTCTTTAAACAGTTGTCCAAACACAATCCTGATACTTCGCTGTTGTTCTTATGACAATGTCAGGATTCGAAGGTCGCTATGCTGATTCTGGATTCAACGGAGGAATTTCAGAATGTTTACAGCACTTCAGTCCTTTTATCAGGTTCGTACGCACAGACTTCATAAATTCAAATCCAAGATTAATCTAAATGTTGAAGTGGGACCTTTTATTCTAAAGACCGTAGATACCTCTGAAGAGCTGCGCGAGGCTTTGAGCCTGCGTTGGGAAGTGTTTCACACGGAAATGCTGGGCAAAAAATCCGGGCGTCTGGACATGGATGCTTACGATTTTGACTGCGATCATCTTGTGATCAAAGAAAAGCGTTCAGGAAACGTCATCGGAACCTATCGCATTCGTTGCTCTCTCCATACGAACAACTTTTATTCTGCCAATGAATTCAATATCACGACCTTGTTGCAGCAACCTGGTGTGAAAATCGAATTGGGTCGTGCTTGCATCGCCAAAGAATTCCGCAGGGGAGCCGTGATTTCCATGCTATGGCGTGGAATTGCAGAGTACATGAACGCCACGGATGCCAAGATCTTGTTTGGATGCGCAACAGTACCGACGGAAAACCCTGAGGAAGCGGCTTTGCTACAGGCTTATTTTGAAAACGAAGACCGGGTTGCAGAGGTATTTCAAGTGCGCCCAACGACGGATTATTCCATGCCCAACCTAAGAGAAAGCAAGGCTCAGTATCAGGACGGTCTTTCGGAAGCTCAAAAAGAGCAGGCCGAAACGTTGATGCCACCATTGTGTCGTGCCTATTTGAAGATCGGCGCCTACGTCGGTGGCGAGCCAGCTTGGGACCGCGACTATCGCTGTGTGGACTTTCTGACGATTCTTCAGCGCGAGGATTTGAATAGCGCGCTTTGGAAGCGTTTTAAGATGGGATCTTAACCAACTTTAGTTTAGGACCTTATCCGAGGATCCCTGCTATATTAAACCTGACTTGACGGTTTTGCCGTTAGGCATTCTATAATAGTCTTGTGGAAGCAATTACATCGACTCTTCGTGGCCTAGTAAAAACGTGCATCTTTCTATTCTATTTGATCGTTTATATGATCAAATCGCTTTCTATCGCGGTGGTAGTTCGTGATAAAAATAAGCGTCGCCGTAGATTTTCGGCAAATGCCAGCCGCTATTGCGGATTGATCGCGCGCAATGCCCTGTCTATTAAATTGAAAGTCATCAATAAGCCGGCGAAAAAACATGCAGGCAGTTTATTGGTCGCGAATCACATGGGCTTTGTGGATATCCTGATGCTTGCGGGAATCGAGCCGATGTCCTTTATCACTTCCAACGAAATGCGCGAAACCCCAGTGCTGGGGCTTGTGACGGAGCTTGCTGGCTGCTTCTATGTTGAGCGGCGCAGTCGCACGAAAATTTTGACAGAGATGAAGCGTCTTTCAGACTCTTTGAAAGATGGTTTGAATATCGTTCTTTATCCGGAGGCAACCTCCACCAATGGTGACAAGGTTCTGCCATTTAAGAAGACCTTGATGATGGCAGCAGCCGAAGCGGGCGTGCCGGTACAACCCGTGGTTATCAATTTCAGAAAGATTAATGGCGAGGAATTTAATACAGCAAATCGCGATGCGGTTTGCTGGTACGGTGATACGTCGTTTGGCGAATACTTCTGGAAGACCTTGCGCTTGAAAACCGTGGAAGCAGAAATCGAATACCTGGATATCCTTTACCCAGACCCAAATGAAGATCGCGGTGTTGTGGCTGAAAAAGCCCACGCCATGATTTCGGCAAAGTTTGTGGGTGCTAAACAGATATCTCCTGTCGCAGAGCAGATCGCTACGGACCTAGAGGCAGACCCCACTTGACCGATACCCCTTGATGTGTAAATAATGTGTAAATGAAGAAGATTATCCACGTGGATATGGACTGCTTCTATGCAGCCGTCGAGGTTAAATTTAATCCGCAACTCAAAGGCAAACCTTTGGGTATTGGCGGTCCTCCGAATTCACGAAGTGTATTGTGTACAGCCAGTTACGAAGCGCGCAAGTTTGGCGTGCGCTCGGCGATGCCTTCTTCGCAGGCCGTGCGCCTGTGCCCGCAGTTGATTTTAATTCCCCCGCATTTTGATTTGTATAAAGAAGAAAGCCGCAAGGTTCGCGAAATCTTTGAGCGTTTCACTAAAAAGATCGAGCCGTTGTCCTTGGATGAAGCCTATCTGGATGTTACCGAGTGCACTCAATTCGGGGGCAGTGCCACGCTGATTGCCCAGGAAATTCGCCGTCTGATTTTTACTGAGTTGAATTTAACCGCATCAGCGGGGATTGCTCCGAATAAGTTTTTGGCGAAGATCGCCAGCGACTGGAAAAAGCCTAACGGGCAATTCGTAGTGCGACCACAGGATGTTGAATCCTTCGTAAAAGATCTTCCGGTTGAGAAGATTTTTGGTGTCGGCAAAGTCACTGCACAAAAGATGCACGATATTGGGTTGCACACACTGGGCGATATTCAGAATTATTCAGTATCTGAACTGCATCGTTGGTTTGGCTCCCGCGCGCAGGATCTTTTTGATTACTCCCGGGGTGTTGACCACCGCGAAGTCATCACCGAGTGGGAGCGCAAATCCCTGACTGTTGAGGAAACTTATAACAAGGATCTGCTGACATTCGAGGAGTGCCAAGCCCGCATACCGGGTTTGTACGAAGATTTTATCGGGAGATTGGAGCGCGGGCACTATCAGGACAGAATCAAAGGTATGGTCGTGAAACTTAAGTTCTTTGATTTCAAATCCACGACTCATGAAGAAGTCATTCAAGGGACGCCAAATGTAGAGGACTTTGAACGTCTGTTGGAGAAAGCGTGGCATCGACGGGCTGTTGCAGTTCGATTGATTGGCTTGGGAGTACGCTTGGGACAAGAGAAGAAAAAGGACGAGCCTAACGACTCATCCCAGCTGAAGTTCGCCATCTAGCTAAATTTCATCAGACAACAGGCCCTGGTGTAGAGGGTTTTGGTTTCTGTTGTTGTCGTTGATGCTGGTGCTGTTTTCGTACGTGTTGGTTCGATTGGAATTTTTTAGAATCACTTCGATATTTTCGATCGAGCGATTCACCTTTATTAAATTTGATTATCATCCAAAGTGCGCCCAACACAATAACCATTGTAATGATGACAACTGAGAGGCTGATCATAAAAACCTCCTCTTTCAAATTAATTATGGCACAGGCATTTGCGAAGAAACTCGCTTAGGGATCTAGGGCCAGCTCATTGCGAGTAGGCTCAGGTAACAGCTCCTTTTTTGTCATGCACAGCAATACAAAAAGGGAGCCGATATCTTAGAAAGATTTTTTCCACTCGTCTTCTTTGAAGCCCACCAAGGCCACATCGTCGCTCAGGACGAAGGGGCGTTTAACAAGCTTACCGTTTTCAGAAAGCAGTTTGATGGCTTCAGTTTCAGACATAGTCGGAAGCTTTTCGCTCATTTTCATCTCTTTGTACATCACGCCGGAAGTGTTGAACAAATTGCGGATAGAGCCACCGCGCTCTTTCAGCGCAGTCAGCATTTTCTTAAGCTCCGTCTGGGACGGAGCTTTGTCGACGATCGGAAGTTTTTGGTAAGTGACTTTTTTGGAGTCCAAAAACTTAAGTGCTTTTACGCAGGTCGAGCATTTCGCGTATTCGTAAATCTTAAGCATTTGATTTTACCAACCAGCCGCACATTTTATAAAGAATACGAGCGCCCACGTTGCCATCCCACTCAACTTCATGGGGTTCCAAGCCACCTGTGGAAACTTCATTCAAGTCGAATGCGATCAACTTGCGACCTGAAGCATGGATTTCACGGAACAAGAAGAAGATCTGATCCACTGTCATTCCGCCTGGAACCGGTGTTCCTGTGTGCGGGCAGTAAACTGGATCAAGACCATCGATATCAAACGAGATGTATACGTTCTGAGGTAGCTCTTTCAGAATGTCTTTACAAACTTGCTCCCAAGTTTCGCCTTTCAACATGCGGCGCTTAAGTTCAAGGTCATAGAATGTTTTAATGTCTTCGCGGGATTCAGAGAAATCGTACTCTTCCTCGCAGAAGTCACGGATTCCGACTTGAACCAATTTTTTTGGTTTCTTCGGGTCCATCATCACGTTGTACATGATGGAGGCGTGGGATTGTTTGAAGCCTTGATAAGCCACGCGCAAATCTGCGTGGGCATCAATGTGCAACACACCAAAGTCGCCTTTGAACTTGTCGCTGACAGCGCGGATAGCACCCAGTGGAGTGGAGTGGTCACCGCCGACCATGCCTAGAAGTTTGCCTTTGTTCAAGACATCCGAACATTGATCGTAAACCCATTGTGACATTTTTTCGCAAGCAGCGTTTACGTCAGCAGCCAGTTTGTCCATTTTAGCTGTGTCATCGCTCATGCTGGTGCGCATTCCGATTAATTCTTGGGCAACGGCTTTGTATTTGTCGTTCATTTTTAACAAATCGTCCGACAATTCACGCATGTGATAGCCTGCTTCATAGGCTTTGCCGACTTCGATATCGAAAAGATCGATCTGTTCGCTGGCATCACGGATGATCTGAGGGCCGCGGGAGGCTCCTTCGCCATAGGACGTCGTGACTTCCCAGGGAACTGGGACCAAAACCACTTTGGATTCTTCCTCAGTCATTGGGATTCCGAAGATCCCAAATTCTGCAGAGATGGTTGTCGTTGGATCAAATTTTGGTGCAGTTTTTTCTGTCTTTTCAGACATTGCTTATCTCCTTGAAAATGCGCTAGAATCTATAGCATTTAAACAACGTGTCAATCGAGCAATAACTTGATTATTTTTGGCGCATAACCCATTTTAAGCCCACTTTGGGAACTATTCAATTCCCAGCGAAATTCTTTGGAGGAAACACAATGAATATGAAGGCTCTTCTGCTACTCATTTTGAGTTCAGCTTTGACCGCTCCCGCTTTCGCAACTGCACCGAATGCATCTGCACCACAAGGCGGAAATTTCGTTATCAATCTTGGCGGTGAGCCACCTACAGTTCACCCAATCACAAGCACAGATACTTACGCATCAGCTGTTCAGGCTTATGTTTGTGAAGGTTTGTTGACTCGTGATTCTGACACATATGAGTGGAAAGCTCGTTTGGCAGAAAAATGGGAAGTTTCCAAAGACAATAAAGTATTCACATTCCATTTGAATAAAAACGCGGTTTTCCATGACGGCAAACCTGTTACTGCTGAGGACGTTAAGTTCTCTTTCGACGCGATCTTCAATCCAACTTACGAAGCTGCACATCTTCGTCCATACTACGAAGGTTTGGCTAAAGTAGAGATCGTTGATCCACACACTGTTAAATTCTACGCTAAAGACTCTTACTTTAAAAACTTCGAGTCAGCGGCTGGTTTGACGATCATTCCTAAGCACATCTACTCCGATGTGGCTAAATCAAAAAGAATGAATCGTGAGCTAGTGTGCTCTGGTCCATACAAAATGATGAAATTTGACCGTGGTCAAATGATCCAGCTTAAGAAATTTGATAAATGGCACAGCAATGCTGCTCCAGCTTACAAAGGCACTTACAATTTCGACACTATCACAATGCGCTTCTTCAAAGACGAAAACGCAACGTTGGTAAGAGCTGAAAAAGGCGAGTTGGACTACATCGATCTTCGTATCGAATCCTTCATGAAGAAAACGACTGGCCCGGCTTGGGGCAAAGTTATCATCAAACATAAAGTTGCGAACGATGCTCCGAAATCCTTTGGTTTCGTGGGTTGGAATCAACGTAAAGAGCTATTCCAGGACAAAAATGTTCGTTTTGCTCTTGCTCACTTGTTGAACCGCGACGAAATGAACAAAAAATTCCGTTACGGCATGTCTGACCTTGCCAACGGTGCTGTTTACATCAGATCTGAATACAATCCGGGTAACAAAGTGGTTGAATACAACCCTAAGAAAGCTCAAGAGCTTTTGACTAAATCCGGCTGGGCTGACGCTGATAAAAACGGTGTTCTTGAGAAAACTGTTAACGGCAAAAAAATGGAATTCAAGTTCTCTCTTATCTACGCAAATAAAGACGTGGAGAAGTACTGGACTATGTACCGCGAAGATTTGAAAAAAGCCGGTATCGACATGGAATTGAAGTACCTAGAGTGGAACTCATTCCTGAAATTGGTTGATGACGGAAACTTCGACGCTGTGACAATGGGTTGGGGCGGTGGCTCCGTAGATCCAGATCCTAAGCAAATCTGGCATTCTTCCAGCGCGATCCCAGGCGGATCCAACTTCATCGCTTACAAAAATCCTGAAGTTGACAAGCTGATCGAAGATGCTCGCGTTGAGCCAAACAAAGCTAAACGTGTTGCGATGCTGAAAAAAGTATACGCAAAGATCGCTGAAGACGCTCCCTACGCGTTCCTTTTCAACGATAAGTATGAATTTTATGCAAATTCATCCCGCATGGGCATGCCTGCAGAGACATTCAAATACGAAGTTGGTAAAGACTACTGGTGGGTTAAACCTTAATAGTTAAATCTCGGGAGTAGAACCTTGTTCGTATACCTGATCCGTCGATTAATGCTAATGATCCCGACTTTTTTCGGGATCACGATTGTAACTTTTGTGCTCATCAATTTGGCTCCGGGGAGCCCTATTGAACAAAAGCTTCAAGCCATCCGCTTTGGTGCGGGTGCTGCTGGGGGCGGCGGCGGAGCATCCAGCGTTGGCGGCCGTGGCGACACGGCTGTGAACGAGGAAGTTATTGAGGCTTTGAAGAAACAATATGGTTTCGATAAGCCAATGCACGTACGCTATGTTATCTGGCTAAAAAATATCTCGCGCCTGGATTTCGGTGAAAGCTTCACCTATCAAGAGCCGGTTATTGATGTCATTAAGAGCAAACTGCCGGTTTCTTTGACCTTTGGTTTGTTCACTCTATTTATCACTTACATGGTCTGTATCCCTCTTGGGGTTCGCAAAGCCATCAAGGCAGGCGAGGGCTTCGATAAAGCAACGACTTTGTTGTTGAACTTTACCTACGCTATTCCGCCATTGATCTTGGGTATTGCGTTGATCTATTTCGCCGGCAGAACAAATTGGTTCCCGCTGGGTGGTTTGCAATCCGATGACTATGAATCCATGTCTTCATGGGGTCGTTTCCTGGATCGCGCTCACCACATGATTCTTCCTTTGATCTGTTATACAATTGGTGGTTTCACAGAGCTTTCCACGCTTATGAGAAACTCCATGTTGGATATTATTAAGTCTGACTTTGTTCGTACGGCACGTGCGAAAGGTTTGGCTGAAAAGGTTGTGGTTTATAAACATGCTCTTAGAAACGCTTTGATCCCAATCGCTACTGGCTTGGGTGGTTTCTTGGGTGTGTTCCTTGCTGGTTCATTGATTATCGAGCAGATGTTCAACCTTGATGGTATGGGTTTGCTTGGTTACCAATCGGTATTGGCTCGTGACTACAATGTTATCATGGGTATTACGTTTATTTCTGCGATGTTGATGATGGTTGGTCGTATCCTGAGCGACGTTATCTACGTGCTTATCGACCCAAGGATTGATTTCAAATGATAGATCCAATTGAAAAACACCTTATTAAGAATGAGCTAACGCTTAAACGTTATAAACGCTTTAAGCGCGATCGCATTGCCGTTATCTCCGTTTGGGTTTTACTTGCAATGTTCTTCTTCAGTTTCACTGCAGAGCTATGGGCGAACAATCGTCCGCATATCCTGCACTACAACGGTCAAACTTATTTCCCGTTGTTCAAAGACTACCATCCGTCAGAATTGGGTCGCACCGATATTTACGTGATGGACTATCGTTCTTTGGAAATGAAAGAGGGCGACTGGTCAGTATGGCCGGTGATCCAATGGGATCCCTACGAAAGCAATAAAGCAGTTGAAACTTATCCATCAGCTCCAACCAAACAAAACTGGTTGGGTACGGATGAGAGTGGTCGTGACGTAACGACTCGTCTTCTTTACGGTTTCCGTTATACAATGATCTTCGCGATCGGTGCGTGGTTCTTCACTTATGCAATTGGTATCACAATTGGTTCAGTGATGGGTTACATGGGTGGTCGCGTGGACTTGGTTGGTCAACGTGTGGTCGAGGTTGTTGAATCTGTACCATATCTATTTGTATTGATCACAATCATCTCCATCTTCACTCCAAATATCGTATTGCTGGCAGCATTGAGTGCGATTTTGGGTTGGACGGGGATTGCAGCTTACATGCGTGCCCAGTTCCTTTCATTGCGTAAACGTGAATACGTGGAAGCAGCGAAAGCCATTGGTGCCACTCACTCGCGCATTATCGCAGGTCATATCCTGCCGAATGCACTGACTCCGATTATCACTTTCGCTCCGTTCGCAATCTCTGCAAACGTGTATGCGCTTTCCATGTTGGACTATTTGGGTCTGGGACTTGTTCCGCCAACTCCATCATGGGGTGAGATGATGGCTCAAGCTCAGAAATGGGCAACCATCGCTGGTTGGTTGGTGTGGGGACCATTGGTTGCAATGGTTGTAACTCTGACCCTACTGAACAATATCGGTAAGGCAGTTCGAGACGCTTTCGACGCAAAAATGTAATCCGCCTTCGTCAAGGCTTCGGCGGACAAGTCCGCGAAAAGAAAAAAGGGCAACTTTGTAAGTTGCCCTTTTTCATTTGGTCTTCGAGCCGCAATTACGGGCGACGTCCAAATGTTCTTCTTCCGCCGAAGCGGGCTTCGGCATCCGAATTTCTGTGAACTTTTAAATTATTGTTTACGTCAATCACTCCGAAGCAATTGGCGGAGATGTCCTCAGCAAGATAACGCATTTGTCTTTCCGGAACAAATCCCGACAGGGTGACAATCCCGTCAATCACTTCAACTTCGATATCCCGACCGTCAATGCCCCTGTGTCGGGCAATGACATGGGCTAACTCATCCTGAATTCTGGAATCGTTGCGATGATAGTCTTTTTGGGCCGGATGGAAATCATGATCCGTCCAATCCTGTTCCGCCATGTCACGCATTCGCAGTTCTTCTTCGTAATTTGAACTTGCGACGAAGTCCCGGGGGAGTGGGCGGTTGGCATCGTGCCCATAGCCTGAATTGAAATCCGGAGAGGCATAGCGTTCATGTCTGCGATTTTCATCGTAGTCATAGAACCGCGATTGTGTTTCGTCCTCGCGATTTTCGCGGCGATGGTACTCCCTTTCGTTGCGGACTTTCTTTTCGAATCGGTGTCTGGCTTCGGCGCGATTCTGCAGGATTTCCTCTCTCCGAGCTCTGTCTTCGGGAGAGAATTCCAGTACTCTGCGCTCTCTTTGGATGGATCGATTTTCTGAATCACGACGTCGTTGGGGATGGTAGTTTGAACTTTGCATCTTAAACTCCTCGTCTTGATGAGTTCAGGATGACATACTTTCCGGGGAAGTCCCTCATGGGGAGTTCGGAATATTTCAGAAAACACGCCCGACATTGATCCAAGTCGGGCTGAAATAAGACGATGGTTTTAGACGATTGATTAGTGGCGATTCATTTTGCAAAAGACAGCAGCAGCAACGTTACCGCTTTTGTCCGAAGTACTGCCAATGACGAATAGATTTCTTTTGGTCGCATCGCTGCGATACCAGTAGCGAATGTCAGTTTCATCATAGATGTGGGCCAGCTGCACGTCGTTCGCGGTTTCCATTCCCGGGCTTAGATTGCCGCCGGATTGAACAAAGCCGTCTTTCATTTCCTGAGCGCTCATTCCTGAATAGGGGTCTTCCTCGTAGAAGAAATTAAATCTTCCGGCAATTCCAACGGGTGCCTGGGATTTGTCGAAAATGAAACCACCGTGGTGGGCTTTATCGGCGTTGTAGTGAGGGCTTAGATGAAAGCATTTCCCGGAATAGCCAGTCAGGGATTCGTCAGCAAAGCCACCTTGGCCATCGCGAAAACCATCGACGATATTAATCATCGGCTCAGAGCAAACTTCACCATTGCAGATGGATGTTGGATCAACAACGGGGCCGGGTGTGGGTTCAGCATGAGCTGCTCCGGTAATTGAACTCAAAAGAATAACCAAGGATGAAAACAGAAATTTCATAGAGAATGCGCCCCACAGATGTTTGCCTTTTAAAAGCTTTTCAATCGGGACTTTAACGGTCAAAAGGTGAAATCAAACAGGATGGTGAATTGGTATATGGTCCTGTGCGATGACTGGCTCTAGGGAGGGAATTAACGGCAGGACTGCGCGAGTTGCTTATGATTAGGCAAAAAGAATTTAATAAGTCTAGTTGAGCAGAGATATAAAAAAAGCCGATTCAGGTGATGAATCGGCTTTCTATTTTTCAGCTTATTCAGCTTCTTCAAGATATGTGTAACCGGATAGACCTTCTTCGTAGTGTTTGATCAAAAGCTTGGCTTCCTGCTTTGTGATCGAACCTTTTTGGATGGATTCTTCCGTTGCTTGACGAACGCTGTCGACCATTTCAGAGCGGCCGTACTGAACGTAGGACAATACCTCAGTCACAGTGTCACCCGGAACGTAGTGGTCAATTGTATAGCCCACGCCGTTTAGGGAAATATGAACCGCATCAGTATCGCCGAACAAGTTATGAAGGTCTCCCAGGATCTCTTGGTATGCGCCAGTCAGGAACACACCCAGGTAGTATTGTTCGCCATCAGTGAATTTGTGCAGACGGATAGTTTCTGCAGGCTCGCCAGATTCAGTATCGATGAATTTTTCAATCACACCGTCAGAGTCACAAGTCAAATCCGCCAAAGTTGCTTCGCGCACTGGCTCCTCGCCTAAGCGATGGATTGGCAATACCGGGAACAACTGACCCACGGCCCAAGAATCCGGAAGGGATTGGAACAATGAAAAGTTTGAATAGTAGGTATCGCACAATTCTTTTTTAAGTGCCGCGATGATGTCTTCTGTGTCAGGAACTGTTTTTGCCAGTTTCACCATCTTAGTTGCGATAGTGAAGTACATGGATTCACACCACGCACGTTGTTCCAGTGAAAGAACGCCGTAAGTGAAAAGTTGCAAAGTTTCATTTTTGGATTGCTCAAGGTCATTGAAGCACTCGTTGATGTTGTCTTTGTTCACTTTTTCAAAGATGTACTGCATGTCTTGCATGATCGATGGATCAGATTTAGTCGCAGGACGAGGTGGCTCATGGCGGTGAAGATCATTCACGCCCATAACGTTAAATACCAAGACGGAGTGATGGGCTACCAGGAAGCGGCCAGACTCAGTCACGATATTTGGATGTGGGATGGATTTTTCATCGCAAAGAGTTTGCACAACGGAAACGATGTCGTTGGCGTATTCTTGCTCAGAGTAGTTTACAGAGCTGTCAGAGTGGCCAGAACCGTCGTAGTCAATACCAAGACCGCCGCCCACATCCAGGAATTTTAGGCCAGTTGCGCCCATTTTATAAAGCTCTGTATAGAAACGCGCGCCTTCTTTAAGGGAAGATTTGATCGATTGGATCGCAGGAACTTGGGAGCCGATGTGGTAATGCATCAGTTCCAAGCACTCTAGCATGCCTTCAGCTTTCAAGTATTCAACGCCGTCCACGATCTCAGTTGCAGTCAAACCGAACTTAGAGCGCGCGCCAGACGAGTCAACCCATTTGCCGGCACCTTGAGTGTTCAATTTCGCGCGGAAACCGATTTTTGGACGAGTGTTGAATTTCTTCGCCACGTCCACGATCATTTTTAGTTCTTCTTTACGGTCGACAACGATGATGGTGTTGCGACCTAGTTTTTGAGAAAGAATAGCTGTCTCGATGTACTCAGCATCTTTGAAGCCGTTGCAGATGATGAGTGCATTCTCAGTGTTCATCAATGCAAGAACCACCAGAAGCTCTGGTTTGGAACCGCACTCAAGACCCATGCTGAAGTCTTTGCCGTATTTTACTAATTCCTGAACCAAGTGACGCTGTTGATTCACTTTGATCGGGTAGACGCCGTTATAGTTACCTTTGTAACCATGATCAGCAAATGCTTTTTTAAAGCAGCCGTTCAAAAGCTCAACGCGAGATTTGATGATGTCTGGAAATCTGATCATGATAGGAACGCGGATACCGCGGTCCAAAAGATCTTGAGTCAATTCGTGAAGGTCCACAGAAGGACCGCTTGCACCCATCGGAGTAACTGAAACAGTTCCCGTTGAGTTAATTCTGAAATAACCGTTGCCCCAGTTGTTGATACCGTAAAGCGCCGCGCTTTTTTCAGGACTCCAATTTGACATTTCCGTTGGCCCTCACCTTGTTTAGCCAGGGCCAACCATTTAGGCCCTATGCTTTGATAATAAGATTCAAAATCTTCCCAGCTTTGTAGATCACTTTATCAGGATCTTTGCCAGAAAGTGCAGAATTAACACCAGGCACGGCTCTCGCCGCAGTCAGTGCTTCCTCTTCAGAAGCAGCAACTCCGATTTCGATCGTGCCGCGCATTTTGCCATTTACCTGCACGCCGATTGTCACAGTGTCATCAGCGCAAAGGTTACTATCATAACTTGGCCACGGAGCCAAAGAGCAAAGTCCTTGGCCGCCCATTTTTTCCCACAATTCTTCAGCCAAATGCGGAGCAAAAGGCGCCAGGATCTGAGCTAGTGGTTTTAGAGCCAATTCAGAACGGCAGTCTGCCTTGTAAAGGTCGTTTACCAGGATCATCATCGCCGCAATCGCTGTGTTAAAGCTCATGGATTCAATGTCGTCAGTGACCTTTTTGATTGTTTTATGAAGTAATTTCTCAATTGCCGGCGGTAAGGCCTCTTTAGTCGCAACATAATTACCGTCGTCAGAAACAGCCAGGCGGCTTACGCGATCCAAGAAGCGCTTAACTCCGTCGATCCCTGTTGGGGACCAAGGTTTGTCGGCATTCAAAGGTCCCATGAAACTGATAAACGTTCTAAGCGAGTCAGCTCCGTGGGTCTTCGCCACGTCTTCCGGTGAAATCACGTTTCCACGGGATTTTGACATTTTTTGATTGTCTGGTCCCAGGATCATACCTTGGTGAGCCAGTTTTTTGAACGGTTCATCGTGCGTGACCAAGCCACAGTCGAACAGAACCTTCATCCAAAAACGTGAATACAACAAGTGACCCACAGTATGCTCAGGTCCCCCTACGTAAAGATCCACGGGCATCCAGTATTTTTCAGCTTTCGCATCGAATGGTGCCACGTCATTGTTGGGATCAATGTAGCGCAGGAAGTACCAAGAAGAACCTGCGGCTCCTGGCATCGTGTCGGTTTCGCGTCGACCTGTTTCTCCGTTTTTGCCCTTATAGGTGACCCATTCCTGAATTTTGGCAAGCGGGGCCTCACCAGTTTCGGATGGTTCATAGTCTGCGACCTCAGGAAGCACCACGGGAAGTTCGTTGTATGGAACTCCCATTTGTTTCCCGCCTTCAAGATTTACGATCGGGAACGGTTCGCCCCAGTAACGCTGACGGGAGAATAGCCAGTCGCGCAGTTTGTATTGAACTTCGCGTGTCCCCATTTTGCCGTTTTCAAGGTGTGCGATCATTTTGCTGATCGCCTCAGACTTGGAAAGGCCATTTAGAAAGCCAGAGTTTACAAGTTTGCCTTCGCCTTCGAATGGCAATGTATCGCCACCTTCAAGTACGCGAACAATAGGAAGATGGAATTGGGTTGCGAATTCGTGATCACGGCCATCGTGACCAGGAACTGCCATGATGGCACCTGTTCCGTAATCCGTAAGGACGTAGTCGGCGATCCAGATCTCAATTTTTTCGCCATTGATTGGGTTGATGGCGTGGGCCCCAGTGAATACGCCCGTTTTTTCAGTCGTCGCTTTACGCTCAACTTCAGACTTGCGAGAAGTTGCCAGGACATAGTCCTCAACTGACGAGGCTTGAGGTTGAGTCGTGATTCTTTTAACCAGCGGATGTTCCGGCGCCATGACCATAAAAGTCACACCAAACAATGTGTCGGGGCGGGTCGTGAACACTTCAAATGAAATATCCGTTTCGTCTTTTACTTTAAAAGTTACGCGTGCACCTTCGGATTTTCCAATCCAATTGCGTTGCGCTTCTTTAGTGCGTTCAGGCCAGTCAACTTTATCCAAGTCATTCAAAAGACGTTCAGCGTAGTCTGTGATCTTAAGCATCCACTGCTTCATTGGAACGCGGATCACCGGGTGACCGCCACGCTCGGATTTACCGTCGATGACCTCGTCATTTGCCAAAACTGTTTTAAGTTCTGGGCACCAGTTCACAGGAACTTCTTTTTGATAAGCCAGGCCACGCTCATAGAGTTTCAAGAAAATGAATTGTGTCCACTTGTAGTATTTTGGTTCTGCCGTGGAAATTTCACGGCTCCAGTCAAAGCTGAAACCAAAAGACTGAAGAGTCTTGCGGAAGCTTTCGATCGCTTTTTCAGTAGTAATAGCAGGGTGAATACCAGTTTGAATTGCGTATTGCTCTGCCGGCAAACCAAACGCATCGTAACCCATCGGATGAAGAACGTTGAAGCCTTTGGCACGCTTGTAACGGGAAACGATGTCACCCGGAGTGTAAGAAGCCATGTGCCCGATATGCAAACCAGAGCCAGATGGATAAGGGAACATATCCAATGCATAGTACTTCGGTTTGGAAGATGTGCTCTCGGCTTTAAACGCCTCCGCATCCGCCCACTTTTTCTGCCACTTCTTCTCGATCTCAGTAAAATTCAAACTCATAAAAATCACCCCAAAAAAGGACCCAATCAGATCCAACATAACTATCGAAAAACCCTAAACATTTCAACGAGAAACCAAGCCATGACCGATACCCCCAGGACCCACCGCCCAACCTCCGAGAAAACCTCAGGCGTCTCAATGCATTTCTCTTTAATCTTTTACCCTAATTGAATCCTATTGAGTCTAATAATCAGTAAGATTGCTCCTCCCAAAGTCTCGTTGGAGCCCGGGGTGGGGGAGGTGGTGCGAGTTTCAAGTTCCGCAGCGAGCCAAAAGTCAGAATGGAAACCCTGAACTAAGTCGAGCGAGGACTGTCCGAAGAAAATCGCACCACCTCTCCCACCCCAGGTGACCCAACGAAAGCCCAGCGGAACGGGGCAAATTTAACCCAGTACATAAGACTGAATTTTGGACTCAACTAGAGCCAGAACTAAACCGAAGAGAACGTCAAAGTTATACTGGTGTGTAGATGAGTGGTTTTGAAACTGGTAACAAAAATCCTAAAAGTCGCCGTATTCTAGTAATCGACGACGATCCAGACAGCTTGGAAATCTTGCTGGAGCCTCTCCGTTGGGAGGGCTACGATGCCCGTGGTGTCACGACTGAAAGTGAAGCTCACAAGCTGATTGAGTCGTGGATTCCTCATGTGGTCATTTTGGATTGGATGGCGCAGTCAATGGCGGGCCTTCGCGTTCTACGCACGATCCGCGAACGTTTGTCGCATGTTTCCTGCGTTTTCGTCTCTGAAAACTCTCATACAGAAGCGATCATTGAAGCCCTGGATTCAGGTGCTGATGACTATATCGTAAAGCCATTTGTACCTCTTGAATTGCTGGCGCGAATTCGCTCGCAACTTCGTATCCGTGATCTTCATGAACAATTGCTTTTTGCGAATGAAAAACTAAAAGAAATGGTGGATACGGACGATCTGACCAGTCTGTACAACATGCGTTCCTTATACCAGCGCCTTGATTTCGAGATGGAGCGTGCGAAACGCTTTGGTCGTGACGTCTGCGTGGTGATGATGGACATGGACTATTTCAAAACCGTGAATGACGGTCATGACCATTTGTTCGGAAGTTTCGTACTTTCGGAAGTGGGAAAAATCATCCGTGCCTGCACTCGGAACATTGATATTCCGGCGCGCTACGGTGGTGACGAATTCCTTGTGGTATTGACCGAGACAAACCACGAAGGTGCGATGCATTTCTGCGAACGCCTGCGTGAAAATATCGAGAAAACCACCTTTAAAACGGGTGAAGACTCCATCAAACTGACGGCCTCTTTGGGATTTGCAATTACAGTTCCAGGGGAGAGCATCAGCGCCAAGGAGCTGGTTCGCCGCGCCGATCATGCTCTTTACGATGCAAAACGCCGCGGACGCAATCAAGTTTGCCACTATCATCCCGAAGAAAACAAAGTTGTCGAAATTCTGCCTCCAGCGCAGAATCGTAAAAAAACAGCCAGCTAATTTTGCCAAAATATTAAATCGTTGACTCAAGTGAGGGGATTTACGAAAACCCTCTTATGGTGACTCAATCCATTACAGTTTCAGATAAGATTCGCAATCGCGCAGCGTGGGTTTCCGCATTGGCAAGCATTGCGATTTTCTCCTTGAAGGTTGCGGCTTACCGTATGACGGGATCTGCGGCAGTTCTGTCGGATGCTTTGGAAAGCATCGTGAATGTGGTTGCCTCCCTGGTGGCTTTGTATGTGATCCGTATCTCCGCGCAACCAGCGGACCGGGAACATCCCTATGGGCATGGAAAGGCCGAGTATTTTTCTGCCACTTTTGAGGGTGGATTGGTGCTCTCTGCTTCGATTCTGATTATCTACGAATCTGTAAAGTCCTTGATATTCCCGGCTCCACCGCAAAAGTTGGAAATCGGTATGGCCATTGTTTCTGTGGCGGCATTGCTGAATTTGTTGCTGGGATTGTATTTGAAACATGTGGGTAAAACCCATCAGTCCGACGCCCTAAAAGCCAGTGGTGTGCACGTGCTGTCTGACGTGATCACGACGGCAGGCGTGATCGTCGGCTTGGGGTTGGTTTTACTGACGGATATTCAGTGGATTGACCCGGTGATCGCCATTTTGATTGGTTTGCACCTGGCTTGGTCGGGATACAATATTGTCCGTGAATCCATGGGTGGTTTGATGGATGAAATCAGCGAATCCTCCTTGCAGGATTTGTGTGGGGCTTTGGAGAAAAATCGCCAGCCTGGAATCATCAACATTCATCAATTGCGTATTATGCGAAATGGCCGGTTTCATCACGTGGATGCCCATTTGGTAGTGCCTGAATACTGGGACATCAGTAAGGCTCACGGGGAGACATTGGAGTTCGAAAAGTCCGTGGTTAAGGATTACGTTTTTGATGGAGAGCTCGCTTTCCATTTGGACCCTTGTAAAAAATCCTACTGCCCAGAGTGTGATATGCCTGATTGCCCGATTCGTTTGCAGCCATATCAGAGCCGCACCCCCTTCACGGTGAAAAGCTTGACCGCTGAGGTTCCAGAGTCTAACTAGTGGGGCATGACAGACGCTCCAATTTCCACGAAACGCAGAATTAATGTTACCGCAGACCTTCCTCACCAAACGGACTATACGTTGGCTTTGAATGGGGAGTACTCGCATATTGCGTTTGATGAGATTCGTGTTTTGGCGAATAAAGGTAAATGGCGTTCCAATGTTTTTAAGACAGCTGCGGCTGTGCCCATGGATCTTGAAGTTGGTACCGGTAACGGCACTCACTTTGCCCACTATGCGCATAAAAATCCGAACCGCACAGTTGTCGGTCTGGAGCTTAAGTATAAACCTTTGATCCAAACGATTCGCAGAGCAGACAAAGCCGGTTGCAAAAATGCGGCGGTTGCGCGTTTTCATGCCTTCAATCTGACGGATATTTTTGAGCCGGGTGAAATTGATAACGTGTTCATTCACTTCCCGGATCCTTGGACTTCCCCGAAGAAGCCTAAGAACCGGTTTGTACAGAAACTGAATCTGGATTTGTTGTTTGATCTGCAAAAGCCAGGTTCCATTATCGAATTTAAAACTGATTCCCTGGTTTATTTTGACTGGGCGATGGATGAGATTCGTCTTTCAAAATACAATATTATTTTTGAGACTCGTGATTTGCACAACTCACCGATCAAGGCTGAAAACTTTGAAACAGCTTTCGAGAAGATCTTTTTGCGCGAAGGTATCAAAATCAACTTCGTGCGTTTACAAAAACCTCACCAGTAGGTTGCGTCCACAGTTACGTCGCCCAGGACTTCAACCTGACAACTGATGCGGTTGTCAGGGGCGACCTTCTTTGTTTCCCGCAAAAATTTTTCCGTTTCATTTTCACTGCTTAGATTTTCGGCTCCAGAGACTATCTGGATGCGGCATTTTGCGCACACGCCGTCCCCAGAGCAGCTAGACGCAACGGGGAGCCCGCCTTTAAGCAGGGCTTCCATGAGGTTCGCTCCATTTTCAACGGTGATGGGAGTGCGGTTTTTCTTAAAGGAAATCACAGGCATGTCCTATTGTA
Organism: Bdellovibrio sp. HCB288; assembly: GCF_047305935.1. Classification (GTDB taxonomy): domain Bacteria; phylum Bdellovibrionota; class Bdellovibrionia; order Bdellovibrionales; family Bdellovibrionaceae; genus Bdellovibrio. The sequence goes on from NZ_CP178619.1 coordinate 1,637,245, forward strand.
GCTGACGCGGTCCAAAACAAGCAAAGAAGTAATGAAATGGGTCCTAATTGTGATACGCTTTAGGCGTTCTTTTTCAAGAGGGTATTAGTATGTCTCAAGATCAAAAAGTAGAAAATGTCATTATCATCGGCTCAGGACCTGCGGGTCTGACTTCGGCTATTTACACTGGCCGTGCAAATTTGGAACCTCTAATGATCGAGGGTGAAGAAGCTGGTGGTCAGTTGATGATCACGACTGAAGTTGAAAACTATCCTGGTTTTGATCACGGTATCACAGGCCCGGATTTGATTTCTGTTATGAGAAAACAAGCGGAGCGTTTCGGTACGCGCTTTATCACTCGCAACGTGACCAAAGTGGATTTTTCGGCTCGCCCGTTCAAGGTTTGGATTGGTGAAAAACTTCATTTGGCAAAATCGATCATCATTTCCACTGGTGCCAGTGCGAAGTACTTGGGATTGCCATCTGAAAAAACTTACATGAACCGTGGAGTGTCTGCTTGTGCAACTTGTGACGGTGCATTTTTCCGCAATCAGGAAATCATCGTTGTTGGCGGCGGTGATACAGCAATGGAAGAGGCACAGTTCCTGACTCGTTTTGCCACAAAAGTATACGTGGTACACAGACGTGATCATTTCCGTGCTTCCAAAATCATGGCTGAAAGAACCATGAAGCATCCGAAGATCCAGGTGATCTGGGATTCTGAAGTTACGGAAGTTTTGGGTGACGGCAAATCTATGACTGGTGCCAAAGTAAAAAACCTTAAAACAGGTGAAGTTCAGGAAATGAACGTAACTGGACTTTTCATTGCCATCGGTCACAAACCGACGACGGATTTGTTCAAAGGTATCCTGGATATGAATGAAACAGGCTACTTGGTTACGCAACCAAACACGACCTATACAAATATTCCTGGTGTCTTTGCAGCCGGAGACGTGCAAGATCATGTGTATCGCCAGGCGATCACTGCTGCAGGTACGGGCTGTATGGCGGCTATCGATGCTGAACGTTGGTTGGAAGCTCAAGCGCATCATTAATTTTTCGAGGAATCTATGAAGGATAAACGCATTAATACCAAGGATTTGGTTAATAAGATTGAGAAGATCACAAAGGCTCGTATTGCAAGCCAGGATGTGGTTGATTTGGATCAATTTCGTGAAGCAAAAAAGAAATTGGATCCAAAAATCATTCTGGTCATCGAAGATGACGAGACGATGCGTTCTGCGATGAAGAGAATCCTTGAGAGCGAAGGTTACGTGACGAAGCTGGCTGCTGATGCCACGGAACTTTCAACCGTTTTGGATGATCATCCGGTAGATTTGATTTTGCTGGACGTAGGTCTTCCTTGGGTGAATGGTTTTGAACTAGCCCAGTTGTTAAAAGAACACAAAGATCTGAAAAAGATCCCATTGGTTTTTGTATCCGGTAAGGCATCAGAGGAAGACATGAAAAAGGCTTTCGAGCTGGGCGCTGATGATTACATTAAGAAACCGTTTGATGTGGATAAATTGAAGAAGACGGTTGAGACGCTTTTAAAATTGAATCCATAAAATAAGAATGAAAATTGAGTAAAAAAAGCCGGCGATGAGTCGGCTTTTTTATTCTGTGCACATAATGTTTCTAGTCCAGAATTGACCTTCGCGATCTACCGTTTGCATGCCGAAGAACATAACCTTGTTATATCAAGGAGAAAATATGAATCGTTATTTTGGCAGTGTTTTGGCATTGGCATTGGTCGCGGGTTGCGCCCATAAAGATACAAATTCTTTTGAAGTGGTTCCTTCACAAACTTCAGGCGTATATCTAAAAGAAGGCGAGCGCGCGCCAGCAAGTGCCCCACAAATCGAATGGACGCGTGGTACGTTGGCTTTCAATGTTACCGGTGCAGTTTCTGAAGGTACAGTTACTGATGAAGTTAAAGTGACTCAGGAAATGGTTTGGATGGAAACTGAGTATTTCACTGACACACGTGCTGAGTATCAGGATTTTGTGGTTCCAGGGACTTGTTCTGATTTCAAATGTTCTGCAGGTGCTGGTAAGAGTGCTCTTTGGGATGCTTTCTACTCTGCAACCGGAGAACAAAAAGCCGCGGCTCTTGACCAAGCGATTTCAGGTATCGGTATTGTTTCTGCTAAAAACCTGGTTGCAAAAGGTTACTTTAAAAGCAAGCCAAGATCGTGGGATGAATTCGCACGCGAGATTAACACTGCCGCAAGCAGAGACGTAATCAAGAAAAGTGTTGCGACATTAGTTGTCGAAAATAGCCGTTATGAGAACATCACAAAACTTGGTTACGGTTCAAATTCCTGCCAAGAAGTAAAAAGAGCTTGTGATCTTTATATCACCAAACTGGTTCAGGTTCCTTTCCAAAACTCACGTGAAGTTCCAAGACGTCGTATCGTTGAAACAAAGACCTTCAAAGTGACAGTGAATGTTTCTGGTTCAGTATTGTTGCCGGACGAGAAAGACAGTATCACCGTTAAAATTGATCAAAACGGTAAAGTTGCTGCTCTTGATTCCAATGGTTATAACAACTACGCAATCGCCAGTGAGACAGTTGAAGGTCAAAACGTAAAAGTCGATATCAAAGCTGTAAGCCGTATCCTGCGTCCTCTTTCAAATAATATGATTCGTCAGGAATCTTATGTCCTGGTAGCTGGAAAACCGACATTCATTTTGGATATCGATCCGACGATGATTCCAGGTAAAGAAGATCCAAACGCTCAGCTGGTTCTTGATTACACTGTAGAAGTTTGTGAATACGGTTGGACAGGCACTTGTGGTTGGTCTGAATGGAAAAAAGCCAAGATGACAAGTGCGGTGATTAATGCCGCCCGTACAACAATTGTGACTGATGTACCACGCAAACATAAATCACAGATTCAGTATCGTGTGACTCGTAAGAACAGTATCTATTTTGATAGCAAAGGTTTGAACGAGCGCGAAACTGATGAAATCAAAATGCCGAAGTAATTCTGTAAACTGCAGAATAAAAAAAGCCCGGGTCACCCCGGGCTTTTTGCTTTTTAAAGTTCGACTTCTTTGGTTCTTTCAAGTGGCGACAGCATCAAGTACAGCGCCGGAACCACGAACAAGGTTAAAAGTGTTGAAACAATGGTTCCCCCGATAATCGTCAAACCCATCGGCAGGCGGGTTTCGGCGCCAATTCCAGATCCAAATACCAAGGGCGTAGCCGCAGCGACTGTTGCAACCGAGGTCATCAGAATCGGTCTTAAGCGAACCGGGCAGGCTTCAACCAAGGCTTTTACCACGTTCTTTCTGTCTTCTTTGTTCTTATGGCGAACTTGATTCGTGAACTCCACCAGCAGAATCGAATTCTTTTTCGCGATACCCATAAGAACAATCAAGCCGATAAAGCTGAATAGATTCAAGGATACATCAAACATCCATAAAGCAATCAAAGCACCGCTCACACTGAATGGCAAAGCCACCAATACCGAGATCGGATGGATGAATGAGTTAAACTGAACCGCCAGGATCAGGTACGCCACCAAAATACCGATCGCTAGAGCAGAGTAGAGACTTTGGAATGACTGCGCGAAGCCTGCTGAAGCACCTTCCAGGGCGTAAGAGTAACCCTGAGGCAGAATCTCTTTGGCAATGGCAGCAGTACGCTGCAGAACGGCCGCCTGGGATTGTCCCGGATACAAGTTACCAAAAACCGAGATGGCTCTTTGGCGGTTCACACGGCTGATGCTTTGGATAGCGCCTGATTCTTTGATGTTCACCAGTTGTGACATTGGAATCAGATTTCCGAAGTTGTTGCGCACATAGAGCTTTCTAAAGTCTTCAGGCTTTTGGATCTGGTCTTCCTGAATTTTGAAGCGCACGTCATAACGGCGGCCGTCGGCAGTGTAGCGACCCTGACGAAGTCCGCCGATACCAGCTTGTAAAAGTTGACCAACGGTTTCGATTGAAACTCCACGATCCGCCATGGCTTTACGATCCGGGGTCAGGATCAGTTCTGGAATTCCCGAGCGGAAGTCACTGTCCAAATCCACCGCCAGCTTTTCAGCTGACAGGCGCTCCATAAGCTCCTCGGATTTTTTTTGCAGTACTTCCAGATCAGAGCCACGCAGATTGATTGCCAATGGATTCTGGCGTCCTGACGACAGATTTCTGGCAGAGACATCACGCATGGAAATACGCACTCCCTTGATTGCCTTAAACTGCCCACGAAGTTCATTCATCACTTGCACGTGACCGACGGAGCGCTCTTTACGGGGTTTCAGAGTTACAGGCATAAAAAATTGATTTACGTTCGCAGAGCCACCGCCGCCACCAATAGAGGTGACAAACCCTTGAACGGCCGGATTCTTGTGAAGGATCTCTTCAACCTGTTTGGCGATTTTATCTGTTGCCTCAAGGGAGGTTCCTGGCGCTGCCTGGCCGTTGATGATAATAAAGTTTTGGTCTTGCGCTGGAACAAACTCCTGGCGAACGTGGGAGATCAAAACTAACGAGATCGCAAAGAGTACCAACGAAATCAGTACAATCGGGTACTTCCACTTTAAGGTCTGCTGCAGAATCTTCTGATAAAAGTGGGCGAAGTTTTCAAAGATCACATCCAGCTTGTGCTCGAACTTGGTAACTTTCGGCTCGCTGCTAAGGAAAGCCGCTGCACGCATCGGGGTGATCGTGACTGCTTCTAAAAGTGAAAGAAGTACGGCGGCACACATCGTGACCCCGAATTGGAAAAAGAATTTTCCAATAATGCCGTCCATGAAAACAACTGGCAGGAATACGGCAACCACGGCAAGTGTTGCTGCGATGGCCGCGGGAAGAACTTCTTTGGAACCGTCAGAGGCCGCTTTGGCTGAGCTTTTACCCATGCGGTAGTGCCGTATGATATTTTCCAAAAGCATGATGGCATCATCGACGACGATGGAAATCGAGAGTGTCAAAGCAAGCAGGGTGAACAGATTTAAAGTGAAGCCAGAGAAATAAAGAATCGTAAAAGTCCCGACAATCGAGGTCGGAATCGAGAACAGAATATTAATCGCAGCTGGAATGCTGCCCAGGAACAAGAAACAAATCACAATGGTGATCAGGGCTGCGACCCACAACTTTTCCAGAGTCAGGTGAACCGTGGCTTCGGTGGAGCGGGTATAATCGACGTTAATGCGATAATCGTAGCCCTTCGGAAAGCTGTCTTTGATTTCTGCAAGTTTAGCCAAGACCGCGTTCGCAACTTCAACTTCATTGGTGCCGCGTTGTTTGCGAATTTGCATTGCGACGGCCTGACGTCCATCAAAACGTGCAATACGACGAATATCTGACAAGCCATCCTCGACTCGGGCCACGTCGCGGATGTAGATTGCTTTTTCCTGAATACGCTGACCGCCACGATTTAGAATCTGAATGTCGCCGACTTCTTTGACGTTAGTGGCTTCGCCCAGCCAACGAACGCGCAGTTCGCGGTCTTTCTCGGTGAATTGACCAGCGGCACTTTCGATATGCTGACTGGCTAAGGCCGCGACCACGTCATTCACGGTCAGATAGTTTTGTTCAAGCTTTCGGATGTCCAACCAGATACGCAGATTTCTAACGCTGAATCCACCGATACTGACCTCGCCAATGCCCGGAAGAAAACGCAATTGATCCAAAAGGTAGTTGTTGGTCCAATTCAGCATATCCTTGAGGGTCGCGTCACCATAAACGGAGACGATCATGATCGGATCTTCCTCGGGATTTTGCTTTCTGACGACAGCAGGGTCGACACCTTGAGGAAGTCTTAGTTGGGAGAGTGCAGTTTGCACCTCTTGCAGAACCACATCCACATTGCGATTGATGTCGAATTCCAAGGTGACAACACCCGTGCCTTGGCGGGCGGACGAGCGCATCTCTTTGATGCCTTCAATGGCAAGGAGACGTTCTTCGATAGGGTCGACAAGCTCGGCTTCGACGATTTCTGGAGCAGCACCTTCATACGTCACAGAAACACTGACTACGGGGAAGTCGACGTCTGGCAGCTGACTGATGCCCATGCGGTTCATACAGATGGCACCGAAAACGATGAGAGCAAACATGATGACCCAGGCAAAAACGGGCCGGCGAATGGATAGATCAATCAATCCCATAGGACCTCCGGAAGTCCTTAGCATCCCCCAGTGAAATTGGTGGATCAACAAGTTTTGTTTTAATAAAACTTAGGCGGACATATTGCATTGGATGACGGTGGGAGTACGAGATGAAAATTAGGCATATTTGGTTTTCAGTTAGGATAACACTAATTGTCGCTGTCGCTTTGTTAGACAGCGGGCATGCTTATTCCCAGACTGAAAATGCTTCACAATTGGAAATCTCACTTCTTCAAGATCAGGGATTTCAACCCTGGAAATGGCAGGAATCAAAGTGTGATGAGTGTCAGATCATGCTGATTCCCACTGCTGAGATCGTGGATACGATCAAAGTACGGCGCTTTATTCAGGCATTGGCAGTCAATAAGCCCGAGCTTCAGAAGATATATAAAATCAGTGGAGCTGAGTATACTTTACTGGCTCAGATATCTGTCGGGATATTGGGAAGAGAATCCCTGTTCGGTGAAAGTTCCAGATACAAAATTAAAGAAACTCTGCCATGGTTGGTTAAAGCGGCCAAAGTCACTAAAGCAGTTGCAACCGGTTCCAGTGTGTCTCCGAACAGTCGCGGGTTGACGCAGATTAAATTTCTGCCGGCTCAAGTATCAGAGAAATTTGGTATCACGCCAGATAATTTGGATATTCCCGAGAACGCGGCCATCGCGACGATGGGTTATTTGATCGAAGCGTTGGGTCAATTGAAGAATCGTATTAGGATCTATCACCTGGAGCATATTACTCCTGACAGATACGCGGATTATCTTCCATATATTTATTTTGGTCGCAGTCGGGCGATAATCGATAAAACTGCACGTCCGGAACAGAACGCCTACGTGCAAGCTTTAAAAAAGTATATGAATTTGATCGAGGTCTTTGAACGGCAGCCTTAGTTGGCCACCGTCATCCCTGAAATACATTTTGTGTAAAGACTGGTTCCAGAGAAAGGCACGCTTCCAGAGCGAGTCAGAGTCTTTGTAGTGGGATCGAATGTGAATTTTTCGATACTGTTGGCAAGTGCTGTTGAACCATTTGCGACGTATACCGCACCCGCTTGAGAGTCGTATGTCATAGCGGACATTCCTCTTACAACAGAAGTGTTTTCGTAAGCTTTGGTGGCACCCGAAATCGTGCCGGAAGTTTCATTCACGTCATAAGCATATATATAGTCCTGAGCGGCTGTACTGCTGGAGTATGAAACCAGCAAGTAACCGGTGTTGGGAGTCGACGTTGAAGGAATATAAGCCATTGCGGTCGGGAATGTCGTCGTCGCCGGAGCACTGACGGCAGACGTACAATCCGCATTTGTAGTGTATCCATTCACATTGTTCATGAATACAACGCGGTTGTTTGGATTGGCGGATGCATGCGCAAAAATGTATTTTGAGCTAGGCAAAGCAATCACGGCAGAAATCAAAGTATTGTTGGCAGTTCCGCAGGAGCCACCAGCAGGTGCATTGATAAATGGATTGGCTCCAACCGTAACGCGGCCTTTGCTGGAACTGACTTTTTCAGAAGCTACACTTTTAGAGATCAACAAACCACCATCAGCGGTGCGAACCATGTTGCGAACGACATGCACGTTGGTGGTGGAAAGAATCGTTGAGTCAGCCAAATAAGTGGAGAACTGATTATCGCCCTTCATCTTGACCAGGTCGATGCGACGGGCGTAGCTCGTGCCGTTTTCAACCAAAACCAAAAGGTTGCCATCATCAGATTTAAGAACGCTTTGAGGGCGATCGGTCGCGTTGACTGTGTTGTAGTCCATAAGAACTTCATCGACCACGCCGGTATCCAAATCAATGGCGCTGACCGTGCGGGATGGGGTTTCACTGGTCAAGCCACTGCCGACATAACAGGAACCTGAAGTGATATAAAGTCTGCGACCTGTACTCGCAGAATCGACTTGTTGCTCGCAGGCACCAAGACCAAGGGATAGGACTGCAATAAAAACTATTGAACGCAGATTCATCATGAACTCACCTCAACGTGCTTCACATTGAGATCGGTGAGTTGTTAAGAAATCTTTAATTAAGATTCTTAAATATTTCGGAAAGTCCGGGAGAGGCTATCTGTTTTCTGTGCTTTGGCCTTTGATGTAGGACTTAAGTAAGGAATCAAGCTTGCGAGTCATATCCTCGTCTTGTTCGATGAACATCAAACGTCTTGGATCGGTCATATCACCCACGATTTTTGCTCTGAAAAGCAAACGACCTCGAGTCGTGTTCTTTTCGTAGGGATTAACGATGATCAAATCAAAGGGTACATTCAGAAAATCGCGCGGGATTTCTTTTTCCAGCTGAGTACCACTGATGGAAATGTCCTTCGAGAAAGTACGGAAGGACTTTGTTTTTGAAACCAGTATGATTTCGATTTTGAAGTTGTGACGTGTATCTTTACGACGGTCAGAATCTTCATTGCTGGATTCGGCTTCCTCGTAAACTTTCACTTTGTCAGGTGGAGCCACCTTGTTGATCTTGGAAAGATCCAGATCATCGCCGTTGAAGTCATGGTGGTAGTAACCGTAATCGACGGTGGCTTTCTTCTTGGCTGGCTCTCCGGCGCTGACTTTGGTGAATAGTCCAGACATAGTAATCATCGTGCCGGATTTGGTTTTATCAGCATCATTAACTTCGATGACCGCAGTGTTCTCGTCATCTTCCTGGGAAGGTGTTTCCTTGGGCTGCGGCGGTTTGGTCATGACAAAGTAATTTTGGTTCGAGGTCAGGAATTCCTTAATGGAAGACCAATCCGGCCATCCGGGGGTCCAAATAAAGTATTTGGAATGGTCTGATTTTTTCAAAGACAGCAGGAAGACCTGTGCTTGCACAACGGACATTGGCTTTGATTGAGTTTTATTTTCGGCGTCGTAGAACAGCCAAACTTTTCCTTGGGTCTTCATATTAAAATTATCGGATTATGGGAAACGTACTTAAGTTACCTAGACCCAATAAATTGAATCCAAGGTGTTCCGTGAACACATTATTTGAAATGCCTCATAGTGAGAATTGAAAGACAATGACGTCGATTTGGGCCAGTCGGATGGAGCGGAATTTGATCGGGTTTTTATCGAACTTTAGTTGGCTGAGAATACTTCACTTATCAGGCGAGGTAGATCCGCATAGTTCTTTAAAAACGCACGGGGTTCATGCATCTTTAAAATTTCCGGAGCGGAGTAACCGAATTCAATTGCCAATGCTGCGACCCCGGCTCTTTGTGCAGAGACCATATCGGGGATGCCATCACCGATCATCAGAGTGTTGTGAGGTTCGTGACCGGCGAGTTTCATCATCGTTTGTAGGGGCAGAGGACTGGGTTTTCTTTCACTTAGCGTGTCGGCACCAAAGATATTCACCCAGGGAAATTGATTCATTCCAAGGTGTTCAATGATGCGTCTGGCGGGCTGCTCGTTTTTATTGGTGATGATTGCCACGGGGCCGTCGTAACTATGGAGAAAATTTTCAACACCAGGATAGATGCTGGTTTTGTTCAGCATTTCCTCTTCATAGATTCTCAGAAATTCCATTTCCAGATTGATCACATCAGAGGGTTTCAGATTATCTCCGGCAAAAAGGTCAGCCATGAGTTTTTTAATGCCTTCGCCAATATGTGCGATAATCACCTGATCGCTCAGTTGTGTCTTACCGTGATTTTTCAGGGTGCGATTGACGGCCACGATAATGTCGGGTGCTGAATCAATTAAAGTTCCGTCCAGATCAAATACAAGCAAAGGTTTCATGGGAATAAAAGTATCCCGAATTCACCTTATCGTACAATCTCAAAGTCGACTCGACGATCGGCGGCTGCTTGAATATTGGTCCCCGGAATAACCGTGTTCACGGGGCCGACTCCGATTGCTTCAAGTTTTTCAGGTGGAACTCCTTTGGATATCAAGTAGGCCCGCACATTATCAGCTCGTAGCTGGGAAAGGCGCATGTTTCTTGAGTCATCACCGCTTGAGTCCGTCACTCCGCTAATGCGAATTTTCTGAAATGAATTCAATGAGCCATTGATTTCGGTGGCAATCGTGTTCAGGGCATTCTTGGAAGACGGAGTCAATTCAGCACTGGCATATTCAAATCTGACATTTTTCGAAAGAGCAGTATAACGAACACTGTTGCGAAGGTCGTTGCCAGCATACTCATGCAGGCTTGATTCCGGTGGAGTGGAGGGGCTGGCTTTTACGGGGCGTAAAACGTATTCCTCTTCCCGGTTTGATTTGGAGGCGCACGAAGCGGTGGCGCCGGCCAGTGCAAGAGTCATTAGAAAATGAATGGCCAGTTGAGTGCGCTGTTGAGAAATGCCAGTTATCATATGATCCTCCATGATCAAGTGAATGCTGTCTTTTACAAGGGTATTCGCCGCCCAAGGGGTGATCAAATTAACTTCCTGTTAACTTCTGGACCAAACCATGAGACAGTGGATGGATGCGTGAATCAGTACTTTCAAACAGAGAAGAATATCTTGGCTCTCTTTTCGATAAAGAGAACGACGGTAAAAAGCTATCCCGCCAGAACGCCGAAGAGCTGGGGCTTGCCCGCATCAGTATTTCCCCTGCCGAAGCGCAGTTGGCACAGGTTTTGGTAAAAATGCATAATTGCCGTAAGTTTGTCGAGATTGGCACTCTGACAGGATTGTCAGCGCAGTATTTTTTTGAAGCCTTGCCAGCAGGCGGTGAATTGTGGACTTTGGAAAAAGATCCGGAGCACGCGCGCAGATCTTCAGATGTTTTTGCGAAGCTTGATCAGACTTCAAAGAAGATTCATCTGGTGGTTGGTGATGCACGCGAGGAGCTTGTAAAAATCGAAGCTCACGGCCCGTTTGATGGGGTCTTTATCGATGGCAACAAAGCGGCCTATCTGGACTATCTTATGTGGGCCGAAAAGAATCTGCGTAAGGGTGGTTTGGTACTCGCAGATAATATTTTCCTTAGTGGTGCTGTCTGGGGTGAAGCGACAACTCAGAAGTTTTCTGAGAAACAGATTCGTATCATGCGTGAATTTAACGAACGTCTTGCGAATCCGGATTTGTATGAGGCGGCCATCGCGCCAACTTATGAAGGGCTTTTCATAGCTATTAAAAAGTAGAAACGTTTAATGTCGGAACAGGTGAGTGATGAAGTGTCTCTTGTTATTGTTTGTGACATTTTATTTTCAGACAGGATTTACAAAAGTCCTGGTGGGCTCAGATCCCTATCCCCCTTTTATTTATTCTGAGAATGGCAAATTTAAAGGCCGTATGATCGAGTATCTACCAATGATAATGAACGTTCCTCAGGAGGATGTTCAATTCCAAATTCTCCCGTGGAAAAGAGTTCTGTCCGATGCACAAAAGGGACAATTGGATGTCATTGGTCCCATGTTGGAAACAGAGGACCGCAAAAAGTTTTTAGTTTTTACTGAGACGGTTTTCAAAGGCAATATCTCGTTGTGGGTATCCCGTAACAACCCTAGGATTAAGCATCTTTTAAATACGGCTTTCGATGATGGTAAATCGTCCAAGTTTGATCATCTGACTTTTGGACAAATACTTGGATACTCCTTCAACGACAGCCCAAATAGTCCCTATAATCACAGTAAAGTTAAAAAAGTGGAAGTGCAGACGGTTGAGCAGGGAGTAAAGATGCTTCATTCTGGTCGCATCGATATCTTTCTGGCATTTGACCCTGTGATTGAGCATTTCATCGTTGAACTAAAGCTGAACAAGGATGATTTCTTTCCACTTACGGGGGCAACTCAAGAGGTTAATTACGTCATGGGTATTTCCAAGAAGTCGCCATGGGCTCAGAAAGTGGTGCAGATCAATGCCAAAATCGCTGAAGTTGCAAAACAAAAGAAAACAGTGAAGTAGTTAGCCTCTATAAGCTTCAATTTTCATTTCAATTGAGTAGTTCTTGGAGGCTTCTTTTAACGGGGCCAGCATCCAATACCACTCCTTCAGTTTTTTATATCCGTCAAATTTTACCGGATAGTGACCATTATAGATCACTTCATTGTTCTTATCGCGGTAAATAACTTCGCGGTCGGAGTAAATAAGTTTCGTGCCGGTGCAGGCTTTGAGATTCTTTAAGTGAGTCTCTGCAAACTGCGTGCAAATGACGTCTTTTTCAGAAAGTTCCAAAGTTCGTTTAATCTTCTTTTCCACCGCATCCAAAGGCAGCAGGGCCAGCTGGGAGAGCAGGTTCGCAGATACAATCAAGTCAGCATCAAAATGGAATAGTTGTTCGTTCGCCAGCTGTTGCGCCAGGGCATTCAGATCATCCAGACTGTTCAGGCTCTGAAGTTTATCCAAAGCATTGGTCAGATCCATGGTTACCAGTTTCAAGCGGGAATATCTTTTCGCCTGAAGGTGATGTTTCAGAGGATGAATGACATCCACCAAGGTCACTTGCTCAAAATTATCCATCAGTAAGTGCAATGGAATTTCGTGCAGGTGCGCGCTGCCCATGACGACCACGCTTTTTCTTTGTGGAAGTGATTGGGCTGTTTCCAGGAAAATATCCTGGCAGTTTTTCAGATGAGGCAGCCAGTTTTTCTTTTGACGGTGATAGCGATGGCGCAGCGAGATGGATGAATAGAGGAATCCATACTTGCGGGCGATGGGGCTGGTCGGTGTTAAAAGAAATTCCAGAGACTCTAAAAGCATGTTCTGAAGCTAGCTTGAAATTAGGGGGATGTCTAGCCCAGTGGCAGAACGTTGATGGCGCGTATATTGGTGATGTTGCCCACCTTTTCCACTTGTCCCTGAATTTCAAGCAAGGATCGTCCGTAGATCACTTCGCGGTCTTTTTGATAGACGTCGGGATGGATAACGATATTCATAAATCCAAACTCGTCTTCCAAGGTGATAAAGCACATTCCTTTGGCCGTGGGTGGGCGTTGGGTGACAGAGACCAATCCCGCCACTCGCACTTTGCGCTTGTGAGTGATTTTTTCCAGATCCGCTGATGTTGCATACGGAACATACCGCTGCTCGATCAGGGAATGATTTTTCGCCGTCAGATAAGAGCGCAGCACCGACAATGGATGCGAATCCACGGAAAAACCCTTGGTGTCATACTCGCGACGCATGCGATCCCAGTTGGATTCAAACGGCAGGTTTTCATTGTTGTCTTCATCATCATCAAAGGATCCTTGAGTCAGGATTTCCTTCGGCTGTCCCCAAAGAAAGCTGTTTTGATCCAGGCTTAAGGCCTCGATATGCCAGATCAGTTCCCGTGCGTTTTGCTGGAAGCACTCCATGGCGCCGGCGGCAGCAAGCTTTATCAAAACACTGCGGGGCAGGCGCGTGCGATGGATGAAGTCTTTCAGATCCTTGAAGGGGCCATTAAGTTTTCTTTCATCCTCAATAGTGCGGGCCATTTCTTCGGGGAGGCCATACAGGGATCTTAAACCCACACGCAATTTGTGAATGCTGGCTCCTGAAGGTGTATAGGCATTCACTGCACAGGGTTCTTCCAGGGTGTAATCATAGTCCGAGCGTTGAATGGATAAAGGCAGAACTTCGACACCATTTCTTTGAGCTTCTGAAATCAAAGTGCGGGGAGCATAAAATCCCATGGGCTGACTGTTTAAAAGGCCACAGACAAAAACATCGGGATGATTGCACTTTAAATAGCAGCTCGCGTAAGTAAGCAAAGCGAAGCTTGCGGCGTGGCTTTCTGGGAATCCGTAATTCGCAAAGCCCTCGATGGTGGAGTAAATCTGCTCGGCATATTCCGGGGAAATACCGTGATTCTTAAACCCTAAAAGAATGCGGTCACGAATCGCACTCATTGTACTTTTCTTGCGCCAAGCTGAAGACATGATTCGACGAAGCTCATCGGCTTCGCCCGGCGAAAATCCTGCCGCGACGATCACGATCTTCATCACTTGCTCCTGAAAAATAGGAACACCGTGAGTGCGCATCAAAATCGGTCTTAGATCAGGATGCGCATAGGAAACCGCTTCCAGTCCCTGGCGTCGGCGCAAGTACGGATGAACCATGCCTCCTTGCAAAGGGCCGGGTCTGACCAAGGCCACCTCGACGACTAAATCATAAAAATTTCGGGGCATCATGCGCGGCAGGGTTTGCATCTGCGCGCGGGACTCGATTTGAAAAACCCCCACAGTATCGGCGCGACAAATCATATCGTAAGTGGCTCTGTCGTCACCGGGCAGAGACGCCAGATTAAAATGAATGCCCTTGTGCTTCTTCAAAAGATCAAAACACTTTCTTATACAAGTCAGCATTCCCAGGCTTAAAACGTCGATCTTCATCAGTTTTAGAACGGCGACATCGTCTTTATTCCACTGAATGACATAGCGGCCATTCATGGTGGCTTTTTCAACCGGCACCATCTCAGTGATAGGATCCTGAGTGATCAGGAATCCGCCGGTGTGAATCCCCAAGTGGCGGGGGAAGCCATGCAGTTGCCCGGCCATTTTCAAAAACAGCATCCACATCTCGGGGCTTTCCACTCCGAAGCGCCTGTGGATGGTGGGATCTTCAACCAAACGGCGCATGCCATCGCGACCCATGAATTTTACCATCTCATTGATTTTCGCCAAAGAGATACCAAAGGCTTTTGCGGTTTCCCGAATCGCCATGCGCGAGCGATAGCGCACCACTGTACAGACCATGGCGGCGTGGCGTTCGTTGTATTTCTCGTAAATATACTGAATCACTTCCTCACGACGGCTGTGTTCAAAGTCGATATCGATATCCGGTGGTTCACGGCGCTCGCGGGAAATGAAGCGCTCAAATAATACGTCGATCTCTTTGGGATTCACCGAAGTCAGACCGATGCAATAACAGACGATAGAGTTCGCCGCTGAACCACGCCCTTGATACAAAATTCCCTTGCGATCGGCGAATTCACAAATTTCACGTAATGTAAGAAAGTAGTCCTCGTACTCCAGCTCTTTGATCATTTCCAGTTCATGTTCAATGGTCTTAAGAACCTTGGGGGAAGCGCCTTCGGGGAATCTCCACTTGATTCCTTCTTCCACCAGGAAGCGCAAGTATTCTGTCGGAGTCTTACCAAGCGGTAAGCTTGAGCGTGGATAGCGGTAGCGAATCTCATCCAAAGTGAAGTTCACACGTGCCGCGATTTCCACAGTTTTTTCCACAAGGTCGACGCGATCGGCCCATCTGGAGCTGATTTCCGGGAGGGATCTGAGTGAACGTTCAGCATTTTGGATCAATTTATCGCGCGCTTCTTCCAAAGTCGTGTGATGAAGAACGCAAGTCACAACATCGAACAAAGGTTTTCTTTCGCGAGAATGCATGAATGGACGCTGACTAACGAACAGTTGGGCGCCACATTTTTGTTCAAGTTCCAATGCTTGTTTGTAGAATTCCTGCGATTCCCAGGTCAGATCCCGCCATACTGGAATGTACAGGCGGTCCTTAAAAATCTTTTCTAAACTGTCATAGCGCTTTTCATCAATGGGCGGCAAAGCTAAGCAAAGTAAATCCTGATTGTACTTTTCGATTTGCTCCAGACGCAGGGAGGAGAATCCTTTGGCGGCCTGGCGCTTACCTAAAGTTAAAAGCTCGCACAGATGGGTATAGCCATTCTTGTTCATGGGAATCAGGGTGATCGTACTTTCATCCGTCAAAGTCAGTTCGGATCCCACAATATAACGGAATCCATCCTTGGCCTTGGAGGAGGCGGTGAACATGGAAGGAGTATTGGCGGTTTGAAATCCCCGGGCAACACCGTAAAGACCATTTAGATCACACATCGCGATGCCATCATAATTATGATGAATTGCAGCTTCGACCATTTCTTCAGGCGAAGAGGCTCCGCGCAGAAACGAAAAAT
The DNA here is from genome assembly GCF_047305935.1 of Bdellovibrio sp. HCB288. GTDB lineage: Bacteria > Bdellovibrionota > Bdellovibrionia > Bdellovibrionales > Bdellovibrionaceae > Bdellovibrio. The sequence continues at coordinate 1,653,148 of NZ_CP178619.1, forward strand.
TACTGCGCCCCAAAAGCTCGACGAACCCTTTGGCTGTGCGGGTGACAGAATGGGACTGACGAATTTGAACAGATTTAGTCAAAGTATCCATGCAGGTAGTATTGTGAGCTTACCTTATCCTGAAAAATCCAAATCAACTGTCCCTGTTGAGAAAGAGCAAAATAATAATCCCGATGTTTTAATTCCTGCGAGGAAATCTGCCACCACGAAGATTCAATTCTTTCGCTGGGCATAGAGGAAACAAAACGCAATTTCTGAACTTCATGGGCATTCAGTGCCTGGGGTTTTTCCAAAAGCAGGGAGGGGCGAGGGCTTTCTTTTAAACCTTTGGCATAAACTGTTTTCACCTGCAGGGCATTGTCCTGTCGTTCAACCAAGTCCTCGGATTTAAAATCCTCGGGCCACTCGGTGACCAGTTGAAAACTTTTTTCCGGAAAGTGGCTGGCTTCGACTTGTAAAAAACCCATCTCGCAGTTGGCCTGTTTGGCAAAACTGATCAGGCGGCGCCAACGGTCCTCGGAATTATCACGGGGCTCAAAAAAATCCAGTTGTTGGATTTTCTCGGGCACGTCGTAAACGGCGACCTCGAATTCCCGGATGGGATTGCTGAGTTCGGTCTTCTCCATTTTCTTATAAAGAAGATCCTCGAACAATTCCTGATCACGGCTGGCGCTGATGGGTTCAATCGAAAGCAGATAACGTTTGTCAGAGTATTCACAGTGCAGGATCACTTCCATTTTGTGCGCATATCGGGAGAGGCCATTCAGGCGCGCAAACAAAGTATCGAGCACGGGTTTGATCCGGTTAAAAAGCAAAGGCACGGCGCCTAAGGGATCATCCAGGTAGCCATACCCCACAAGAGGGTCGCGAGGCACAAGAGGTGAAATGACCTGAGAGTCTTGAGAATGCAAACGATTCCAAAGTAAAACACCGAAATCCCCCCACCGCTCGCGCAGTGAAACCAAACGGAAATTATAAACTTCTTCCAAGGTGCAAACACCCAGAGTGCGGGCAAACGAGATCACGTGCTCAATCAGGCGCTTTTGTGACCAAGGATTCATGCCCTCAAGATCCTTTAGCGCATCAAGACCGAGACCTGAAAACTCACGATGTTCAGCACCACGAGGAGCCACAGTGAAAGGTTTCCACTTGGCCAGCATTTGCGCGACAGGTGCAGTGTCGGCAATGGCAGCGCTTGCGTCCGCGCTGAACTTGCGAGCGATCTCGATGGCTTTCTGTAAAATTCCATTGTCTCCTCCCAGAAGGTGAGCGGTTGATTCAATGTCGACAAAAACAAAATGCGGAAAACGAAACTGAACGCGCGGGCTTAGCAATAAGAAGGCCTCAGCTGAGGAGCTTTCTTGCTGTGTTTTTAAATTGATGCACAAAGTTCGCATAAATCATACTCCCTGCGACAGTAAACGGTGTGGGGCGGTGAAGAGCTCGTTGAATGGTTATGAAATCTCTTTGGAACTGAATGATCAGACTGAAGAGAGGATTCACGAACTTACTCACCTTGTGACAGACAAAAATCAAAGCCACTTTATGAAAGCGACAAAGTTTTTTTAGTTTTTGCAGTTGGTGATTCTTGAAAAACATCTCTTTCAGTTCACAACCAATCACTTCAAACAAGGAACTCGTCACCAACTCCTGCAAAACCCAGAAAAGTTGTTCGGCCTCTTTGGGTTCTTTCACGACCAACAACTTTTTCAAGTTGATCTTGCGACTCATCAGGTGCGCGGGCAGTAGTTGCGTTCCGCCATTCACCCACGCGACCCACTTGTTATCTTCGTGGGCTTTTTGAGTCATGCTGACCCATAAAGAGGTGGCGCCGGTTCCGGGACTTCCTTGAAAGAGACTGAGATCTCCTTTGGGGATTCCCTTCCATAAAAGGAAGTCATCCAGGGTGCTCACTCCCGTGGGCACCCCGGGAGGAGGTTGCAGTTGATCTGCGGAAACAAACTGAATGTCAGACAAAGCGGGAAGGGCGACGGCACTCACAAGTAACCTCCATTTACATATTAGTTACTATGTAAATAATATGTAAGTCAAAGCCAGATTATTCAAACTAGACCAGATCCGAAAGGTACGGACACACTTTCTCCATTGGCTGCGTAGCAGCCTTGATGGAGAAAGTGTGTCCGTACCTTTCGCCGTAATTTCAGTGGGTTGAGTGATGCGCGGCGTTCTGTTTGTTGGTTTTCAGTTGGGGAGCGAATGTGAAAATCATTGATATATGACAGCCCAAATAGGATGTTTCGCCCATGAAACATTCTGTGCTCGTTTTGCTGACTCTTTTGTTTGCTGGATTTACCCATGCTGCTTGGGATTTAAATGACGTTTCTTATGTGATGCCGTTGCAAAAGCAAACTGACGGGCAGGTGAATACACTTCCACTAAAAGGTCTGATTCCAGAAACTATTTTCGAGCGTATTTCTCCAGTTGCTATGGACATGGATCCTCGCGACAACGCGCGCGCGATGCGAGTGGTGGCAATGCGAATCGATCCGTGTTTTCCATTGCCGACTCCGATGGCCTGCCAAAAACAAATGCGTCTGGTGTGGCAACCACTATTGGAATGGGAAGAGGATGGTTCCATTGAAGCTATCGATGCCGCTCTTCATTCTTTCTATGTACTGACTGATGCTGAATTCGATGCCCTGTTGATGGAGTTGCAAATCTGGAAAGCGAAGACGGGTGTTGAAACACGTGGTCTGCCATTGGGGCCTCATCCTGCGTGGAGTTCGGGTCGTGGAGTTGCCGCACTTAAGGACTTAAATCGCATTATCCTGAAGTATGCCGGAGAAAAAAATCTTTCGCGTGTGACGGCGATGTTCCTTCGCGGTGGCGGGGCGATGTGGCTCTTTGGTTCTTTTGAATTTAAAAATGGGGAGCTGGTGACCATGACGTTACCGCGTCTTGGAAAAAACACCGCACAATCATTTGTGAATGTAGTTACATCCGGTGAAGTGTTTTCAGGTGGAGGCATCGCTGGTGCCCGTGCCAATGGTGAAGACACAGTGACAAATATCGTGGCGGAATCACAAAGACTGCGTAAGGGAAATGAGGACCTGATTCGGGCAGAGTTGAAATCTGCCTATAGAATTGAAAATCCCAAGGACTTCAATCCTGAGAATATGGACTGCGTAAGCTGTCACGTGGCGCAGACCGCGCGTCTTTGGGTGGACCGCAAACGCACAGATATTGCGACTCAGGATATCGCCAATCAATTTGGATATAAAAATGCGGCCTACAATATGACCAATGTGAGTGAGGAGCCTTGGCACACGCAGCAACTGCGTGCGCTGGGATATCATAATAAGAAAATCTCGATTGCTCAGCGGGCGATCAATGAATCGGCAGAGGTTGCCGATGCCATCAATCGCTACCTGGTAAAATAACTACAAACTATTTAAGTTCAAAAACGCCTTCTGTAACCAGAAGGTGTTTTTTTGTGTCTGAACCCCAACGGTATTTGAAGTTGTTGGAAGCTTTTCCGATCACGCGGTGGCAGGGAATCCAATAGCAGATTGGGTTTTGTCCAATAGCTGTTCCCACGGCACGGACTGCCGAGGGTTTTTTAATTTTCTTGGCGATATCTGTGTAAGTGGTGGTTTCGCCGTAAGGGATATTTAGAAGCTCCAACCAAACTTTGACCTGGAACTCAGTTCCTTGAAGTTTGATTTTATGTTTGGTCTTCCAGAAATTTCCTTTGGTCCATTTTGCAGGAGTGAATTTTCCAACTTTGAAGTTGTAGTGCGTTTCAAAGAATTTAGCCAAGTCGCCTTCAACTTGTTTTTTGCCGGCGCCGTAGCCACCCAAAAAGATCAATTCTTTGCCTTCAAAAGCTGCGAGCCAGTCGCCACAATCGGAAGGAACGTTATAAATGAAAAATTCCAAATCTGCTGCCATGTCATACCTCGTCTAGATGGGGCAGACATAGCGCAGATCGGTTTAAGAGTCATGGAGTTTAGCTGGGGTGGTGTCCCGGTGGTGTAAGTTCTTCGTTATAAAGAGGATCCACGTAACGTATACCGTGACCGCCATTCAGAACCATCAGTTCCGCGACAGTATACTTTTCTTCCTCGTTTTTGGTGGCAACAGACAGAAGCAGGTGACCTTTGCGAAGTTCCTGGTCGGCTTCCTCAACCAAGTCCCATTCGCCGGTACCAAGGAACTTTTGCACCCAGCGGCCCCAGGCTTCTTTCAAGGTATGACGGCTTCCGTCGGCATCAACGGCATCCACTCCATAGGGACCTTCAAAAACATGCAAATCGCCTTCAAGCCAGCCTTCGCGAACGATGGCTTGAGCGGCGTTACGAGCTTGTTCCTGATTGGTGAAGAATCCCAAAGTCCGATGGGTTGGATATTTCAGATAATCCGGGTGTGGCAATCTTTCAATCTGAACCATATTGAACCTCCTTGTTCAGGTACGGATTTACTAATCGATGTTATTCAAACATTCCATCCATTGTGATGTTGGCTGCATTTCTCGCAGTCATTCTCAGCTGCTGATAGAAAGTTTTTTGGCACTGGCCTCTGACCAATGCATCCATGCCACCGATCATGGCAGTATAGACTTCTTCAACAGTCAGAACTTGTGTCGAAGTGATAACGCCGGAGTTCGGTGCTGTTGAACGCAACTTGCTCATGAAGTGATCGCGGGAATCACAGGACATCATGCCGATGACATCTGCCTGACGACTGCGGTTGTTAAGTGACTCAAGCATTTTATTAAAGCCCGGTCGGTACTTTTTGTAGTAACCCGCGTAGTTCACTTTATTGGTGCCAGGAACAAATTTAGGTGGCGCAAAATCAGGTCCACCGCCATTGCGGGAGTGGCCGAAATAGAAAGCTGCATCGGCATCCTGTAAAGCACGGTTGTAGAAGCTTTCCATGAAAGCAGTACGTTGTGCCTGTGTGGAGGAGCCGACATTGTTGTCCAGGTACTCAGATGCGGAAGCGAATTGAATTTCAACGCGCGCTCGCACTTGGCGACCATGAACATTTAGCTCTTTAACAAATACGTATGGATTGCTGGAAGTTTCCTGTCTGAAGCGGCACAGTGCAAAGTTTCCTCTGCAGCGCCCAGTGATCAACTCACGTAGTGCGTAGTAAGCGCCGATATCAATCGATGGGCTGTAGCCGTAATTGCGGGCTCCACTGCGAACAGTTTTACCTGTTGTCCAGTCCAAGTAGCCCATCGCCACGCGAATATCGATAAGGCCATCATTCAGAATGCGACCGTAGCGTTGTTCGCAGGCTGCGCGCTTGTCTGCTGGTAGGTTAGAGAGTCTGTCGTTGCCAAGGTTCGCTAAATTTTTTGCGTAGCTTTCGCCATAGGCTTCAAACGAGCTTTGATAAATATATCCACGTCGTGCTTCAGCCGAGAACGGCAAAAGCATTAGAAATATAATAAAGATTTTCTTCATGTAACTTTCCCCTCATTAAAAAGTCTATGAGGGGACTATCATGAAGCGCCAATTAAATGGATTTAATAATTGGTGTGGCCACGCGCTTCAGAAATGCCTCGACACTAGGCGCATACTCACTGCGACAATCGCGCAGTCCAGTTAGATGCTCTGCTTCAGGGAGATTCAGCTTCGTCCAGTTTAGGTTGTGATGGGGCTCAAATACTTCGTCGATGTGCTGAGGAGGAATTAGTTTGTCCTTCCAGCCGCGAATCGACAATAACGGAAAATTCTCAGGAAATTTTTCGAGTTGAGAGTGAATGTCTTTGTGAAAATGCAGGGACCAAAACACGCTGAGCGCAGCAGTAGCGGGAACTTTAAGTCCACTAAATAAAACTGGAAACTTGTAGTTGCGCACAAGCTTCCATACAGAAGGCAGAAATTGCGCCGTAGGGCCACTGTCACAAATCATTGCGATCGTATCGAAACAATGGCGTTTGGCCATAGCTTCAATGGCGGAGGCCGAGGGATTTGAAAAGCTGTAAATGATTTTATCGCCGGGAATTTCGTTCAGCAGCTTTTCAATTTGTGCTGCATAAACATGTTTTACACCCAAGGCGCCATCCGCAGTGATCGGCAAGCGTTTGATAAGATCCTTGGCAGTGCCATTCAATTGAAAGGCAAAGGCATCAAAGCCCAGGTCATTGACCAGTTTAATGTGGCGAAGCAGCTCGCGTTTTGAACCCTCGTAGAAATGAACGAAGAAAATCAGTTCATTGTAGCGTTTGTTTTTGGAGAGATAGAATTCTCCTTCAAACGGGAATTCTGATTTTGCGAGTTCTGTATAGTCCATTGTGACTCCGACATAAATCAGAGTGCCAGCCTGGCGGGGAGTTGTGAAGATAAAAAAAGGCTCCCTTGTGAGGAGCCTTTTTAGGTTTATGCTTTATTCAGTTCTTAGTGTTTATGAACTGGATTTTTTGAAGGCCAAAGATCTGTCCAGTGAGCTGTGCGACCTTCTGCTTGGTGAGTCTCGCCCAAAGCATTTTCAGAAACGATCACTTTTTCAAGCGCAGTTTCTGCCAATACTTTACCGCACGCTTCTACAACTGCTTCAGCGTCGATGTGGTGGTAAGCGTAGATCTCTGAAGGACGACCGCACTTAGAGTGCTTTACAACGCCCAAAGCTTCCTGACGAACACCGATGATTGAACCGATGTTATCAAGCATACCGATCTCGCCGTCCGCTACAGATACGACTGGAACACGTTTACCAGCAACAGTGATCAAATCACCAGTGGAAACGTCTTCGGATCTTCTTAGGAACAAGTTCGAGTTAATACCCAAACCGTTTTTCAAGTATTCATAGTCGTTTTCGCGACCCAAGATACCGCAAAGCAGATCTTGAGAAGTAACCGCGATCACGTTCGCGTAGATACCGCGAGCAAGCAAAGCTTCAGAAGCTTTGATACCTTCAGTAACCATTGTACCCAAAGCGAAGATGTTCACAACGTTGTCACCTGGTTCGTAACCAGCGTAACCACGGTAGTCGATCAGGTAGTAAGCGCCTTGCAAAACTTCTTCACGAAGAGTTTGCAGGATAGAAGCGTCATCCATTGTCGCCACTTCTTCTTCATTGATACCACCAGCAACCGGGAATTCAGCGCGTGCCAGTTGTCCTTCAAGACCTGATTTGAAGCGAGCCTGAGTTTTCAAATACTTCAAAAGATCTTTTTGTTCCACACCACGAGTTACCAGACGAAGCAATGTGCCAGTGCGGCCAGCATTGTCGTTCATAACGTGACGTTTGATGGTGTCACACATGATCCAATCAAGCTCGATACAAGAGAACGGTTCCCAAGTGATTTGGTTCGGGATCTGGATGTCAGACTTCCAACCGTGCTGAGCACCTTCTGGAGAAAGAGAAACACCTGATGGAGTACCCACGCAAATGAATGAGGATTTCCAGTAAAGGTTGTAGAAGTACTGATCCAATGCACGTTTGATGAAGAAGTCATACACCGTCATCAATGGGATGATAGGTACGCCTACGATGTCGCGCATTTTACCAAATGCACCCACGCAAGACATAACGTTACCTTCAGCGATTTCAAAACGAAGGAAGCGATCTGATTCTTCTTCGCCCGGAACCAAGTCAGGAAGTTTGTGGTCTTTAACGCCCAAGTCAGTTTCGTGATCGACAACCACCGGAGCACCAAAGATCTTACCGTCCATCGCAGGATTCAAGTTCGTTGAAGTACCCACGTCAGGAGCCATAGAGATGAACAACTCACCCGGAAGTTTGAATGGTTTTTCATTCGCAGTCAGGGCTTTTTGATTATCTTTCAACTGAGATTCATCAAGCGGCGTATTTGAAATACGAGTCAATTTGGCAGTCAACTGACCAAGCATCCACTGTGTATGAGGGTAGCTTGTCATTTTCGTGTTGATATCCAAAGCTTGAGGGATTTCGCCGAACTCAGTTAGCTTTTTCAAGAAGTAATCTTGGTTTTTGGCTTTCAAAGCGTATTGCGCTTTCATCTCGCCAAAGATTTTTTCAGAGCGAGCCGCCAGGAATTTACCAGCCGCAGAGTTTGGATCAAGACGTTGATACAAAGTATCGCCAGTGATGCCTTGACCTGCTTTAAGCGCGTTCACTTCTTCTTCTTGTGGAAGAGAGCTGTGATTGCCTGGTTGAGCTGCGGCTTTCAAGCCCCAGCCTTTAAGAGTATGCGCGATGATGATTGTTGGGCGACGAGTGGAAAGTTTGGATTGTTCCATCGCTTCAGCAAGGGCGATCATATCGTGACCACCGAAATCGCGAAGGGCGTCGTAAAGTTCTTCATCAGAAACGCTGTCCAGGAATTTCTTCATGTCAGGGTGCTCTTTAGCGATACCTTTTTTCAAAGCTTTCATGTCTTGAACAAGAAGCAATGATTGAAGTTCGTAGTCTTCCAATTTTTGCTCAAGGAAGTTTTTGAAAGTTTCGCCGTCTTTTTTAGCGAACAAAGCTTTACGCTTGGAACCGTGACGTACTTGGATAACTTCCCAGCCGTTCGCAGCCATGGTGCGCTCAACACGGTCAGCATCTGTACCATTCATGATTTCTTTGTTCGTGATACGGTGACCATCAAGTGATTGACGGTTGTAATCCAGGATCCAAGTCAAAGAACCAATTTCGCGTTCAGCGAAGTCTGGAACAGCTTCATACATGGAACCTTCACGGAACTCAGAGTCGCCGCAAACAGCCCAGAAGTGTGCATCTGGAACTTCATAACCGTGCTCACGAGCATAACGGTAAGCAAGCGCCATGTAACCCGCTTCAACAGGTGGAATTCCCACTGTACCAGACGGGAAGAAGTTGTGGTGATCTGGATCGTAAGCAGAGTGGTAAGATTGGAATACGAACTCAGAACCATCAGTGAACTTACGAAGACCATTCATTGCCTGGTCTGCTTGTTCTTGAGTTAGTTTTGAAAGATCGCCCTTAAGCAAAAGATCCAAAAGGTAGTTGTAAGAGTGATCCACCGGGGAAGCATGCGGTTTGTTCGCGATGTGATCGAAACCAGTTTTCGCCATCAAGTGCAAAGCACCCATGATGTGCAGGGAGCTTGCGCAAGCTGCCGGGTGACCACCGATTTTTGGATCGCCTTTTTCTTTGTCAGAACGATGATTGGCTTGCCAGATCATTTGCGTTGAAAGGTAAAGTGCACGGCGCGCGATCACGTCCAAAACTTCAGGGCTTGCGCCTTTCAAGTTTTCTGACTTCGCAGTTTTGTTTTTAGAGTCTGCCACGATGGTCTCCTTGAGTATTTACTTAATCAATTTAACGGAGCGAAACTAGCATTCCCGAGAGGGGGAGACAAGGTTTAAGGCCTTGAAAATGGGCCCTTTTTTCCTCTGCTGACGCAGTGAAAGATCAACACCGTTAGCCCCGAGTTTACACCGTGGAATCGGGCGGATCACGCTTGGTTCTCACAATGGTTCTACGTAAGTCCAATATACGAGGGTTTCAGTGGGTATTTCTGGATTTTAGGAGGGGGTATTTTAGGTCCCTTAGGGGAAAGGGACCTTGTTGGGGAGGGAAGTTGCGGTTTTTTGGTCACAGTCTTGGGGGCGAACACCGAGCAGGAGTGTTAAAAGGTGGCGTTCAAGCCAATTTCGAAACCGGATTCTTTGATGTCGACTCTGGTGAGGTCCGAAGTGCGAGATTGATTCATCTCGGTATAGATCAGATCAATTCCAACATTTTTATTAAACTGAAAACCAAAACCACCTTGGAATCCAATTCCTGGATCGTAATCGGTGCTACCACTTCCAGTTAGTTTGGAAAAATTTAAACCACCTTTGAGGTTGATGATGCTAGTGAACGCATAAGCGAAGTTGCCGTCAACTCTTACCAGTCCTGTTGAAGTGCCATCGTTTTGGATGTCGATGTAAGCTACATTGGTTGTCCAGCCCAGTTCTTGAACTGGAAGGCTCGCGTAACCCAAAGTGACTCCCAGAGCACTATCAAGGTTGTCGCCGACATGGAAGGACTCACCATTGTATGTCGCTTCTGCGGAAGCTCTAAGCATTGGCTTTACAATTCCAACGCGAAAACCTTTGCTCGAAATACTGTCGTTTTTGGTGGTCTTTGATACTTGTGTGTTCTGTGCAAAAGTTGTTGAAGTAACAAGGACCGTTGCGATCAGGACCATTATTTTAGTAAGCAGTTTCATAGAACATTCTCCATTTCAATTGGTTATGCTTACTTATACAGAGCCGCAGTTTTGTTCTAAAGATCTGTTTGGCAAATAGTTGATGAAAGTTTTAACCAAACGGTTAATATAAATCCATGTCAGTCTCCATCTATCACTATAACGATTATAAAGAGTTCTATAACGCCTGGGTCGCAAACCAACCGCGTGAAGGTTTCGGTGAATATCGCCGTCTTGCCCAAGCTCTGAATGTTTCGACCACGATGGTGAGTCAGGTGTTCAAAGGCGATAAGCACTTAAGCTTGGAGCTTGCGACAGAGATGTGTGACTACCTTCGTTTGATCGAGGACGAGATCGAATATTTTCTTTTGCTTGTCGACTACAATCGGGCGGGCAGCTTCAAGCTGCAAAAGCATTTCTTAAGACAGATTAAAAATCGCCAGGAGAAATCCAAAAAACTTGAAACCCGAGTGAAAGCAAGCGAGCTCAGTGGCGAGGCCAAGAATACATTTTATTCCAGCTGGGTGTACTCGGGCGTGCGGATGCTGGTGGATACGGGTAAATACAACGACGCGGAAGCTTTATCGCAACATTTGAATTTGCCACGAAATCATGTGCAAAAAGTTTTGGATTTTCTGTTGGATAATAACTTACTCGTGGAAGCCAAAGGTAAGTTAAAAATGGGAGCGGCCCGGACACATCTTGGAAGCTCTTCTTCATTGGTGACTCGCCATCATATGAACTGGCGAATTCAAAGTATGGCGAAGCTTCAACAAAATCGGGATGAAGATTTTTTCTACACGGGTCCGATGGTTTTATCAGAGGAAGTGGCAAACTGGATTCGTCAGGAGCTGCCAAGCTTTGTCGAGTCACTGAATGCGAAACTGATTCCCTCGCCGTCAGAAACAGTTCGCTGTTTGAATATTGATTTCTTTGAGTATTAGTACGAACGGAAATCGTTAATTTTAATCCAGGCATTTAATTCTGCGGCAGAGATTTCGCCGTTGCGGTTCCACAGATGAACACCCAGTTCGCGAATCCCGTCATAATCATGATTCGTCAGTTCCAAATCCGGATTCTGCCCCGGGACAACGGCGAATGCGTCTTTTCTGCCGAACATATACGTCGTTGCGCATTCCTCGCGGCCTTTTTGGTAGGCTTTGATTTTGGTAGCGTCTAGCTTCAACAATGCAATCGACGAGTAACAGTTGTCGACTTCGCTTTTCAATTTCATTAGGCGCACACCCATCAGAATTTCGTGAAGGATTAGACGGCCTTTTGATTCCGGGGACTCGAAAGCATTATAGTATTTGGTGTTGATCCAAATGGAGCGAAGGTTCTGCAACGCAAATTGTTGTACTGATTCGTCAGCGAACTTCAAACCGATCTGGGAGGCTCTTAACGCCTTTAGTTCAACAGGAACCATGTACCAGGTTCTTTCATTGGCAATATGAACCATGTCAGAGGCGAAGCGCGGATGAGTTTCAGCCAGCTTAGTAATGATTGGCAGAACGAACTGCAAATAGTTCGCTTCTTTTTGAATATTTACTGCATAGTCTTCTATGTTGCGGCCTTGAACCCCGTTGTCACCACCGCTGTCAGTACCGCCGACGTCACGACCCACAGGATTTGATGGAGGGATGCCGCGCTTTGGAGGGTTTTTCGGTGGTGTCGTTGGTGAACCATCCGCAGACTTATCGCGTGGGTCAATTCCATCCTCGGTTTCAGCTGCTTCCGATTGCTCGGGAGTCGGGGAGGCGTTGCCATCTGGAGGAGGCAATTCCTTTTCCTTTTGGCTGTCAGAGCGCGGTGGTGCCTCTTGAATAATGACTGTCTTGTCCTGACAGGCAGCAAGTGCACTCATCACAAAAACTATCAGAAGTAATTTTGTTTTCACAAACTACCTCCTGATCGCGTGATAACTTCCAAGGTGGATAGGTTGATTGCAGTTTCCTGTAGTGCGCCATGATTGCGTTTAAATAGTACCAGTTGATTTTCGTCGATATCGACATATCCAGAGTCACCTTTAAGGAAGATCACTTTGCCTTCGCTAGTGATTGTGACTGCAGGATTTTTTAAGGAATGAAGCATTTTAATCTGACTGCCTTGAGTTTTTTCAGCGGTCACAACGGCGCAAGAGTTTTTGCCATTGCAAGTTGTAAGTTTAAAGCCGCTAATGGATGACTCAACGCCCGCCGCAGAGGCCAAAGCCCCTGCGAGTACCATTCCTAAATTTAGAAGTAGGTTGAGCGTTTTCATTCGTAGTTATTCCAAAAAAATTATTTTGTTTTCAATACTTGATCAGCGTCGCCGTTAACTAGAATTCCGCCCATAGTTTTGTCGCGGAAAGATTCGATTTTTTGGCCATCTGCACTCCAAGTCGCTGGAGCAAGTTCTTTCAAAGAGGCAACTGGATTATTGAACAAAGCCAGCGCATTAACCGATGTCGTAGTGCCATTGCCCAAATCAACAGTGATTGCGCCATTGATAACTTGTTCCGCTTGAGTCATGCTTTTTTGGAATTCAACATCAGCAGTAAAGCAGAATGCACCGCCGTTTTCGATCAGGTGATTCTTTCTGTTTTGGTTGCATAGTTTATCGCTGTATTTTTGAACCCATTTTACAGCCACCAACATGTCTGTTGCGATTGATTTAATGGATTTCAAACCATCTTTATCTAATACATTTAGGTTGATCTTGGACAATAAACCCTCAGTTATTTGTTGCTGGGTAAGCGCCTTGCCTTCAATTTCTTTAGTGTATTCTGTAAAACCATCCATATTGTATGAAGTGTAAATAGTTACATAAAGAATTTCTGCGGCAGCTTCCTGTTTCAAAACCATTAGATCGGCGATATTCACGCGGACGGTTGATGCCTGATCAAGGTCGCACTCGTATCTGGAGTTTTCACCATTTTCAATAATTACGCAGTTCTGCTCCAGACGATCGTTAATTTGTGCCTGAAAAACATATGGATTCATTTTAAGATCCAAAGTCAGTTCCGGGTTCTCTGCAATAAATTGTCTGAACTCCACCAGGGCTTTTCTGTATTCGATCAAAGTTTTTTGTACACCGGATTCAGACTGAATTGGGGCCGACTTTTCCGGAGTCATCAAAAACTTCTTCATTGGATATGATGGAAGACCCTTCATTTGTTGTTCGTATTGTTGGATGTCGCCAACTTTTTGAACGAAAGGTTTGACGTTGGTCCCAAATCCACGGAGTACCATGAAACGTTTAAGAAATTTTTGGTAAAATTTCGCTTTCATGTCTTGTGGGTTTTTCTCCAATGCCATTTCGAATGCGCGGTAGGCTAGGTTCAAAGTGTAGGGTGCTACAAGTTGTTCGCCAGCTTCTGTAAGCTCATCAGCGGATTTGCTGTTGTTAATTTCAACAAGCACTTTTTCTTTTTTTGGCGCCTCAGAGCACGCTGAAAGTGTAGCGGCAAGGGCTGAGCACATAACTATTGTTTTAATCATCTTTTTCATAAGTTCTATCCTTTGCTAAATTCGTTTAGTTCATTTCATTTCGATGAAAGGAAACTAAACCCTTTTAGACGCGAACCACAGATCTGTTTTGTAAATAGTTGCCAAAAGTTTTAACCAAATGGTTAACTGTATTTTCTTCTAAATTCGTGGGCTTAACTACAAGGTTCGGGCCACGAAATCCCGAATCCTTCGCGAAATAAACGGTTTGCAGCGACGATTGACTGTCTAATGTTTTACCAAGGGCCGGAATTTGTGAGGACTGCACCCTTTGTTGGGACCACTCGATGACCTGCAGAACCATCTCGCGAATCTTGACCCAGTCGTTTAAATCAGCGGGAATCGCCATGCCCTGAAGGTCAAAGCTCATGTATTCATAGGTTTTGTACTCGGTGGTGAAGACCACGCGAATCGCTCCGGTTTTGGGATCGTATTTGGCAGAGTACGGGATTGCTCCATGCATGATACGCGTTCTAACCTTGGCCAGCATCTCCAGGGATTCCGTGGTGAAGCGTCTTAAATTTTGGGCTCTGTCCTGGATTACGGCTTCTCGATAACTTCTGATCTTATCCAAGGATTCAGAGCTTAGCCCTTGCGAGATAAGATCCAGATCGCGTTGTGTGTTGGTCGCCACATCGGTCAGTAGGTGGTAATCCTGCAGATGTGTTTCGATTTCATCGACGCGGAAGTAGTTTCCGTAATTCACGGACCTGCGGCCTTCTGAGTTCATAAGTTCAAGGCGGGCCAGGGTCATTTTCCCTTCGCGTACTTTCTCGTGTTCTATCGAGTGAAGTTGTTCGTGTTGTAGGGTGGAGGTTGCGCCCAGTAAGTTCAGCTGGAAAACATGGGGGCCCACAAAGATCTTCTCTTCGATGAAGTGACCAAAAAATTTGTAATTATAAAGGTACAACGGATCCAGGATCACCGGAACCTTTGAGTCCACCATGGATTTCGCAATGGCATCCCCTTGCGGGTTGCCGCTCAGTTGATAGCGGGTGTAGGTCAGCGCTTTGTCTTTAATCTTCAAAGATGTTGGCAGTTTGATAAAGCTGATTCCAGCAAGCTTGAAATAAGACTCATTCAGCGATTCTACGCTTCTGATTTGCTGTTCAAGGTCCTTGGGCGCAGCACTGCCTTCAGTTTTCAGGGCTTTAACCAGTTGTTCAGTTTTGGATGTTACTTGATCCAAAGCGGAATAGCTGGTGCCGCACAGAAACCTGCCGCAATTTTGGCGCGCCTCTGCCGAGTTGTTCGACAATAGGATCGCGCTAATAAGGATTAGGGCCTTAAATAGCGAATTCATGATTTTAGGTGGAGCAAGGGTGGTGCCAGAAGGTGTCTCAGAGTGAGACACCGGCAGATTGACTAATTACTAAGATTCAAGAACGAAGTCCCAACGGATTTTTACAGTGCCGTCGCCTTCGATGATGCCTTTAGGTGGATTCGGGAATGGAGCTGCGGCACGGAATGCCTCGACGGCAGCCTCATCCAGATCGCGCACACCAGAGTCGCTCATCACTTGAACGTTCACCAAAGTGCCTTTGTCGTTTAAGACGATCATCAATTTGGTCACGCGGTCCTGTCCAGTGGAGGCAGGGGATCTGCCTTCTTTAAACATCTTCGAAAGTTTTTCACGGACTTTGCCTTCCCAGTGTTGGGAGAGCTGACGGCGAATGCGGTTGTAGTACGAGTAGTACTTGAACTCGCGCGTATTCAGCATGGTCTCAAGACCTTGCTCAACATCTTTCACGTAGTCATTCGAACGGCTGACATCGGAACCTTCGTTGGTGTCCATTTCGCCATTGCCACGACCAAGGCCTTGGCCAGCTTGTTCACCGGCTTCTTTTTTCAGATCAGCAACTTTTTGGCGTTCCAATGCTTCAGCGGCGTCGAAGTTTTTGAAAAGATCGCGAGCGATTTTTTCCCGTTGTTCAGGGGTGGCTTTGGGTTCTGCTTTGGCCGCAGACTTAACCTTGCCGTCACCCTTAGGTCCGGTTTTTTGGGGAGCTTCCTTTTTCAGATTCTGAAACTCACCATGCTCTTTGGCGATTGTCTGCTTAGTCACTGTTTGGTTTTTCACGCTCAAAAAGCGCGAGTTGACCGGTTCAGTCTCGTTAAGGGACTTTTCGCTTTGTTCAACAACTTGATTTTTCGGAACCGTCGGGGCTGGAGCTTTCTTCAATTGCTCAGCTTGTTGTGCTGCCATCAGCATTTGCGCTTCCTCTGGGGAAATCAAATCAATGCTGACTGCTTCCTGTTTTGGAAACCGATGCTTTAGGGCTTCCACCAAATACAGGCCACCGAAGACCACAACGTGGACTGCGACAGAGAGGAGCACATACTTTTTGAAAGACGGTGACTTCATCATAGGACCTCACCCCTTTCTATCGGTATTATGACACCCGAGGATTAGAAAGAGGTGAACCAGACCCAAAGATTTCGACAGAGGTCTAGGACCAGACTTTGACGAATCAGGGCCTATGGGTGAGAATGTAACTTCTATGAAATTTGACTGCTGGTATTTAACAGATAAAGGCCTTCGACGTGAATCAAATCAAGACTCATGCCTCGTCAACCAAGAGTTGGGACTCTTTGTTGTTGCCGATGGGATGGGCGGACATTCTGGTGGCGAAGTTGCTTCCAGTATGGCTGTTGAAACGGTTGAAGAAATCATGTTGCAACCTGGGGCTGCGAATCGTTCACCTCGCGAAATGATTCAGCTGGCTTACGAGGAATCATCCCGTCGAATTTTTGATAAAGCTGCAAATGAACGCCCTGAGTTGTCTGGCATGGGGACGACAATGGTGATGGCCTACTTGCGTGGCAATCATCTGTATGTTGGAAATGTCGGGGACTCCCGTTGTTACATGTATAAGAAACCGCAACTTTGGCAAATCACTGAAGATCACTCTTTGATTAACGAACAACTGCGCGCCGGTGTGATGAGCGAAGAGCAGGTTCGGCAGTTTGTGGGTCGCAACGTCATCACACGCAGTGTGGGCTATGAGCGCGAAACTTTTCCGGATATCATCGAGAGAGAAGTTGCTCCTGGTGAAATGTTTTTGCTCTGTTCCGACGGCCTTTCAGGTTTGGTGGAAGATCCAAAAATTTGCGATATTTTGAATAAGAATAAACCTGACAAAGTCGTTAAAGCCTGTGTAGAACAAGCATTGGCCAACGGTGGTGACGACAACGTCACTGTTATGTTGATACATTTTTACGAGTAATCGGTTAGTGGATTGGGGAATTTTTGGATAAAAAGAAAGTCACGCTATTTATAGTGAGCAACCAAACGGGCAAAACCCGTAAATTGGTGCTCTCTGCTGCTTGGCTAAAGGCTGTATCCTTTATTTCCGCTGTCGTAATTATTATTTTTGCGGCGGGTATGGTCGACTATTTCGGATTGCTGTTGCAGGCCATGGAAAATAAACGTCTTAAAGCTGAAAATGCTCAGCTTCAAAAGCAATTCCAGGTTGTTGAAAGTAAAGTCAGTGCCCTTGAGAACTCTCTTGAGCGCGTAAAAACATTTACGACAAAACTTAAATTAATCACCAACGTTGATGCTGAAGATCGCATCACCAAACTCACAATGGGTCCAAAGCCTGCACCAAATCAACCGGTGGAGGAGTATGAACCAATGGAATCCCGTGATGACGGTGAGGCATTGACTCAACAGGATGCGACGTTTGCAAATCAAAAACCATTGAATGATCAAACGGGTGAACTAGCCAACGAAACGGCTGACAAGGATTACGCATCACTTGTTATTCGTATCGAAAAAGCAGTAAAAGAAACCCAACTGAAAGAGCAAAGTGTTATTGATCTTTGGGAAAGCTTGTCTGAGCGCCAAAGTTTGTTGAACGCCACTCCAAATATGAAACCTGCCAAGGGATGGATTACATCTCGCTTTGGTTACAGGACTTCGCCGTTCACCGGAAAGACCACGCTCCATGCAGGTCTTGATATCGCAGCGGCACCGGGATCTCCTATCTATGCTCCCGCGGACGGGGTCGTTATATTTGCAAGCTATGACGAAGGTTACGGTAAACTGGTCAGTATCGATCATGGTTTTGGTGTGACAACTCGTTACGGTCATATGTCACAAATCTATGTTCAGGTTGGACAACGTGTCAGTAAATGGGATGTGATCGGGGCCGTAGGTAATACCGGCAGATCCACAGGGCCTCACTGTCACTATGAAGTTCGCATCAATGGAACACCTGTCGATCCAATCAACTACATCCTGGATGAATAACATCATTTAGAGTTTGGAATTTCCAAGCAAAGCCTTCTACAATTCTTTGTAGGGGGTTTTTATGCGTCTGATTTCAACTGTGATATTGCTTGCCACGTTCTCGTCGGCGGTTTTGGCGGCGTTACCTCCGCAATTTTCTGAGTGTTTAAGCACCGACGGTAGTTCTGCATCAATCTATGACGTTAAAGAGATCGCCAAAGTTGCAAAGGTGAATTACTGCCAGAATCAACTGGGTCTTACCAACAAGTTCGATACTTTGGATTTGTTGAGGACAGGCAACGTGAACGTCGGTATCTCTGTTGCCAAGACAACATATACTCGTGAAGACCTGATGGAGCTGGCAAAAGCAGGTTCCTACGTTTTGTATGTTGATGGTAATCGTATCGCCAAGGAATACCTTGCGGATCTGGCAAAGAACGGTGTGCAATTGGTTGTAATGAGTGCAACAGCCGGTTTGGCAAAGCAAGATCTGTTGAGCTTCGCCAAGGTTCGTCCGTTTGTTTATAATATCAATTCCAATGTTATCAAGGAAGACGTGAAGGAGCTTGTGGGGGCTGGGGTTACGGTGATTTTCCGTTCCAACGCTTCGGGCCTGAGTCGTGAACAAATCGTTGAAATCGCTAAGGTGAACCCGGACTTGGTCACGCTCTCACCTTAGCTTTTGATTTTTATTACTGATAAACCGGGCAACGCAATTTTTTAAGTCTGTCCTGAACCAGAAGGGCCTGGGCTTCGAAGCTTTCAAGGTCCTTTTGAGTTTTATCAAGGATCGGCATCGTTCCGCGAATCATCAAATCACCTTTGCAGACCCGGATGATTTTACCATTCATTGATGTGTCAATCACACCTGAGATCATGTCACACATGATTTGTACCGTGGACAGGTGATCTCGGGCATCAATCGCGTAGAAGTAAGTTGTTCTAAGCTGAGCACAAATGGCTTCGCGTCTGTCAGCATCGATGTGCTTGTTGGACGGAATCAAGTTGGAAAGCGCATTTGCGATCTTTCTGTCGTCACGATATTGAATGGCATCAAAGGCCATATCTTTCTCAGTAACCTGGCTGATGTGCTTTCTGATTTTCGAACCGGAATCAGTCACCACCATGGACATAAGTTGCAGGTTCCTGATGCCTTTTTTGAAGTTCTCAATCGAGATATCGTAAACCGACATTGTGTGATCAATCCATGAAAGCACTGGCGGATTGCTGTTGTTGCGACCACCGAACAGACCGGCCTTCAGGTCTGCCACGTCCTGAGAGAAATTGGAACGGTTGATGACAGAGTCGTCTTTGGCGATTTCTTCCAAAGCACGTTTAACACGGCGGTAAGTAGCACCCTCTTCGTTGGCTTTTTCCTGCTCTGATTTATTGACGACAACGGAACCACCAGAGGAATCTCTTGGTCCCTCAGAGATGACTTGGTCAATTTCAGCAAGTGTCTTTTTGATGTTGTTAAACCATGAACGCGTGTTCTGCGCACAAATACGGATGTCGCTGGCATTGCGCACGCTGGATTTTTCAATTTCGTTTTTGTAGTACTCAACTGTGTTGATACGGGCGTCAGCATTTACTGGCTGAATCTGACGGGTTGTATCCAGACTTAAAGCGGCTTTCAAGTTCTGGAATACGGAATCCGGGAAAACGGATTTCGTATAATTAGGATTGTCTTCCTGAGATTTCTTAATTTTTTCCTGGTTCTGTTTAATCTGACGAATCGCTGTTTGACCGAAACTGCAGATGGCCATTTCATCATCATCAACTGATTCACGATTGAAGCTGATTTCAAAGTTTCTGAAGTTCGTCATATCCAATACGTACTGTTTTTTAACCTTGTCGTATTTGGTCTGAAGGTTGGAAGAGTACTCGGACATCGGGATTTTGTTGCTAAGACTTGCTTTGTACAGAGGAAACTCGTTCTGCAAAGACGTGTTGAATTCAGTGAAGTTTCTGTCTGCAGTTAATTGCAAGAAACGAACTTTCTTTACGATCTTGATGTACTGACAAGTATTCTGAAAGACTGCCAGGCGGTTGTCTTTTTTGGTCATGTCGATCTGATCTTTTTCGTACATCTGAGTCAATGCAGTGATACCTTTAGTTGCAACTGCTCCACCAATAACGAATGGAAGCGCCGGCGCCAGGGCTGGATTTACGGTAACCGCAAACAATGCCATTGGAGCCAAACCATCAATCAACTGATTGAATGCCAAAAGTGCTTTACCACTGCCCATTGAGTCGCGACCGCAACTTGAATTCAGGAAGGAGTTATTGGATAGCATGTCACCAATGGACGTGGTTGCCGTCATGGTGTCGGTCATGGCGTTGGAGAGCTGTTGGTAGTCCACTTCCGCAACGGCTTTTGAGTTCATCATCTTTTGCAGCGTTCCCACGTTCTTGCGAATCGCTTCGGTATCTTTTTGCAGGCGATCAGCAGAGCCGTCTGTCGTACATTGACCTTTGCTGCGAATTTCGTTGGTCATGTCAGTAAGAGCCTGGTTCAGGGCAGCGGTCGATGTGTTTTCGAATAAGTTACAGCTAAATTCCGCTGGAACCTTCACGGCTCGCATGGAGTTTTTAGAGCCGCCACCATTGTTGTTGTTGTTGCCATTTCCATTTTGGTTTTTATCTTTTTGAGAGTTGCCATTTTGATTGCCAATCGGATTTGGGATTTGAGGTCGACTGGTGCGGTTGCCACCGTTTTGGTTGCCGCCACGTTGATCGCGATTGCCCGTGGATGAATTGTTACTATTATTATTGGAGGTGTTGGTGTCAGTATCTTCACCAAATAGATCAATAGGAAATGTTGCTGGAGCTGTGTTCGCAAAGGCATGATGAGGCACTTGAGGAATCAGGAATCCCACAGAAAGAATGGCGCTAAGGGCGCATCTTTTCACGTTCAATTTTGTCATAAACACATCTCCCATGCTCTTTGTCGAATAATTCAACGACTAACACTTTTCGCTGGTCAATTTCCGCGGCATTCCACCTGGTGTGCAATGGTAACCCATTGAAAACACTTGTGTGGAGGACGCAGCCTGCCCTTAAAAATGTCAGACCAATCACGGGTTTGCAAAACTCGTCCCATGTTGAAACGAAACCAAAGGATGGTGTCATAATGACGACAACTGACGCGACAAAGGGCACCTTTTGCACCCATTAAGTAAGGTCTCCTTGTTATTTGCATCTGATCTCAAAAATAGAAGGACTTAATCGTCCAGGAGTGGAACGCTATTTGTATAGGAAAGTAGATATGGGATATATATGGTCGATCCTATTTTTCGTGTCCTCTTTGCTATGTGCTGGAAAGTGCATGGCGGGGGTTGAATTATCGACCACTAAAAAGCTGGTTATCCCAGTCGACAACGTAACTCCAAAAATCACTCAAGAGGACGTTAAGAAAGTCATTCCCACTGATAGATTGGGTTCCGAATCAACCTCATCAATGATGGGCCGAATTGCCGATAGAACTTTTAATCTATGGTTCAATTCTGATGTGGTTCAGGAAAGTTTATTGGGTCGAGTAGTTCAGGAAACTCAGGAAACTCTTAAAACCGACGTTGTGGTCCCGGCTTCCACCAAGCAGGGGACATCTCATAAGTTTTCATTTAGAGTTGAGGCTTTTCAGGCCTTGGCAAAAATGGAGTACAAGGGCTGGTTGAATGCGGCCGTGAATTATCGTGCAGCTGCCTCTGAAACAGAGGTGCAGTTTCAGGAAAAAGTTTTTGAAAATAAAGACCTTATTCTCAGTCACAAGGGAACAAGGACCGATAGTCTGGCTATGATTGGTCTTGCTTGGCGGTGGTAATAAGTCTACGCTTATTCCATGGAAAAAATCGTATTTATCTCTGGAAAAAGAACTCCCTTCGGCGCCTTTGGCGGAACTCTTAAAGATGTATCAGGAACTGACCTTGGTGTCGTCGCTGCAAAAGCAACTCTCGAGGCTGCAAAAGTATCTCCTGATGTAATTGATCACGTTGTTTTCGGCAACGTCATCCAATCAGCTCAAGATGCAATTTATCTTCCTCGCCATATCGGTTTGAAAGCCGGAGTGCCAATTGAAGTTGGTGCGTTGGGTGTGAATCGTTTGTGCGGAAGCGGTTTTCAATCTTGGGTGAATGCTGTGCAAATGATTCAAACTGGTGAAGCCACGGCTGTTCTTGCTGGTGGTGTTGAGCAGATGTCACAAATTCCTTACGTTGCCAGAAAAGTTCGCTTCGATGGTATGCGCATGGGGAACTTTGAGCTTGAAGACATGATGAACTCTGCATTGACTGATTCATACTCTGGAACTCCGATGGCAATCACGGCTGAAAACTTGGCAGTGAAATACAACATCACTCGTGAAATGGCTGATAAGTATTCCATTCAATCACAAACTCGCTACAAAGCGGCTTTCGATAAAGGTTACTTCGCGCAGGAAATCGCGCCGGTAACCATTGAAACTCGCAAGGGCACAGTGGTTGTGGATAAAGACGAACATCCAAAACCAGATTCAACTTTGGAAAAACTGGCGACGATGAAACCGGTCTTCAAAAAAGACGGTATTGTTACAGCTGCCGGCGCTTCGGGAATCGTTGACGGCGCTGTGTGCTCATTGTTGATGAGCGAATCCAAAGCCAAAGAACTGGGTCTTAAACCAATGGCTCGTATCGTAAGTTATGCCTCTGTCGGTTGTGAACCAAGCATTATGGGTATCGGTCCTGCAGGTGCTGCTCGCAAAGCGCTTGAAAAAGCGGGTTTGAAATTGGAGCAAATGGACCTGGTTGAAGTAAACGAAGCTTTCGCTGCTCAATACCTGGCGGTGGAAAAAGAGTTGGGTCTTGATCCGGCAAAAACCAACGTCAACGGTGGCGCGATCGCTGTAGGTCACCCACTGGGCGCTTCTGGTACTCGTATCATGAACCACCTGGTTTATGAGCTTCATCGTCGTAACGCCAAGTACGCGTTGGGTTCTGCCTGCATCGGCGGCGGCCAAGGCATAGCCATCATCATCGAAAAACTCTAAAAGGTACGCCGTACCTTTTTGAAATGCGGCGTGATAGGACATCATGGATAACAGCCTGAATTTACATCAAAGAGTGGCCTTGATTGCAGGGCCAATGACCTCCACACTTTCCAGCATTGTGATGAATCTGACTCGCATGGGTGCTGATTGCGTGATTTTGGATCCTGATAAAACTGTCGGGGCTCCGTTTATCAATCAGATTAATGACGCTCGCGAAATCAGCGACAAATACGGTCGTGCGATGGCGATTCAAACTGAATTGAAAACTCCAGAACAAATCAAGGATGCTGTCGGTAAAGCGGCAACAACTTTTGGTGGCTTGGATATTTTCATCGATGCGAACATGATTCAAAAGCCAACGCCGATTCGCTTGGATGGTGGCATTGATTCTGTGGACGAGATGTTGGATCGTCATTTGAAATTGCCTTTGATGATTACTCAGGCGGTATTGGGATATCTTAAAAGCCGCAAAAAAGGCCGTATCATTTTCATGCTGAATGAGTCTCCGGTTGCCAAGATCAAAGAGGACGTGATGGCCAAAGCTGCCCGCACGGGATTGATCGGTTTTGCTGAAGCACTGGCAAAACAAACTTCGGAATTCAATGTGACGGTAAACACTTTGACCGTGGCGCTGACCGAGGAATACATCCTGGCCCATGATCCTGAATCAAAATCCATCAAAGAAGCGATGGAGAAAATGAAACTGATCGATCCAGCTGTTAAAATCACTGAAGCCGACAAGATTGCGCAAACAGTGGCGTTCCTGGTAAGCCCGATGGGTGCCACCATGAATGGTCAGACGTTCTCGTTGTCATAAGGTTTTAAATGAACTTAATTTTTCGTTTGATTTACACGATGCTGATCTCGCGCTTTCGCAGCAAGGTCGGCGCTCTTGATGAGTGTAAAACTCCCTATCGTTGCTGGCCCACGGACTGCGATGTTTTGGGTCATATCAATAATGGTGTTTATTTTTCGATGCAGGATCTGGCGCGTATCGATTATATGATTCGCATGGGGGCAGCCCCTAAGTTTTCTGCCAATGGCTGGTACCCGGTTGTTGTTGCTGAACGCATGCGTTTTAAAAAATCCATCAAGCCGTTTCAAAAGTTTCAAATTTCAACAAGACTTGTGCATTGGGATGACAAGTACACCTACATTGAGCACAAGTTCCTTGTAAAAGGGGAGCCGGTGGCGTGGGGAATGATTCGTGCGCGGTTCTTAAAAAAATCCGGCGGATTGGTTTCCACCGAAGAGCTATTGGGAGTGTTGGGAATTCCATTACAGAAGCCCGAAATGCCAGCCCACCTAAAAGCCTGGGCCGAAGCCGAAGACCGCCACATCGAAGCGGTCCTGCCAGCTAAATCTTAATATTACGCAGAACTTTGTCCGCGCGTTCGAACTCTTCAGGAGCTACATAAAGGCGATCGATGATACGAGTGCCTTCATAGCGGCGGAAGATTTCAGTCGATTGATTGATCGGAGTTGGATGGCTCCAAGGATCCAATTGATCGACTACGAAGATTTGTGATGCGCGCTCTTCTGGGGACGCCGAGTGGTATTTCGATAAACGAGCATGTGACGATGCCCAGATTACTTCCAAACCTTCTTTTTCCAAAGATTTCTTTACCAACTCAGGGCGATCAGACTCTGTTGTATTATGCTGCTCTAGCAAAACCTTGAACGGACGACGTTGGGCAATTCTCTGTGCCCAAGGATTGTCTGCTGAGCGTAAATGTTCATGCAGACGGTAGTCATTGTACAAAGTGTACTCTTCAATTTTACCAGGCAATTTGAATGTGCAATCCGGAGACGTTAGATAGCGATTCAACATCTCTTCGTAAATGATGCTCTTATGGTGACCGTAAACCATCAAATGCATGTGATGGCGAGAGATCAAAAAGTCATCGAAGGAATAAAGAGCACGGCGGTTTAGTGCCAAATACAATTTATCGTCCACACGGTGGAAGGTCATATTTTGAATCAACCAATGGGAGTCGATCTTACCGTAGTTCGTGCCACAGAAATAAGAGTCGCGCTCCAAGTAGTCCATGCGATCCGCATCGATCTCGCTGGAAACCAATTGCGAAAGGATAGGGCGGAAGTCCACTCCATTGTCGATAAAGAAGTCATCAGGGCAGTGCAAAGCCTTGTCGATCAAACAAGCAATGTAAATTGGATCGATATCAGAGAAGTTCTTTTTGATTGTTTCAGAGATGTTGGAATCCGTGACGTATTTAATTGTGTAGTCTTCATGATTCGCACGACGGTTTTTGTACATCACGGTGTGAGCGGCATCTCCCCACTTTTGTTCCTCGTCATAAACTTTGATTTCAAGTTCTGACAGAGCCGGCATCACAGTTTCAGTTGTATGCGAAAGGGGACCGTGACCGACATCGTGAAGCAAAGCCGCCAGACGAACTGTTTGGCGCAAGCGAGTTTTCACGGAAGGTTTTGAAAATGGATAAATGCGGAAGATGGAATCAAAAACTCTTCCCACCATGTGAGCCACTCCCACAGAATGCAAATAGCGATTGTGAGTGGCGCCAGGAAAACTCATCTCGGAAAAACCAAGTTGTTTGATCGCGCGCAGGCGTTGGTATTCAGCTGTATCTAAGATGGCTACTTCAGGCTCTGCATAATAGATTGAACCGTGAATAGGATCTCTAATTTCCACTAAAAACCTCCGCGAAATGGCTTGTCTATATATGTGGTCAAGAAAGAGGGCTGTCAATAATGGCAAAAGGCCCTTTTTTAAGGCCAGGGCGGGGCTACTAGCCCTAGTCGTGAGACACTTTGTAAGGTCTAGATACAGAATTCTGTATTATCGATTTGTAGTAATTTCAATTAGTTACGCCGCATCGTGGCCCGTCTTTAGGCTAGATCTGCATTTTTTTGAGACGTATCACTTTAGGAATTTTGAGACACACCGATCAGTAAGGGGAGAAATGAACTACCCAACGGCACCAGTAAGGTGCCTCGAGTTTCAAGGATCGAAACTCGGTAAATCTTCAAGGAGGAGGAATTATGGGTTTGAGAATTAACACGAACACAGCTTCGTTGAATGCACAGAGAGTTCTGTGGGGCACGAAGATCGGTCTTGATAAGAGCATGGAAAAGCTTGCTTCAGGATTCCGAATCAATAGAGCAGGCGACGATGCCGCCGGTCTAGCGATCTCTGAGAATTTGAAAGCTCAGGTTCGCGGTCTTAAACAAGCATCACGAAATGCTCAAGACGGTATCTCTCTAGTCCAAGTGGCAGAGGGTTCGATGAATGAGATCTCTGGGATCTTGATTCGTCTAAGAGAACTGTCTGTACAAGCAGCTTCTGACACGGTCGGACCGACTGAGCGTCAGTTCCTGAATGTGGAGTATGATCAATTGGTATCTGAGATCGATCGTATCGCAGAAGGTACAGAGTTCAACGGAACTCAACTTTTGGCGGGTGTCGGTTCCATCTTGGACTTCCAAGTAGGTACTAGAAATAATCCTGAAATCGACCGTATCTCTTTCGATGCTTCCAAAGCTGACGCAAACTCTGCGGCACTTGGTGTAAACTTGACGTCAGTAGCTGACAAAGCTTCTGCGCAAAATGCACTGGCAGCAATCGATACAGCAATCGTCAGCGTATCCGCGATGAGAGCCGACTTCGGTGCGATCCAAAATCGTCTTCAATCAACTGTTTCGAATATCCAAGTTTCAGTTGAGAACATGTCAGCCGCTAACTCTCGTATCAGAGATGTGGACGTAGCTGAAGAGACATCTGAAATGACTAGAAATAATATCTTGTTGCAAGCAGGTACTAGTGTACTGGCACAGGCGAACCAACAAGCTAATACAGCACTTGGACTCTTGAACAAATCTTTCTCATAAGTATGACGAGCTCTGACAGCAATGTCAGAGCCTAGACTCAGACTTCCGAAAAGATTACGGTTCCCGATCTTATCTTCAATGATCAGATCACCCTCAAGAGAATCACCACTGCGGTGGTGGTTCCGAGTGTATACAAGCCCGAAGCTCTATTTATGAGCTGATATTGATCTCTGTTTCCTGCGACGTGGCCCCACAGCAATGTGGGGTACCACATTTCTCGACAATCGAGAATCGTGAATGGAAAAATGGATTTGGTACGGGGAGTTTTAACTCCTGGATTTTATTGCCGACGGAACTCTTACTCCGTTGATGACGACTTTCTTGTCGTGTCTTTTGCGTTCTTTCGTGTGCTTTGCACTCTCGTTTTTGAAAAAATAATTTTAAAATAAAATAAAAAATTTAGAAGAAACTGGACTCGAGATGTTTCTTTAGAGTTCCGATAAGTTAAGCGTCAGCTTCTATCGCAAGCCGACAATTTATTAATTTAACAGACGCACGGATCGCGTCTTATGCCAATGGATGGCACTACTTCACGGAGGAAGAAACATGATACACGGAGGATAGAATGGGATTAAGAATTGGTACAAACGTGTCAGCATTGAATGCACAAAAAAACCTCTACATGACACGAATTAACGCAGACAAATCAATGGCGAGATTGGCATCCGGTCAAAGGATCAATCAAGCTGCTGACGATGCCGCGGGACTTGCGATTTCAGAAAATTTAAAAGGCCAAATTCGTGGTCTGCGCCAGGCGAACAGAAATGCCAACGATGGTATCTCTCTAGTCCAGGTCGCAGAGGGTAGTTTGAATGAAGTTTCTAACATGCTTATCCGCTTGAGAGAGTTGGGTGTGCAAGCAGCTTCTGACACTATCGGTGAAACAGAAAGAAAGTTCCTGGATGTTGAGTATCAACAATTGAAGTCCGAGATTCAGCGTGTAACTGAGTCGACGAAATTCAACGGATACGAACTTCTGAACGGAACAGGCGGAATGATCGATATTCAAGTTGGTGTTAACAATGATCCATTCCAGGATCGTATTAGCTTCAACGCCGGTGCGGCGAACTCCTCACTGGACTCCTTGGGTTTGACGGCAGAGTCTGTTGGCACCAAAGAGGGCGCTCAAACGAGCTTGAGCTTGATCGATAACGCTTTGACTTCGGTGAATGCGATTCGTGCGAACTTCGGTGCGCTACAAAATCGTCTGGTATCAACATCCAATAACTTGTTGATCGCAGATGAAAACTTGTCAGCAGCGAACTCACGAATCAGAGACACTGACGTCGCGGCAGAGACTTCTGAGATGACAAGAAATAACATCTTGTTGCAAGCAGGTGTGTCTGTACTAGGCCAAGCCAATCAGTCCCAGAATCTGGCACTGAAGCTTTTGGGCTAATAACGCAAAGATAAAGAATGCTAAGCGTTCAACCCCCGGTGGTTAATTCCATTCGGGGGTTTGTTTTTTATTTCAATTGATTTTCAAGTCGGTGGAATCCTCCAGATCGGCTAATTAGTGGTTGCCTCGGGTCCTCAAAACTGAAATATCGAGCCATGAACAAAATTGCGATCATTTTGCTTAGCTGCCTGACTTCTTTTAGCGCCTATGCGACCTGGGATTTGAACGATGTTTCCTACCTGTTTCCATTGCCGCGCAAGGTAGGACAGGATCAATTGCTTAACATTAAAGCCGTGGGTGTCGGTGGTCCGATTCTTCCGGTTCGTTTCATGGATACGATTCCGCCACTTTCTCCGGTGATGACCCCTGATCAAACCAACGATGCCTTGCGAGTGATTGCGATGCGTATCGATCCATGTTTTCCACTGCCAACTCCGTTGAGCTGCCAACGTCAACTGCGTTTGGTATGGCAACCTTTGGAAGAGGGGCGCTTCAAGGCGCAAACTGTGGACGCTGCTTTGCATTCCTTCTACGTTTTGACTGATGAGGAATTTATTGCGCTTCTAAATGACCTGCAGAATTGGAAATACAAGTATCAGGTAAATACCACGGGCTTGCCTTTGCAAGTTCATCCGGTGTGGGCGCATACACAGGATAATGCTCCATCGATTTCTGATATGAATGCCATCATTCTGAAATATGCCGGATTCAAAAATTTAAGCAGAGTGACTGCGATGGTGTTGCGTGGTGCAGGGGACATGTGGGCATTCGGTGGCTTCGATGTTAAGAACGGCAAGCTGCAAATGTTCCGAATTCAACGCACTGACCGTATGGCACAGGCGTTTATCAATCGCGCAGTTCCTGCAGATCACTTCGACCAGGGTATGATTTCGCCGGCACCAGCGGGCGACGATTCTATGAATAAGATCGTGGTTAACTCCGCAAACCTTCAGACAGGGAATGAAGAACTTATCCGTAAAGAAGTCCTGGCGGCATATCGCATAGAAAACCCCAAGAACTTTCATGCTGAAAATATGGACTGTGTGAGTTGCCACGTGGCTCAGCCTGCACGTGAGTGGGCTTTGCGTAAGCGTTCCGATATCAACTATACGGACCTATTTCAGGCCGCCGCTTATCAAAATGCCAAATACAATATGCAAAACGTCACTCCGATTCTGGCGCACACACAAAACATCCGGGCTTTCGGATACTTTATTGAAAATGTGGCAATCAGCCAGCGTGTGATTAATGAGTCTGCGGAAGTGGCAGACGTCATTAATAAATTTGTGTCTGCTCAACGGTAACTATCAGTTTTATTTTATTCTACATGGACAGGCGGCAGAAATGCCGCCTTTTTCATGTCTTTCATCCTCATCGAGTTCATCGACTTGCGTCCTCGTCCTATCTAGTTCCGAATAAGAGATACCAAAAAAGTAACTTCCAATTACGGAACTTCCAACTAAGGAAAAAAGGAGAGATTCATGAAGAAGCTGCTCGTTATTATGGCTGTGGGCTTGGCCGGCGTTTGGGCGCATGCGGAAACGACAGAAATGACACCAATGAATGGTGACATGTCTATGCAAGGCAATCGCACATGGGTGTGCGGTATGCATTTTAAAGGAACTTCAAAAGGTTTCAAAGTTATCGCAGGTAAGTTTAAAACAACTGCGTATGGTACTTTGAAATGCACAAGTTTCAAGGGCACTAAATGGAGCCGTCCTGTGAAAATCACTATGGGCGCGAAATGCTTCGGACCACAAGTGGGCCTTGGCTGGTTGAAATTCAAAGGCATCGGTACAGAGATCAGCTTGTTCAATGCAGATCCAGACGTAATCCTGGGTAAATATCTTGCCGTAAATGGTGATGCTGCGGTGATCATCGGTGCGGGTACATTCCGTGCAGTGAAAGTCGGCTGGCCACAATTGGCTATGAACATGGCTATCAAATTGGATAAAGGATTCGGCGCGACGGTAGGTCTTGATCACCTTTACATCTCCGAAAACGGTGGTGAAGTGATCGAACCTCCAACTCCGAACTAAGAGTTTGAGATAATAGAAATAAAAGAGGATCTGAAAACAGATCCTCTTTTATTATTCCGAAATGGCCTCTGTGATATTTTCCCAAAGAACGGGATTCAGCAGCTCTGAACCAATCATCAAGACAGGTTCAGCATCTTTGGCTTTACCACGCTTGGCTTCTGTGGGCAGGTGACCGGTGCCCCCATTGTCATTCAACCAGGAGCGACGTACAGACAGGGAATTTGATACGAAAATATGACCAAAACGTTCCAGCTCTTTTTTGTTGGCACGACCATACTCGAAACTGGATAGAACCGCGTAGGAGTCACTTGATTCAATCAACTCCAGTTTTTGGAATCCCAACTCGTTAAGGTACTTGAACTTCTGGCGTCCCGGTGACTTGGAGGTGAAAATCACATCCAGATTTCCGGATAGGAAGTTGGCCTCCAGCTCATTGAGATCAAAAATATCCAGAGTGATCTTTTTAACCCCAACCTGTTCAAAACACTGGCGGCAGGTATTCATGGCAAAATCAGAAAGACCTTCCAAGGTGCCAATATGAAGTTCACCAACCATTTGGTTATTGCTGATTCCTTGCAGTTCGGTTTCAAGTCTGCGGATGGATTTTTCAAAGATCTCTGACAGTTGAAAGGCCACAGCTGTCCAGCCGGATTTACGTTTTGCAGAGCGGTCCAGCAGAACGATCTTCAGTTCGTCTTCGATTTTGGCGATGATGCGTGAAAGCTGGGGTTGGCTTAAGCCCACGTGCAAGGCAGCGGCGGAAAGATTTTTAAAGTTCACTGCTTTGGCCAGAATACTCATTTCATAATAAAGTTGCTGCATCTTTATACCTAGGGCTTCTTAATGTAGTTGATAAAAGCGACGAAACTGGTTCCGATAGCAAGTCCAAATCCGATGAAGCTCATTGTAGGGATGCCCGCAATGTGGTTTTCAGTCGGGTGTACGGAGATATAAGCTGAGCTTAAAATAAGCGAAGAAATAATCACTCCCAGGAAAAGCAAATTGAACGAAGACTCGACGGACTTTTTCAGGTCAGTCAATTCGGCCACTTTCAATCTGAAGGAATGATCAGGACTGTTGATTTTGCGGAAGTAAAAGTTCAGTTGTCTTGGCAGGGCGTTCAGGAAGCTGCGCGACTCGCGGGCTATCTGAGACATTTCATCCATGACTCGTGCCGGGCCCAATTGGGTTTTTGCCAGCTCGCCAGCAAAAGACAATGAGTACTGAAGGAAGTCGAAGTCTTTGTGCAGCTTTCTGCCGATGCCTTCAATCGATACGATGGATTTGAAAAACAACATAAGCTCGACCGGAACATTAATGTGGTGTCGTGCTGCAATTCCGGATGATCTAAGAAGCAATTTGCCCAGATTTACATTTTTAAGTGTCAGACCGTAATAAGGCGCAATCAGTTCACGCAATTCCTTGGCAAACAGATCCACGTTCACGCGGTCCGAGAAAGGCGCAAGGTCCACGTACTCGAACGCCAGGCGTTCATAGTCTTCGGTGGATAGGGCCAACAGCATATTGGCGATGGCTGTCTGGGTTCGCTTGTTAAGGCGTCCGACCACTCCGAAATCAATCAGGCCAATGTTATTATCATTTAGAATAAAGAAGTTTCCAGCGTGCAGATCTCCGTGGAACAAGCCATCGGTAAAGACCATTTGCAGATAAGCTTGCAAAGCACGCTTAATCACTTCGTGAGAATCCACGCCTTCCCGAATGGTGCTTTCAGCACTTAAAGGCATTCCCGGAAGGGCTTCCATGATTAAAACGCGTTCTGTGGACAGATCCAGGTAAACCTTGGGAATCTTGATCGTGGCATCGTTTTTAAAGTTTTCCTGAAAGCGACGGATATTATTGGCTTCGACGATGAAGTCTGTCTCTAGTTCCAGGGTTTTAAAATACTCCTGAACAATGGCCTGAGGGTTGAAAGGACGACTTTCAGGAACATAGGTTTCCAGCAGTTCTGACAAAAGATACAGGACATTCAAGTCATCATTGATGGTTTGGATGATACCAGGGCGTTGAACCTTGATGACAACATCCTCGCCGGTGACCAGGCGGGCACGGTGGACCTGGGCAATGCTGGCGGATCCCAGAGGCTCAGGATTAATGCTCGCAAAGATACGATAAAGAGACTCACCGAATTCGTCCTTAAGAACTCCTTCGACGATTTCAAAGCTTATGGGTTGAACCCGGTCATGCAGTTTTTCAAATTCGTTGGTATAGGGTTCGGGAACCAGATCAGGACGAGTTGCAAGGAGTTGGCCCAACTTTACGAATGTGGGCCCCAGTTCTTCAAAGCTCATGCGCATTCGCTCAGGCATAGAGTAAGACTCTATGTCAGAGGATGCATTCAGACGCTCAATGACGAACTTACCTAGTTTTACCTTTTCCGCGACCTTGTGAAACCCGTGTCTTGCGAACACCCCCACGATCGTTCGAAGTCTCGCCGCGTTTTTTAGCGTCTTTCCGATTTGGCTTCCGGTCTTTAAGGCTGTCACTATTCTTCTCCGAGTATTCGTCTTTGTCGCGAAGTTTGCTTTGCTCTGCAAATTGCAGTTTTTTGCTTAGCTTGGGTTTGTCTTCGGAATCCTGCCCTTGAGTTTTGCGGAATTCTGAAGGCCCCAGGATCATACGCAACAAGTTTTCGTCAGGTCCTTTGCTGCGCTCTTCTCCTTCTGGTCGGAATTGGAATGCCTTTTGGGCTTTCTGTACTTTTTCTTCCTGACCTTTTTGTTCAGAACGTTTATCTCCAAAGAATCTGGATTTTTGATTTGGATTTCGTTCTTCACGTTGTGCAGGTTTGGGGCCTCGCTCTTCATGACGACGACTTTTTTGGTCTTTGCGTCCTTGGCGATCCTCTTTAAGGCTGTAGGACTTCTCATTGGGGCTGGAGCGACGATCGTTCGAACGGCGATCATTGCCACGACGACGTTCCTCGCCCTGCCACTCTTTAGGCTCTTCTTTTTTGCGCAGACGATTCAAATACTTTTCGGCGGAGCGGGCTGCCGGGGATTTCTTGTCACCCGTTTCGTCATCCATGTCCTCGTCCATTTCGTCGTTGATTTCCATGCCGGCTTTAACGAAATTGATCTGACCTAGTTCGGGATCTGCTGCTGCAACCTGAATTCTGATGCTGTCACCGATATTAAAAGACATACCAGAGCGTCTTGCTGTCAGGCGAAGATTCTCTTCGTCGAACTCCCATTTGTCGTGGCCCAAATCGTCCAAGCGAACCAAGCCATCAATATCGTACTCACGCAAAAGAACGAAGATACCGAA
Organism: Bdellovibrio sp. HCB288; assembly: GCF_047305935.1. Classification (GTDB taxonomy): domain Bacteria; phylum Bdellovibrionota; class Bdellovibrionia; order Bdellovibrionales; family Bdellovibrionaceae; genus Bdellovibrio. The sequence goes on from NZ_CP178619.1 coordinate 1,686,594, forward strand.
TTTTGCGACAGAGCTGATCATGCCATCAAATTCCTGCCCCAGGAATTTCTCCATGAAGCGGGCTTTTTTGATGGATTGAACCTGACGTTCCGCTTTGGTTGAGCGCTGCTCGGCAGCTGAAAGAATTGTCCCGGCACTTGCCAGGTCATCTTCACTCATCAGACGGTATTGATTTGATTTCACCACTTGAGTCTTTAGAAGACGGTGAATGATCAAGTCCGGATAACGACGAATTGGAGACGTGAAATGGGCATAGTATTCAAAACCCAATCCAAAGTGTCCTACGTTGTTCGGACTGTATTTGGCCTGACTCATTGATCTTAGCGTCAGGATATTTAGAATCTGGGCTTCTGGACGATTCTCAAACTCTTCCAAGGCTTTGGTTAAACGCTTTTGCAGTTTTCCCTGACCCAGTTTGGTTTTTCCCCCAAAGGTCGCCATGTACTTTTCCAAAGTGCGGATCGCCATTTCATTCGGTGGTTCATGAATACGATAAAGAGCAGGAACATTTTTACCATGCAGGAATTTTGCCACGGCCACGTTTGCCGCCAACATCATTTCCTCGATAAGTCTGTGGGCAAAAAGGCGTTCAGATCTTTGGATATCGATGGGCACACCGGCGCCGTCAATTACAAGTTCCGTCTCTGGAATTTCCAGATCTAGGGAGCCTTCTTTGAAGCGTTTTGCCATCAGAATTTTCGCGAGATCAGCCAGGCGAAGAATTCCGTCTTTTACGTGATCGAACTTTTCTGCACCATTGCCGTCGATAACTTCCTGGGCTTCACCATATGTTACGCGGGCTTTTGATTCCATGACCGCTTCATAGAAATCAGAGCGAGTCATCTCTCCGGTAAAGTCGAACTGCATTTCGGCCACCATACACAAGCGTGGCACATGAGGATTTAAAGAGCACAGTCCATTACTAAGAACTTCCGGAAGCATTGGAACTACGAAATTAGGGAAGTAGACAGAAGTTCCACGTTCGTAAGCATCGCGATCAATCGGGGAGCCAACTTGAACGTAGTGACTGACGTCGGCAATAGCGACATAAAGAAGGAATCCCTCTGGGTTGGTCTCCACAAAGACGGCGTCGTCGAAATCCTTCGCGGTAGCTCCGTCGATTGTGATCAGAGACATTTCACGAAGGTCTTTACGGCCTTTGTAGTCTTTCTCGTCGGGGACTTCTTTGTAGTGCTTGGCCTGTTCAAGGGTTTCAGCGGAAAAATCCTGGGGGATTCCCGAGGACAGGATAACGCGTTTAATGTCGGTCAAAGGATCCAAAGCGTTGCCGATGACAGAAGTAACTTTTCCTGTGAACGACTTTCCATCCTCTGGGTAGCTGATGACTTCTGCGGCGACAAGTTCCTTGTCCTTCGCATTCATGGAATCTTCGATTTTGATTTTTAAATCCTGGCCCCAGCCCTTGCCCTCATCGCGCAATATTCCCAAGCGGTCATTCAGGCGATAGAATCTGCCGACAAAAGTTTTTGTGCCACGCTGAACGACGCGAATGACTTCTCCACGAAAGCGTTCGCCACCTTTTTCTGGATAGACTTCGACGGTGACTTTGTCATTGGTAATTACGCCTTCCATGGAATTGCGAGGGATGTAGACGTCAGGATGCTCTTTGTCTTCGGGGATGAAGAATCCGAAGCCATCTGGATGTCTCTTAATTGTGCCGGTGAGGATTTTCTTTTTTTGCGTGCTCAAGGTTGCTTCCTTTTACTAGGAACATGTTAGCACACTTGATCACGATGTAAAAAAAAAAGGGACCCGGAGGTCCCTTTTTAACTTAGAAGCTTGCAAGCGCTCCCAAAGTTAACATGTGGGCGTATTTTGTGGGGTTATTGTCAGAATCTTTGAAGGCCTGCTCATCCGCTTCATCTGCACGGAATTCAACGTAGGCATTGAAGTTTTCACTTAAACCGATTTTGTCTGAAAGAGTCAGGGAGTTCACTTTGTCAGCACCATTGTAAACAGTCAGACCGCCTTCCGAAAGGTGCATTGCTCCACGGATCATTTCATAACGAGCGGACAATGTATTATTCCATAGTTTGTAGCTGATAAGACCAATCGTTGAGTCACTCCAGCCACTCGTGCCCAGATCTGTGGAATAAGTTTTTGAGTCGTACGTTACAGCCGCCAAAAGATTTTCAGTGATTCTGTAAGAAGCCCAAACATTGGAAGCCGCGTTTTGAACTCGGTCGTTGGCTGCAGTGCCGGCGTCTTTACCGAAATAGTAGGCTGCAAACCATTGAAGGTCGCCCATTGTGCCGTTCACAGACATTTCCGTTGTTTTTGTCGGAGTATAGTCATCGCCATACATATTATAGTTGGACTGATTGTATGTCGAAAGAGTCGCCGTCAGAAGGTCATTTACGATATATTTTGCGCGCAAACCTTCACCATAACCCGGTGTGATTCCTTGGAATCCAATAGAGTAGTTATAAAAGATATTCTCTGATCTAAGAACTGACTCATATCCCATCGTGGTCATGAAGCGACCGGCTCCAATATAAAGATTAGGGAGTGGTTTGTAGTAGACCTCCACTTGATCCAGAATACCGAAATTGTTTTTGCTGGAAGAGCCTGGAGCTGATTCATAGGTGATTGGATTGAAAACCAAGCGAGCCAATACAGAAAGCTTGTCGGTTTCCTTTTTTGCCAGGATTTGCGTGGTGTTCAGTCTATATGTACCGTCTTGAGCAGCCCCTGAAAAAGGGACTTCTGTGCCACCGGCCACCGTTGGATTACCGCCGGTTGAATTGTATGTGTAGTCAAAAGCAATCTCACCGTTCACTGTAATTCCACCAATATCCGCTGCAAATACAGAAGAAGAGGTGAGAAGTGTTAAAGCCGCAATTTTGAAAATACCCACTGTTGTCTCCTTGAAAATTGAATCCTTTATATTGGATTTGTTTACTTGTGGTTTGTCATTTACCGGCTTCATCCTAGGACTATGGTCTAGTTGTGTAATGTAAAATGAAAGTCAAACTCGACCATGATCCAGTCGGATGACAGTAAATTCGCTGTTGCGTCAATTAATGTGATTATGAGCGCAAAATCGCGTCGACTTTTTTGTGGATAACCGCAATTTCAGAGGGGAATTGTGGAAATTATCAGGATCAATTTGTCTGCACAAAATTCGCTGCTGTCGCGGTTTTCATCGGGGAGTTGTTGATTTTTTATGTCGTCTTTATATCAAGGAAACATAAAAATATTTGCGCGAAATTTTTCGCGAGGTCTAGCTAAGTAATTGCTCCATTTTTTAGTTCGCGGGATGTTTCCCGGCATTTTTGTTGTTGATCTTGCCGAAGGTCCTAATTAGCCTTTTTGTATAAAGAAAAAACTTTTAAACGAATTGAAAGTTCATTTTGCAACGAAACGAAAGGATGCATCTATGAAAAAACTTTTAGTGATCGCAGCTACTCTTGCAGCTAGCTCCGCATTCGCAGGCGTAAAATTGGAAGTACGTTCCGACTACGTTAACACAGCAGACTACTCAGCAGCAGACGGCGCTAACGTAGCGGGTAAATCTCTATTTACACCGAACGTAGCACGCCTTTACTTGAACGGTAACGTAGGTGACGCAGTTGTTGAATCTGCTTGGAATCTTCGTTCATTTGCACCAGTTGTAGTTGGTGGCGATCTTTACAAAACTATGACAGTAGATCAATTCGTTGATCATCTTTGGGCTGGTAAAGCAATGGGTCAGTGGATGTTCAAAGCTGGTAAGCTTGAAGTGAACACTGGTGGTTTTGAGCGTCAAAAAAACCTTCATGGTGACACTTACCTTGTTTCTTTGGCTAATAACGGTGCTGGCGGTAACGTTTCTGCAACTACTGCAGACGCGGCTTTGATCGCTAACCCAGAGAACTCTTCTGGTATCTCTGCTGCTTACAGCATCACTGAAAACCACAAGTTGGAAGCGCAAGTAACTAACCAAACAAACTCAGTAACTGTTGATGGTGGTATTTCTTCTACAGACAAACGCCACAACATGGGCTTGAACTACCTTGGTTCTTTCATGGATAAAATGTTGGTTCTTAACCTGAACTACACTTCTGGCGCTGGTGATGTTACTGGTACTGGTCACGCTCAAGAATTCATGGCAGCTTCACTTCGTGTTGCTCCAATGGCTGATTTGACGATCGACCTTGAGTACTTCGGCAATAAAGACAAAGCAACAACTGCAACTACAACTGCTGAAAACAAAACGAACTCTACTATCATTGAAGCTCGTTACAACATGAACGGTTGGGTTCCAGTTCTTAAGTACGAAATGTCTGAAAACAAAGCTGATGGCGCTGCTTCAAACAACAGCTTCAAACGCGATGCTTTCGCAGTTGGTGTTGAGTACGTACCTAAAGCTGACGAAGCTTTCCGTTACCACGTAGCTTACTCTTCTGCTAAAGACAAAGACTTCGGTGTTGCTACTGGCGACTCTACGAAAAACATGTTCGTAGTTGGTTTCAAATACACTGGCGACATGGCTAAGTAATTTGATTCTCACAAGCTGAGATCATAAAAAAAGCCCAGGGAAACCTGGGCTTTTTTGCGTTTAAAGATCGGAAAAAGATCTATTTAGCTGATTGAATGCTGATTTCAAGGATGCGAGAAACATCATCAGCGTATTTTTTATCGAACTTCTTGGTCAAAACAGCCAAGTCCGCTTCTGCAGCAAAGATAGCCTGACCACGGCTGACGATCTCTTTGCCCACGCGAACTTCATCAAGCTCCGAACCGCGTTCTTTAAGAGTAGTGATCTGATCACGAATTTTATCCAAAGCCTTCGCGCGAAGCATATCTTCTTCTGCGGCTTCGGTTTTTCCGATAGCAATCTCGTTCATAATGTCTTCGGCAGCCATGTTTTCCTCAGCCGCGGCCCACTTTCCTTCGGCCATTTCCAAATCGGCAGAGGTTGCCATTGCTTTTACAGAACCCAAAACCATAACGATAGCCATCACAAGCATTACTCTCTTTTTCATAATTTCTCCCTTTAGGCGTATAAACCCACCTTTTTATTTGCGAGACCCATGCCCACACGGGTGCGATCAAATTGAGTTTGAGTCTTCAACAAGTAGACAGTAGCCGTTTTCTGGCTCCCGTGGGGCGTAAGTCTCATAGAGAGACGCTTAATCCGAGATCAGAACGGTGAGATCGGTGAACTTCATATAACGCTCGCCGTGGCGTGAGCTGTATTTGCTAACTATTTGTAATTATTGGCAATAGAGGCGTTTGTAAATAAGCATATCAAAAAGCATGGTGTTTGGTTCGAGGAAGCGCGAATGACATGGCTAGAAATTGGCGGAGTGGAGTTTTTCGATAGAAATCATAGTGACGATGAAGATCGACTCTTGAAGAGTTGAGGAATAAGGCCGCTAAATATGCGGCCTTTTCTTGTGACTAGCTCACTTGACGTAGGTTATCGGTTTGTCGAGTAGTGATGATCAAGCTACTCTCTGATTTATTGGAACTGCCTTTAATTGCCGTAACAAGAGATTGAATCACGTGAGCCAAAGACTCTGCCTGTGCAGCCAGTTCTTCGGAGGAGGCAGCAGCTTCTTCTGAAGAGGCCGCATTCATCTGGGTGGTTTGATCCAGCTGATTTAAGGCTTTGGATATTTGTGTAACCCCGTTGGATTGCTCGGAGCTTGCAGAGGCAATTTCCTGATTGATGTCAGAAAGTTTCTTAACCGCGACCAGAATTTCAGCAAGTACGGTGGCGCTTCGATCCGCCTGAGAATTACTTTGGCTGATGCGCTCCACGCTTGAGCGAATTAAATCGCCAATATCTTTGGCGGCCGTCGCACTTCGTTGTGATAAGGCGCGAACGGCTTCAGCGACCACAGCAAAGCCTTTGCCTTGTTCTCCCGCTCTGGCGGCCTCTACCGCGGCGTTTAGGGCCAGTAGGTTGGTTTGAAATGCAATATCGTCAATGACGTTGATGATCTCAGACATCTTTTTCGAATCAGCTGCGATTTGAGTCATGGAATCAGAAAGAGACTTCATCTCCGCTTCACCACGTCTTGCCAGGCCACTGGTGTCGCCGGAAAATTTGGCGGCTGAATCCGCGTTGGCTGAGTTTTGCTTGATCATCGAGGAAAGCTCTTCGATCGTGGCTACAGATTCTTCAAGGGAAGCTGCCTGCTCCGTCGTTGATTGGGAAAGCTCTGTGGCTGCAGTTGCAATCTGTGTTGATGCACCTGACACCTCTTTAGAAGCAGAGGAAAGGCTGTCTATCACGGCGTTGATGGACTTGCTCAGGCCTGCCAAGATGACTCCGCCAATAATGCCTCCTAAAAGAATGGCAAAAAGGCTGACCAAAATCATTACCAGGCGCGCTTCCCGGTAGCTTTCCTCCATTTTTTCTACTTCGTGTTGCATCTGGCCTTCGTTGCGATCGACGGTGGAATCAATTATCTTTTCCCCTGAATGGCGCAGAGTTTTGTTTTCAGTCACGCTGATTTTTTCGGCATGATCCGCATTTCCCGCTTGAACGTGATCGCGAATCGATTCGATGTTCTTCCACCATGTATCGTATATCTCTTTGAACTTTGCCAGCTCCTCCTGCCCAGTGGGGGTGGAGATAGCATGAAGCTGATCTATTCTTTCTTCCATCTGGTCGTGGCGCTGTTTCATCAATGTGTCCACTGTTGAGCGGCCATGATCATCGTTGGACAGGATGTAGTTCTTTTCGTTGATCAATTGAATATAGAATAGTGATCGGATGTCTTTGACCATTGATACGCGAGCACTTTTTTCGCGAACTAGTATCTCAATTACATCGTTCATTTTTTGTAGACTGACTAGACCGATTGTAGCGATCGCTATGGATGCTCCTGCCAGCAGGGACATCACCAGAATCATCTTAAAATTCAAGCTTCTATTTTTCACTGAAACCTCATCAATTTTATGTTTATTCGGTTTCAAGGACAAAAACTTTATTAAGACGTGGAAATAATCGAGTTTGATTCCATCAAGATTTCTTGATGTTTTAGCGGTTTTTTTACTGTGAATTTGCGATTAATAATTGTGAAACAAAAAGGCCACGATTTCCGTGGCCTTCGAGGTGTTCCTATTTTTTTTCAGATTTGCTGTCCGCTGGAATCGCGTAGTAGTCTGGCATTACAAAGTCCGGTGTGAAGGGGTACTTATAAGACTTGTAAGCCCCGATCTTAGGTCTGCCTGCTTTTGCATAAGCATCATCCCACAGGTTCGCAAGCAATAAAGCGCCACGAGCCATGTCGGTCACGATCACTGGTTTCATTTTTTTGAAAGCAACACTAGCAGGTTTTCTTTCTGCACGAGTTTTGATTTCCATGCCATGCTCTTTTTTAAGTACGGACGGCTTGATCACAGGATCCATCTTCAGGATTTTTGGAATCTCGGTGTTCGAGATGATCGACAATGCCTTCATCTTTTCGACAACTGTCGCGGGTTTCAAGAAGGACGGATTTTTCATGGCACGAGCTTCTTTCAACACCAACCAATCAAGGTCGCCATCAAATTCACCCACGACAGAATCTTCATAATAAGAGTGAATGCCACCGTGACCGGCTACCCAACCGTCATAGTCAGCTGTGGTATGGAACGGTTGAGAGATGTCGCCCACAAAGTGGCCCATCAATCCCATGTCGACAACCATTTGGTATGCCAGCTTGTTGTAAGGAAGATTTTCGTCCTGTTCTTCTTTGAAGTTTGCTGGTGGCTTTGCCGCCGCAAAGTCTTTGTTCAAAGCAGCGATGCGATTTACGAATTGATCCGCTCTCCACCATGCAGAACCGAATTCCGTTGGAATGTCCTTGATGGTTGTGCCGTCATTTTTGAATTTGTTTTCTTTCCCGGTGTATTCAGAAATAATTTTTTTATAGTCTGAAGGGATGTCTGCCACTTTAAGACCGATGACTTCGATATCGATAAAGTGCGCGGGATTTCCGTGCTTGTTTGCTTCGCCGCCCAGGCTCTTCCAGTAAAAGTCAGGAATGTTGCACAGATGCCCCATCATTTGCGGTTTGTTGCGAAGATATTCTTTCAATCCTTCGTCTTTAACCAAGAAGACAGCAGCACGGCAGATAGCATCGTGGCCGCGGCCTCCCCAGGCAAATGCTGTGGATGATAACAAGAGCAATGGCAGGACAAGCTTCAACATGATGACTCCTTATTATTACAGTTCGCGGCCCAGGGCCTTCGGAGAGCGACTGGCTCCCATAAATCCCGCAAGCGCAACGATAGTAACGATATATGGTAAAATTTGAATGAACTGAACGGGGATGGCAATGCCACCAATATGAACGCCCTGCAGGCGAATTTGAATGGCGTCAGCAAATGCAAACAACAAGCAGGCAAAGAATGCCGGCAATGGTTTCCATTTTCCGAATATCAAAGCTGCCAGCGCCATGAAACCACGACCACCTGACATCATCGGGGAGTAAGCTGAGGCCAGGAACAAAGAAAGGCTTGCTCCACCCCAAGCGGCAAAAGCACCACTCAGTGCCACGGCAGACCAACGAACTTTGCGAACACTCACGCCTGCTGCCATCAAGGCTTCAGGATTTTCGCCAGCAAATAGCAGCCACAATCCAGAGCGCGTTTTCTTAAGCCAGAAGGTCAAGCCTGCAACCAGTAGGAATGCCAACAATAAAGGTTCATAGTTAAAACGATCATCCACGGGTAAAGGGGGAGTCGAACCCGTGGAATCGAAAAGAATCTTAGTCGCAAAGGGAATCGCTCCCATCACCAAAAGATTGAAAGCCATTCCCGTAACGATTTGATCAGCATTTAGTTCAATAACAAAAAGTGCGTAAAGGGCGCCGATAATAAGACCGGCAATCAATGCGGCACCCCAGCCAAGCCACGCCGAAGAACTGGATGTCGCGACGACAGAGCCCGTGAAGGCTCCGACCAGCATAAAACTTTCCAGAGCAACGTTAATGACTCCAGAGCGTTCGCTCATCATGCCGCCCATGGAAGCAAAAATCAGTGGAGTCGCCAGACGCAGAGTTGCTAACAGCAACGCGAAGATCATGAAAAAGTATTCCATTAGTCCTTCTTCCTTTGTCTGCGAACGCGGTATTCCCAGTAAGCACTGGCTGCCACACCCAAAATAATAAACGCTTGAATGATGCGCGAAAAATCCCGTGTGATCGTGGAAGTTTCAAGATCCAGATCCGAAGCCCCTTTGTGCAAAGCTCCCATTAAGAAACCTGCTGCAATCACACCAATGGGATTGTTTGCGGCAAGCAACGCCACAGCGATACCGATGAAACCATAATCAGGAGAAAAGCCCACACGGTATTGACCGGCGCTGCCGATCACTTCGGAAAGTGCGACAAATCCAGCGCACGCACCGGCCAAGGCCATCGCAATAATTTGCATGCGTTTTGCGGAAATGCCAGAGCGTTGAGCTGCTTCGGGGTTCGAACCCACGGCCCGCAATTCAAAGCCCCACGTGGTTTTCCAAAGAAATATCCACATTAATACGGCCAAAATCACCGCAACAACCAAAGAGGCATTGGCTGGTGTATCGGGGAATAGGCGTGCCACAAGATCATAGTCTTTGAACATGTAGTTCGCAGACACCATGGCTGTTTCGGGATTCTGGGAGTTTGGATTGGGAATGACTTTCAAAGCAAACCAGCTTGCCAGTCCGGCAGCGATAAAATTCATCATAATGGTGATGATAACTTCGTGACTGCCACGCAGCGCTTTTAGAATACCAACGATCCATCCCCAGAATGCGCCAACTGCCAAGGCCCCCAGGAAAGCAACAAGGGGAGCCAGCGGGAAAGGAACATTGGGAAAGAAAACGCCAATCGCAGCGGCGGTCACGGCTGCCATCGTCAACTGACCTTCAGCTCCGATATTGAACATGCCCGCATGAAAACCGATTGCCACCGAAAGTCCGCAAAAGATCATCGGAGTCGCGTAAGACAAGGTCATCCCAAAGTCGTACATCGAACCAAAGGCGCTTTTTAAAAGAATCATCGAGATATTAAGCGGATTTTCCCCCGCAAACAGAGTTAGCAGCAAAGCGGCAACTAAACCAATTAGAAACCCTAGTATTCGTTTCAATGGCCACCTCCCATTGCTGCGCCGATTTTGATTTCGTCAAACTCATTGCGCAGGAATTCTGCAACGAAGCGACCTTTGTACAAGACGACGATACGATCGGAAAGGGCCATTAACTCATCCAGCTCAGAAGAAATAAGTAAAACTCCCGCACCCGCATCGCGAGCCGCGCGAATTTCATTATGAATAAACTCGATAGCACCAATATCCACGCCACGTGTGGGCTGAGCCGCGATTACAGCCTGAGGCTGTTGCAAGAGGGCGCGTGCGACCACCAGTTTTTGCTGGTTTCCGCCCGAGAATCTTGAAAACTCCAGATTTTCGTTGCGAGGACGGACATCGTATTGCTCCATCGCCTGACGGGTGGCCTGAATGATGTCTTTCATCTTAAGGAAAATTCCGCGGGCGAACTTTGCAGTTTTCTGCTGGCCTAAAAGGTAATTTTCAAATGCAGGTCGATTAGGAAGTACTCCAAAGCGCAGGCGATCCTCTGGGAAGGATCCAACTTTGCCGTGAATTTGGATGTTTCCGGAAAAATGCTTCTTGGAAAAAGCATGCGGATCCAAAAGGGCACGGATCAGGATGTCCTGTCCATTTCCTTCGACACCGGCAATGCCGACCACTTCGCGGGTTTGCACCTTCAAATTCAGGTTTTCAACTTTATGATTTCCCAGTTGTGCGGAAAGGTTCTGAATATCTATGACAGGCTTTGGGTCAATTTGAGTGCCGCGTTCAACAGGGTTTTGCAGACGTCTGCCAACCATCATCTCTGCCAAATCGGGAATGGACGTTTCCGCAGTTTTGCGTGTGCCGATGACTTTTCCTGCGCGGAACACAGTCACTTCATCGGTGATCGCCATCACTTCCTTCAATTTGTGGGTGATGATGAGGATGGTTTTTCCTTCGGCTTTAAGTTGTCGAAGGTTTTTGAAGAAATCCTGAACTTCCTGCGGAGTCAAAACAGCAGTGGGTTCATCCAGAATCAGGATTTCAGAGTCCTGGGAGAGAATTTTTAAAATCTCGACACGTTGTTGGGCCCCTACGGAAAGGTCTTCGACCGTGGCAGTTAAATCCACATCGAAACCATAACGGGCGGCTACCTCGTTTAGTTTTTTAAGCTGTTCGGTACGTGGCAGAAGTGAAAAGGGGCCGCCGTCTTGTTGCAAAAGAATATTGTCCAAAGCCGTCAGTGGTTCTGCCAGCATGAAGTGCTGGTGCACCATTCCGATCTTGGCTTTCATTGCATCAATTGAAGAGGAGAAAAACTGAGTGGTGCCATGAACCAGAAACTCCCCATCTGTGGGAGTGTAAAGACCGAAAAGGATTTTCATGGCAGTGGATTTGCCGGCGCCGTTTTCGCCCACGATCCCGTGGATCGTGCCTGCTGTTACTTTGAAGGAGATATCTGCATTGGCGACACAGTCGCCGAATATTTTAGAGACACCTCGAAATTCAACAGCAGGGACTTGATTCATGGCGTTTACTTCTTCTTATAGTAATCTGGAACTTGAATCTGGCCGGCGATGATTTTCTTTTTGATATCGTCGGCTTTCTTTTTCATTTCCGGAGTTATCAGTTTTTCGTTGTACTTATCCAGGGTGTAATCCACGCCGGAGTTTTTCAATCCAAAGCGGGCTATTTCCCCTTTGAACTTACCATCCTTTGTTTCCTTGATGGTTTCATATACAGCTACATCAACTGCTTTCATCATGGAAGTCAGGATTGTGCCAGGTTTCATCCAATTTTGGTTGGAGTCGACACCGATCGCGAATTTCTTCTTTTCTTCCGCAGCGTCAAATACTCCGGTGTTGGAAGCGCCCGCTGCGACAAAGATCACATCGACACCTTTGCCGTATTGAGCGAGTGCCAGCTCTTTGGATTTGGCCGGATTGTTCCATGCCTCGCCAGTCACGCCGACATAGTTCTCAGAGATTTTGATTTTTGGATTGATGAATTTTGCACCAGCATCGTAACCCATCGCAAAGCGACGAATCAGCGGAATATCCATGCCGCCCACAAAACCAACAGAGCCGGATTTGGAAGCCATTGCTGCCAATGCTCCAACCAGGAAGGATCCTTCGTGTTCTTCAAACATCAAAGAGCGAACGTTTGCGGCAGTGACTTCGCCGTCAACGATGGCGAACTTAATTTTGGGAAATTGTGCGGAAACTTTTTTAACAGCATCAGTTTGTGCAAAGCCAACACCGATAATCAGATCATAGTTTTTGCGAGCAAAGTTGCGGTGAAGATTTTCAATTGCGTTGGTGTCAGTTGCCTCAACGTATTTCAATTCAATCTTCAAATCTTTTTCGGCTTTGGTTGCGCCCATGTAGGCAGCGGAGTTGAAGGACTTGTCGTCTTTTCCACCTTTATCAAGGACTAGACCGACTTTAATATTCGCGGATGCAGTGGTGCTGATTGACAGAAGAAGCAGCGTAACGAAAAACTTTTTTGTCATTTGATGATTCCTTCACACGCGCATAATTTCATGCGACTGCGCATTTAATAAGCGTTTGATTTCACAAATTTTTTAAGATTTTTTGTCGGGCTGAAAGTACGAGGCCGTAGAGTGTGAGTCAAGGCAAATCATTTCAATTACCTAATGGTCAACTCTTACAAGTCGGTTATGTCATAATTTCAATTAGGCTCTTGTTTTATACCAGTTTAGGATGGCCTAAACGTTAACAAACAACTCAGAAAAAGCACGGAGGACTAAGAGCATGGAATCGCAAACGATACTCAACGGCGGAGTTAACTCCCTAGGTTTTATGGGCCAACAAAACTTGAACATCCCAACAACTTCGAATGTCCCTTACGAAGTGATTCACCTCAAAGAAGAGGAGATGATCTTTAAGGAAGGGGATACTCCAAAAGGATTGTACTATGTGCAATCAGGATGTGTGAAAGTTGTCGTAAATCGTTCTCACGCACGAGGACGCACAACGACAAATGAATATGTGACAAAACTTGTTTCCCCTGGAGAATACTTTGGCTACAAAGCCTTGGTAAAAGGTGGCGTTGCAACATGCCATGCAAAAGCAGTGAAATCGACGGTCTTGTGGTTGTATCCACGTGAGTTGATTCAAGTTGCTATGGCACAAGCTTCGCCGATGGTTAAATTGCTATTGAACCAATCTGTAAACGATTTGGAATCTTTCGAGAACACAAGCCAATTGCATTATTTGGCTTCAGTTCAAGAGCGCATCGCTTACCAATTGGTGATTTTGGCAGACCGCTTCGGCACACAAACTCCAAATGGCATTTCTTTGAATCTAAAACTGACACGCAATGAATTTGCTCAGTTGGCCAGCACAATTAATGAATCATTGTCCCGCCATCTGACGGAGTTCAAAAACGAAGGTTTGATTGATTTGAACGGCAAAGAAATCATCATTAAAAACCGCGATGGTTTGATGAGACGTTCAGGTAATTTTTAATACCTTCTCTCCAAAAAATTGAGAACACGCGAAAGGCCGGTCTTAGGATCGGCCTTTTTGCTTGACGCAGCGAGCCCCCAAAAGGTACGCCGTACCTATGGAACCGATTGGGTATATTGAGAGTTGTTTTAAGGATAAGTTCGGCACTCCGCGCCAACCTGGCTTGGTGAAGAGTGCGTGGGCAAAGTTGAAGATTCGTGCGGATCTTCAGCCGGAAGAAGCACTTCAAGGGCTCGAGGGTTTCAGTCATGTTTGGTTAGTATGGGTATTTCACCAGAACAAGGTGGCTCGCTATCATGCTAAAGTTCATCCGCCACGCATGGGTGGCAAGAGCATCGGTCTTTTCGCCACGCGCACTCCACATCGTCCTAATCCCATTGGCTTATCGTTGGTGGAGTTGGTGAAGGTCGAAAAAGACGGCATCATCGTTTCGGGTGCGGATCTTGTTGATGGCACGCCGATTTTGGATATCAAACCTTATTTGCCAGAGATCGAATCGATCCCGAATGCCCGAACAGGATGGACTTCAGAGGTTGTTAAAGATCCAATCCAGGTGGAGTTCACTGAAAACGCGTCAAAGATTTTAGCTCAGTGGCAAAAACAAAATCCTGATAAAAAACTGCAGGAAATCATAGAGGACACTTTGAAGTTGGATCCTCGCCCCGTAGTTTATCGTGGATATGAGGGAGATGAGGGATCTCCGTACCGTAATAAGCATGCTGTGCGCTTGTTTGATGGGGATATTCATTTTGAGTTTGAGAGCGCCACATTGGTTAGAGTTCTCGATATTCTTTTTACGCATAATTAGTTGCTGTTGCCTTTGGAATAAGCAACTTGGTATTGTCCTCCCAAGCTGAACACACTAAAGCCAATCCAAAGGGGATGATTATGAGAACGATCGAAACCAGCTCTCACGCAGAGAACAGTACACTTCGCAAAGTTCCAACATTGAGTCTTGCAAGTTATACGCAAGGTACTGGATCCGACAAGGCCCGCTTCATCGATCAATTGTTTACCGGCCTTAAAGAATACGGTTTTATCATCCTTAAAGATCACAACGTCAAAGCTGCTGATTTACATAAAGCTTACGAGTTGCTTGAAAAGTTCTACGCACTTCCTGAAGAAGTTAAAAAGTCTTACATCTCTCCAACAGCAGGTTTTCAGCGTGGTTACACGCCGTTTGGCAAAGAACATGCGAAAGATTCTCCAGTGATGGATCTTAAAGAGTTCTGGCATGTCGGCCGTGAATTGGCCCCAGCAAATGCTTTGAAATCCATTTACCCGGATAATATCTGGCCGGATAAAGAAATTCCTGAATTCAAAGAACATTTCCTGAAGTTGTTCGCGGCTCTGGAAGTGGCAGGTGATGTGATGTTGGAAGCTTTGACGATGCCTCTTGAGGTGGACAAGGATTTTTTTGCTCGCATGACGAAAGATGGAAATTCAATTCTGCGTCTTTTGCACTATCCACCGATCCCAGAGGGTGTTGATCCTCGTTGTGTGCGCGCAGCCGCTCATGAAGATATTAATTTCATCACGATATTGCCTGCGGCAACAGCTTCAGGTCTTCAGTTGAAGGATCGTGATGGCACTTGGTTGGATATTGAATCTGAGCCGGATACTTTGATTGTGGACGTTGGTGATATGTTGGCACGTTTATCAAATGACATTTTGCCTTCGACCACCCACCGTGTGATCAATCCACAAGACGGTACAAACTCCCATCGTTATTCCATGCCGTTCTTTATGCATCCTCATCCAGATGCTATGCTAAGCTGCCTGCCATCTTGCAAAGGTGCTGGAGCCAAGTATCCAGACATCACTGGACAGGATTTCTTGATGCAGCGTCTTCGTGAGATTGGTTTGATCAAGTAGAGTTCATTGACCTGGCTCAGGGATAAACCGATAGTTAAGGAATGATGAATTCAAAACAAAAAATCATTGTTCCTATTATCGTTGTTCTGGGTCTGGCTGCCTTCAGTCTTTTCATCTTAAAACAAAGAGCGGGTCACGTGGGGCATTTTCCTGAGGATATGCCACCAATTGATTCCAGTGCGGGAGTTTCCACCTCCGGTTTCTTGCCTACTTCCATGGAAAATCCGGATCGCTATGCAGCTTTGAATAAGAATATCAAAGCTATGGGTGAATGCCTGGATATGAAGGTTCAGGAATTATCTCCGCAGGATGATTTCAACTTCGAGATCATCGGTAAGTTGATTGCCCCGGACATGGGTAAAGTCATCAACATGCGAACTAAATGGACTTCCGTGGATTACAAAATGAAAGATGGCGAAACTCGCAGAGTCTTTGTTGAGTACGCAGGGGATTCCAATGCACCAGAGGCAGAGCCGGTTAAAACGGTTCATCACTACGTGATGTTGGTGTCGGGGAAAGTGCGGGATTTGCGATTGCCGCAGGAGCTTGAGCAAAATCCAAAAGATTCTGAAATTCAAAAAATATATGAAAACACTGACCTGTTGAAAACTTCCAGATCACTGTTGATTACCTATGAAAACGGTGACGAATTGAGCTACGTGGAGCAAAATGGCAAAGCGTATTCGGTCGTGGTCAGCCATCTTGGAAAATACTTCCGCTGTAAAGACGCTGACTCTGCGCAGATGTCCTGCTCTTGCAACTAGACACGAACTTGCTAAGTTAAAAATAAAAAAGGCTTCCAGTTACGGAAGCCTTTTTTATTTTCGTTCTTCGTTCGAATTCCTATTGGAATCTGGTCAGAGCGTCTTTCAGGGAATCCAATTGTACTTTGGATTGAGAAAGCAAAGCGCGGTCTGCTGCGATGACGTCTTCGTCGGCGTTTGCCACGAATTTTTCATTCGACAATTTACCACTCAGGATAGAGATGTCCTTGTTCAGTTTTTCAATCGCCTTGTTGATACGTTTGATCTCTTCATCGAAATCAACCAAACCTTCAAGTGGGATGATCACTTTCATATTGGCATCTTTAACTGCCACCGGAGCAACGGCACATTTCATCAGGTTGCCATCGGCACCGATGTCCATGTTTTCCAGGCGACCCATCGTCAGCAATGCTGTGCGGTTGTTTTCCAGGATTTGTTTAACCTGATCATTCGCAACACCCAAACGCACGTTCAATTTGATCGCCGGGCTGATGCGGTTTTCACCACGGATATTGCGCATAGCTGTGATCACTTCTTTTACGATATCGATCTCGAAGGCTGCCTGACTGGAGCCCAATGCCAGGAAGTCCTTATCGTTACGAGTCGTCGGGTATTGATCAACGATACAAGCTTCACCTTTGATCGGAAGTTTTTGGTAAATTTCCTCAGAGATGAATGGTGTGAACGGGTGAAGCAAACGCATGATACGGTTCAGAACCTGTGCAATCACCAATTGAGTGGCTGCTTTTTCTTCAGCATTGTTTCCGTTCATGATTGGCTTCGTGAATTCAATATACCAGTCACAGAATTGATTCCAGATGAACTGATACAAAGCCGTGGCCGCATCAGAGAATCTTTCCTGCTCTAACGCTTCCTCAACTTCTTTGGTCACTTCGTTAAGTTTCGCGATGATCCACTTATCGAATACGCTGATGTGGGCTTTGTTTGGCAAAGCCTTAACGCCTTCAGCTGGCACCTTGAAATCAGAAAGATTTGAAATTGCGAAACGAGCCGCATTCCAGATCTTATTCATAAAGTTGCGGTAGCCTTCAAGACGTTGCTCGCTGAACTTCATGTCTTTGCCCGAGAACAAGTGAGCGGCAAACGTGAATCTCAGCGCATCGGCACCGTGCTTTTCAATCATCTCAACCGGGTCAATAGAGTTACCCAAAGACTTGGACATCTTACGGCCTTGAGAGTCGCGAACCAAGCCGTGAATGTATACCGTTCTGAACGGAACATCACGTTTGAATTCCAGACCCATCATGATCATACGGGCAACCCAGAAGAAAATAATATCATGACCCGTAACCAGATAGCTGGTCGGGTAGAACGTTTTCAATGTTTCAGTTTCATTCGGCCAACCCATTGTCGAGAACGGCCAAAGAGCTGAGGAAAACCACGTATCCAAAACGTCTTCGTCCTGGCGCAAGTTGTGCTTACCGCACTTCTCGCAGGCAGTGACATCAGTTTCAGAAACTGTTTGATGGTTACAGTCATTGCAATACCAAACTGGAATACGGTGACCCCACCACAATTGGCGAGAGATACACCAGTCTTCGATGTTGTTCAGCCAGTGCAAGTAAACCTTTGTCCATGATTCAGGTTCAAAGCGGATAGTACCACTTTCCACCACGCGTTTTGCAGGAACAGCAAGCTGCTCCATTTTTACGAACCATTGTTCAGACAGGAAAGGCTCAACCACAGCGCCAGAGCGCGAGCAGTGACCCACGGAGTGAACGTGTGGCTCTTCTTTAACCAAAAGGTTCAGGTTTTTCAAATCTTCGACAACTTTTTTGCGAGCGTCTGCAACCTTAAGGCCGGCATACGGTCCCGCGTTTTCGTTCATCTCCGCTTTTCTAGTCAAAAGATTGATGAACTCAAGGTGGTGAGACTTGCCGATTTTGTAGTCGTTAAAGTCGTGGGCTGGAGTGATTTTAACCACACCAGAACCGAACGCCTTATCAACGTAAGTGTCAGCGATGATCTTAACTTTTCTGTTGATCAATGGAATGACAACATTTTTTCCGATCAAGTGCTTGTAGCGCTCGTCTTCTGGATGCACGCAAACAGCAGTATCACCCAACATTGTTTCCGGACGAGTGGTCGCAACAGTCAGGAAGCCTGAACCATCCTCAAGAGGATAGTTGATGTGGTAAAGAGCGCCCTTAACCTGTTTGTGTTCAACTTCAAGGTCGGAAATCGCAGTTTCAAGAGGACCTGACCAGTTCACCAGACGTTGACCACGGTAGATCAAACCTTTTTGGTGAAGAGTCACGAATACTTTACGAACTGCTTTGGAAACGCCCTCGTCCAATGTAAATACAGCGCGATCCCAGTCACAGGAATCACCCAAGCGACGCATTTGAGAGTAAATGCGATTGCCATATTGGTGTTTCCAGTCCCAAACTTTTTCCACGAATTTTTCGCGACCCAGGTCGTGACGGGTCACTCCACCTTCTTTTTTCAGCTCACGCTCAACCACGGATTGTGTGGCGATACCGGCGTGATCCGTTCCCGGCAACCACATGGTGTTGAAGCCGTTCATTCTTTTCCAACGGATAAGAATATCCTGGATTGTGTGATCCAGGGCGTGACCCATGTGCAGGAAACCTGTGACGTTTGGTGGAGGCAAAATAATTGAAAATGGAGGTTTGGTGGATTGATCCTGTGCTTTGAAATAGCCGGAGTTTTCCCACCATTGGTAAGTTCTGTTTTCTACATCTGCGGGATTGTAGCGATCTGATAATTGTTCTGACATTTAGGCACCCCAAAAGAGAGATTTTTAACCGTTTGAGTCTATCAGAATCAAGCTGTTTAGGGTAGATCCAGCTCCGCCAAAAACCGGCTGGCGCCTTTTGGGTCTGCGGCGCGTTATTGGTAGGGTAAAAAGAAGGGAGGCTTCTTGGGCCTCCCTCGATAAAAGTCGGTTCTGGAGCCAAAACCAGCCGCAAAACCGGCTGGCGCCTTTTGGCTATTTTATGACTATTTCAAGAAGTCAGCGTTCCAACGAGCGCCCACTGTGATTTGGTCAACTTTTGGATCGTTACCACCAGCAGCCAACTCTTCAGTCGTGTTGCTGTAAGCGATGTGGTAGCGGAAGTTTGTGTCAACGATCGGTTTGAACTCAAGAACTGCGCCGTAGCCCATGAACTTGTTAGTACCGTTGTTGGCAGCAGTTGCACTTGTTTCAACTTTTTCTTCAGAAGTGATAACTTCAAGACGTGGAGTCCATTGCTCCCAGCCTGTGAATGCAACTTTACCGATGATTGAGTAGATGGAATCTTTCGCGCCATCGCCGTCTCTTTCATAAGCGGAATTTGTGTAGTCAACGCCAGCCAAAACCATACCGCCGAAGTTGTAAGTCACGCCCGCAGAATAAAGAGTGTACTTGTCATCAGTTGATGGAACATAACCAGTACCCATGTGGTATGAAGCCATGATTCTTAGATTTTTATCCATGAACAAACCTTTATAGATCAAACCTTCCATCATCGCGTTTGAATCCGCTTGTGCAGGAGCGATTGGAGTGCTTCCTGTAGGAGCAGCTACAGATGAGTTTGGTGTTTTGAAAACAACCAAGGAAAGATTTTGATCAGGCGTCATATTAAGGATCGCCTTTGCACCCATTACGTATAGTAGTGAGCTTGTGCTTAGGTATTCACCGTTCAAGTTACCGTTTGGACCGGTCTTCGTGTACGCTTGAGAAGTAAGGTACAAATCAGCGCCGGAAGTTTGGCTCTCGATCGCTCCGTACTCAGAACCCAGTTTGCCAACTTGCAAAGAGAACATATCGCCCATTTTATGAGTCAGGTAAGCGAACTCAAGTGCGGTTTGGGAGTTGTCGCCCGCACCTGTCGATTGTGTACCAGCTTTATTGTAGGCAGCACGTAGGCGGAAAGAAAGATCTTCAGTTGCTTTGCCTTGGTAATCCAAGCGAACTGTTTTGAAATAGAACTGGCTTCCGTCTTTCTGTGTGGAGTCTTCGTACGTTTTAGAATCATAGTCCGCACGAGCGTCGAAGTTGATCGAACCTGCGTTTGCAGCAGATACAGCTGTTGTTGTTGCCAAAGCGGCTAGTAAAAACTTTTTCATTAAATGTCCTTCTATAAAAGTTTTTGGTTAATGTTCTTTTTATCCTTGAACGATTTAATGATGCTATAGACTTAGGCCGAGGCCAACAACGGATATATAAATTTTGTGATTTAACGGTGCTTTGCGCGAAGACAATCTGACGAAATCATGACGATGTATTGACTGAAAATAAAAAAAGGGGGATTTAAAATCCCCCGTTAATTCTTACTGTTGAGCTTTTTCTTTTTCGAGGCCGGTAAGTCCATCACGAACAGTGTAGACGTTATTGAAACCTCGGGACTCCAGAGTTTGTACAAAAGGTGCATATTTGGATCCATCCTGATCAATGATCACGATGGGGTAGTGCGCTGGAAGTTTTCTATCGCTGATTGATTTGGCGACCTCATCGGGTGTTCCCGTAACCTGGCAGTTATCCAGGTGCAGCCCTTCGATGTGACCATATTGTGATTTCAGTTCAACACCAAGGTTGACCAAAATCATGGGGATTCTTCCTTTGATCAGGTTGTTGAATTGGAAATAGCCAAGTTGTGTGTATTCCATAGTTAACCTACTCGTGCGTGATCCGGGATCAGCTTGAAATTAATAAGAATGATTGCCAGGGCGACAAAAGCCAGTCCACCGGAAACCCAAAATGGTGCTGTCATCGCGACACTTCCATAAAGTGCGCCGCCCACTGCCGGACCGATGATGCGACCCAAAGAAGCCATGCTTTGAGTGACTCCCATTGCGGCACCTTGCTCCTTAGAGTCAATCAGCAAACTGATACTACCCAAGATAGATGGATTTGATAGTCCATTACCCAGGGAAAGCAAAGTCATCGCAATACACATTCCAAACAAAGTGTCGGATATAGCAATCGTCGTAAGGCCGACGGCAAAGCAAATAAGACCCACGCGCAGAACCTGGCGCTCGCCATACTTAGGCAACATACGACGCACCAAGAAGCCTTGAGTGAAGATAATAATCACACCGATATAGGCAAAACCGAAGCTCACTTGTTTGATCGTCCATTGGAATTTATCACCCATGAATAAAATCAAAGTGGCTTCCATTCCCGACATCGCCAGTGAGGAAAGCAAGAACACCGTCATCAGTGCTCCCACAGTTTTGATGTTCAGATAGTGCCACATAACAGAGAAGCGCTTTTTCTTGGCAGCAGATTCACTTTTCTCTGATAAAGATTCTTTTAGGAACTTGATGCCGAATAGGAAGTTCGCAAAACACAAGGCGGCAACCCAGTAAAATGAGAATGAAGTATCAAAGTGTGGAGCTGGATTGATGTGATTACCCCAAACAGCCAGCAAGCCACCCAGTGCCGGGCCCACGACGAAGCCAAGTCCGAATGCTGCGCCAATCAAGGCCATGCCTTTGGAACGCTCATGTTTAGGAGTGATGTCTGAAATGTATGCGGATGCCGTCGAGAGGCTGGCGCCAAAGAAACCGGCAAGAATACGTGCAACAAACAACCACTCAAGGCTGCGAGCCCAGGCAAACATGATGTACGAAAGACCTTCGCCAAAAAGGCAGAATAAAAGAATCGGTCTGCGCCCCATGCGATCGCTTAGTTTTCCCCAGAAAGGTGAAAACAAAAATTGCATCAAAGAATAAACTGAAAGCAGCAATCCTGTTTGCAGGGCAGTCGCTCCGAAGTTTTTGCTTAGAAGTGGAATAATCGGAATAACTACACCAAAGCCCACAAGGTAAAGGAAAACGGTGAAAAAGATGATTGCGAGCTGTGATTTGTTTGCTGTGCTGGTCATGAGCTTGTTATTATTAGGAACTTATGAAAATGGCAAATAATCTTCAGTGTTTGAGTGCGTTCTTGGTGACTTTGTTGATGGCGGGATCCGTGGCAAATGCCTTGGATAACTACAAGGAATTCCGCCGGGACCGCTGGGATTTTGAGTTGGGCACCAATTTCTTTTATTCAACTGCCAATTACGAAACCTTTGGTGAAGGCAGTAGTAACCTAACCAGTGGAAACCATTACCAACTTTTGGATGTGGATTTCAGCACCCGATATATGCCATCCAGAACCTGGTCGGTTTTTGGTTCTGGAACATTCAGTTCAGCAGAAAGCAAAAGCTCCGTCGCAACGCGCACGAATACGAGCTTTTCAGATGTGATGGGGGGCTTTGATTTTCTTGCTTATGACGGAATTGTGCAGCTCGTGCCAGAGTTCGGGATTTTGGTTCCACTGCAGGAGGTCGATCCTGCCGGAGATGATGCTCTAAATTCGGAAGGTGTTTTCGAGCTTTGGGGGCGTTTGATAGCGCAAAAAGACTTTGGATCTGCGCGAATTTACGGATGGGCGGGATTTGACTACCGCGCCGACGGAAGATCTTCTTTGGTGCCTTGGGGAGGTGGTTTGCAGCTAAAAGCAAATGCCTTCAGATTTGGTGGTGAGATCTTTGGCAGTCAGTCAGTGACTGATGATACCGACACCAGCAAGCAATATGTTCGCAATGCTTATCTTCAAAACGTAAACGCTGGTTCGTACAAGTTCTATTCTGTAAATCCTTCTTCGATTGATACACAGTTTTATGCGACGTGGATGGTGAATTCGAAGTGGACGATGCAGGTCAACGGCGGCACGACGATCGCGGGAGAGAATGCAGCGGCCGGATATCACGTGGGCGGATTTGTTCGCTATAGCTTTGATATGTCAGAGGGCTACCATCAAGAGTCGTATCCGCTGTATAACACTCCTCCTTCTTCTCCAGCAACTGCGGCTCCCTCAGGGAAATCGAATATGTACAATCGTTCAGACTCTGAAATCAGCACGCCCAACACGCGCCAGTTTCGCGAGGCAACGGATGATGGTGTGGATCAAAGTCAATTCAAGCCACGCCCTACAAAAAAGAAAAAGAAATCCAACATGAATATTCAGGAGCAATTGGATAGAACAGAGTTCGAAGTGGAGTTAAAGCGCGGAGGAAATTAGCTTCTCGGCCTCACCTTTGCTGATGCCGGTTATCTCCACAACTTTGTGGCGGCCGGTATCGCCCTTTACGAGGGAAATATTTCGTTTTGCGACTTTGAATAATTTTGCCAGGTACTTGATAAGTTCCGCATTGGCTTCGCCATCAACGGGCGGGGCGGAGACTTTTATTTTCAGCTCACCATTGTGGTCGCCGATGATTTGATTCTTGGAGGACTTGGGTTGAATAAAAAGGTGGAGTCTGACTCCACCTTTAATTTCCTCAATCACAGACGGGACTATTCAGCGGATAGCGGGGATACGTTCGTTGAACGATTGCCACCGTTATTGCCACCAGTCGTGTTGTTCACAAAGGATTGACCCTGCAAATGCATTTGCGGCATATACTTCTCGCCTTGTTCAAGCAATGAAAGGTGAGCTTGTGCCAGTGCTTTCAAGTTTGCCTCAAACTGCATGCGCGCACGTTTAAGCTCATTCACTTCCTGATACATTTTCTTCAAAGAATCACGAGAATCACGAGTGATGATCTCTGCTTTTTGGTTTGCATCAGCTGTGATCAGTTTCGCTTCACGTTCAGCATCTTGGCGTAGGCGATCTGCCATCTGAGTTGCAGTTGCAATTGTGTCTTTAAGAACTTGATCACGTTCTTTGTATTCCATCAGGGAAAGTTCTTTTTCGCGAAGTGCTTCTTTAAGTGAATTGCGATCCTGAATCAGGGCTTCCATTTGCGCGGCGACCTGTTGGAGGAAATCCATAACCTCATCAGTGTCGAGACCCATCATTTTTTTACCAAATGATTTATGAGCTATATCAATGGGTGTGATCTTCATTTTGTTCCTCCTTGAACGCTATGAGATTAAGGATAAAAGTCGTTATAGGGACCCGGCAAGGTTATTTGATCTCCCGGGCCATTTCTTTGTTTCTCATCGCCGCTTTTTCAAAGCTGATGCGGAGAGCGCGTTCAATTTCGAGCTCTCTCATGGACTGAAGTCCAGCTGCTGTGACACCTTTTTTTGAGGTCACGCGAGCCTGAAGGTCCTCAACATTTTCACGGGCTTGTGCTGCCAGCAGGGAAGCGCCCACAAACGTCTCAATGGTCATCACGCGTGCTTCTTCAAGAGAGAAGCCGTGTTCCTCGATCCAATCCTGCCAGTACATCATCATCTCAAATACGAATCCGGTTCCGCTGGAGCAAGAAATCATCAGAGCTTCGAATTGATCCTCGTCGCTCACTTTGATCACGCGACCCAGTGGAGTGAAAAGATCTTCCACCGTGCTGTCGAGTGCATTGTCATCGTCATCATTCAGGAGGTAGCCAATGACTCCGCGGCCGATCACTGAAGGAGTGTTCGGCATCACGCGTGCAAGGCGAGCACCGTTAATGAAGCGTTCCAGTTTTTCCATGCGCACACCTGCAGCCACACTGACGACGATTTTGTGTTCGTCAAAGGCTCTGCCGACCGGCTCCAAAGCTGTCAGTAAATCCTGAGGCTTCACAGCGAGAATGATGATGTCGCAAGAATCGATAAGTTCTTCATTATTAGAGAGGGAATTAATTTTAAACTGTTCGACCAGTTTGACCAGTTTTCCTTCTGATCTGTTGGTAGCGTAAATATTTTTAGCAGGTATTCCGCCTTCGATAAGGCCTTTGATCATGGCTTGCGCCATATTGCCTGCACCCAGAAATCCGATTTTTTGAGTTTTGAGAAGTGGGTTCATAGAATCATCCTACCTTTAGCAAAGGCGTTCGCCAAATGAATTCATCCACTATGTCAGACTCCGCAGGGGGAGCTTTCGGTTAATCCCGGGCACCAAAAAGAATTGTGCCCAAACGAACCAGGGTGGCGCCTTCTTGGATGGCCACTTTGTAGTCGTTGCTGGTGCCCATGGAGAGTTTTTTTAGCGGGTGTCTTTCGGTGTCAGTTGCTTTGGCAAGATTCTGTTGCAGCTCCCTGAGTTCGATAAAGTAGCGACGCACCTCCTCGCCACTTTCTGTCAGGGGTGGCATGGTCATCAGGCCATCGATGATAAGGTGGGGCAGTTGGCAGATCTCAGCCCACCTTTGAATGACGGTTTGCTTGTCAAAGCCGGTTTTGCTTTCCTCGTGCGCCAGGTTCACCTGAATCAGAATTCTTTGGGCCACATTCTTGGTTTCGCATTGGCGATTCAGTGTTTGCGCCAGCTCCAGTGAGTCCACGGAGTGGATCAGGTGGAATTGACCAACCACGTGCTTGGCTTTGTTCTTTTGGAGGTGCCCGATGAGGTGCCATTCAATATCCGTCAAATCCTTCAATTGCTCTTTTTTATCCAACGCCTCTTGAACGTAGTTTTCTCCAAAGCGGCGCTGACCCTGATTGTAAAGATCGCGGATCTTTGCAACGGGCTGAAGTTTGGACACCGCGAGAATTTTGTCGGCGCCGATCTCGGCACGGATTTCTTGAAAGCTCATGATTCAAAACCTAACAACCTTTATTCAAAACATCCACCGATGGCGCAATGCTGCGTCGTTAATTCATTGAAATTCACAAAATAAATACCATCGCTACTTTTTTATTGACGGGGGTTGGGGGTGCTCCTATAACATGTTTCATGTATAGCTCCTCCCGAATGGCGACATACAAATCTCACGTCCCTCGGCTGTCTCTTACGAGGCAGTTCGGGGGCGCGCTTTTAAAGAACAGCAATGCAAAATCAGCGAGACCCATCAGCACCAAACACGCGATGCATGTGGTTCTTTGTTCTTCGCAAGCGGTGGGTGACCTTTCTTTCAGAAATTCCAGAAATTGGAAACGAATCACAGAAATTCTGGTTCAGCAGGCGCAAAAGTATCGTGTGGAATTGCACGAGCAGTTGAATGGCGGCGATCAGCTGCAGATTTTGATCAAAGTTAAAAGCCGGGATTCATTCAATGGTTTTATCAGAGCCATCAGTGGGATGATTTCAATGGCGGTCACCGGTGCCGCAAAGACACGGGCTTTGAAAACAAAGTTTTGGAGCTATCGTCCGTGGAGTCGGGTAGTGCGATTGGTTCGCGGCTACCGAATTCAAGTGGATGAGGTTGTACAGCAGTATGTTTTTGAATTGCGAACAGCGAAGCCCCGCAGGGCTCCAGCCTGATTCTTGCTAAATTTGTGCGAGCAGGTTTTTAACCATTTGCACGGGAAGTCCCACGACGTTGTCGAAGGGACCTTTATATTTTTCCACAAAATTTCCCCCCAGACCCTGAATGCCATAGGCACCGGCCTTATCCATGGGCTCGCCGGTTTCAATGTAGGTCCAGATTTCCTGGTCCGTCAGATTCCTGAAGTAAACTATTGTCGTTTCAATTTGAGACAGTTCTTTCCCTGTGGCGGAGTCGATTATGCACACTCCGGTCTGGACTTCGTGAGAGTTTCCGGACAATCGTCGGAGCATATTATAGGCATCTTGTTTGTCAGATGGCTTTCCTTGCAATTCGCCGGCGACGATCACTTCGGTATCGGCGGAAATGAGAGTAAACTCCTGTTCTTTACTGGACTTTAGGTGAGCAAATGCCGCTCTCGCCTTACGTCTGGCAATGTCCAAAATCTGCTCGCTGGCATTCAGGTTTTTGTCAGGAATTTCCGATACTTTTACTGATGCTACGTCGAATGAAAAACCAGCTTCTTGAAGCAGTTGTTTTCGGCGTGGGGACTCGGAAGCCAGTATCAATGTTTTCATGAGTCTGAATTAAACACAAAGAGGCCAAAATGGGAAGCGCAGAGTTAATGCTGATTTTGGGTCTGCTCCTAGCAGGAGTGGCGGTCTTCCTATTCGTGAATTCCATCTTTGCCAGCAACGCAGACAAGCAGCAGTTGTCCTGGGCGAATAACGACGAGCCGGCAAAATCGAAGAATCCGATTATTAACTTTTCACGTCCCTTGGTGCATCAGTTCACTTTGCAGCACGCATTAAGAATTCGCAGTGAGAGCTATCGCAAGAAGGTTCGCAGGTACATCAAGACCTCCGGATTGTCGCAGGAGCTGAACGAGGACGAGTTCATTGGTTTGCAGCTTTTGTGGGGCGTGATGTTCCCGATTTTCCTTTTGATAATGAACTTCTCACTGCAACTGGGACTTTCGTGGTTCATGTGTGTGGGTGTGGGGTTGATTGGTTTTTATCTTCCGCAAATTCACTCAACCGGTGAAAAGAAAAAACGTGAGTTGTCTGTTCGCGCTGATTTACCGTTCTTCATTGATCTGTTAGCATTGTCGGTTGAGGCCGGTCTGGACTTTTTCTCGGCGATTCAAAAAATCGTGGATAAGGCTCAGGGAACAAAAAGCGTGCTGGCGGATGAGTTCTCGATTGTTTTGAAAGATATTAAAATCGGTTCCTCAAAAACTCAGGCTCTGAAAGAGATGAGTGAACGTCTGGACATGAACGAGATTACAAGTTTCGTTGCCGTGTTGATCGATGCCGAGGCGACGGGGGCCAGTATATCGCAGGTTCTGAAGGATCAGTCAGAACAAATGCGTATGGAGCGCTTTGTGCGCGCGGAAAAAGCCGGTGCGAAAGCATCTCAGGCGATTCTGATCCCTTTGATGTTATTTATTTTGCCAGCCGTGTTCATTATGGTTTTTGGACCGGTTGCGATTTCATTTATGTATGGGCCGAAATAATGATGAAGAAGCTTGAGAACGCCACAACCAAAGCCACATTGATTCCGAATCTGGAAGTCGCAGACACGTTCCAGACTCGTGGTGTGGGTTTATTGGGGCGCAGTTCTTTGGCGGAAGATCAGGCATTGTGGATTCTTAGATGTAATAGCATCCATACATTTTTCATGAAGTTCGCAATTGATTGCGTGTTTGTGGATAAAAAAATGAAAGTAAAAGCCGTGCGCAGAAATATTAAGCCATGGAGATTGGTGCTTCCGGTATGGGGAGCAAGCTCAGTGGTGGAGATGGCTTCAGGGGTTAGCAGCAAGTTGAATATCAACGTGGGAGATCAACTCAATGTGGGCGCTTAGAATTTTGTCCGGCCCACAAGCCGGAGGCATTTTAGAGCTTAAGATGGGCCGAAATCTGGTCGGTCGGGCTCCGCAATGTGACGTCAAAATCACCAGCCCTGGTGTTTCCAAAGAACACAGTGAAATCGTTGTTTACAGCGACAAGATTGTCGTCACGGATTTGAAATCAAGTAACGGTACTTATTTAAACGGTGTGCGTATGCAGACCGGTTTGATGCGTTTGGGTGATAAGCTGGGCATTCATGATGTTCTGGTGGATATCATTCCAGCGCCGGAAAAACGTCCTCAAGCGCCAGCGCAAACTCCTATGATGGCTCAATCCGGTTATGGAATTCCGCAAAATATGCCGGGAATGCCTCAGCCAATGGGGATGCCGCAACCTATGATGGGTGCGGATATGAATGGAGCTCCTCCAGAGGCGGCACCAGCTTATAATGCAGGTGGTGTGAAGGCTCTTTGGGATAAGTTCCTGGAATATTTGGATCGCGTGGCTTTGCCGGGTGTCTATAAAATTCCAACTTACCTGGAATTCCGCATGGTATTGCTGGGTTTCGTGGTGATCTTTATCTTTGTGACGACTTTGCTGGCGATGATTCCGATGGTGCAAATCACAAGAGCAAGTATCATCACCGAAAGTAAACGTCGTGCGGCTTCCATTGCCAGAACTTTGGCAACTATCAATCAGGCGGCACTTTTGCAAAACAGCTATTCCTCATTGACCACCAATCAAGCGGAGTCAGAGGACGGTGTAACCCAGGTTCTGATTGTTCAACAATCTGATGGAATGATTCTGGCTCCGGCATCGCGTGCCGGGACCACTCCTGATTTGCCTTTCGTGCATCAGGCCCGCCGTGAGATGCGACCGGAAGCGGTTGAGGTGGATTCCTCCACTATTGGGGCAAGTTTCCCGATCGGTTTGTTTGATCCAAGCACAGGTGAGCAATCGGTGAAGGCCCATGCAATTGTTCTTTACGATATTGGCAGTATGGCTTTCGATGATGGCCGTGCGATCAGTTTATTCATGCAAACTCTGGTGATTGCAACTCTGGTTGGATTGGTTTTGTTCTTCTTTATGTACAAGCTGGTAGAGTACCCGCTGGTCACATTGAATCAACAGCTCGATGCCGCGATGAGAGACAAGAACGACAATACCAGTGTGGATTTCATCTTTCCTCCGCTTCAGGCTTTAATTGGAAATATCAACAGTCTTTTGACCCGCTATATTCATGGTGAGGGCGGAGCTGAGGCTGGTGGCATCGGTGGCTTCGTCAATAAAGATGGTGAGGCTGAGAACCTTGTTCAGTTGATCGGCTTTCCTTCAATTGCGATTTATAAAGACGGTCGTATTATGGCGGGAAGTCCTTCATTCAGCCAGATTGCGCGCACCGAAGTTTCAGCCCTGGTCGGCCAGCAGTATCAGGCAATTCCGGATGTGGCATTACAGCAGAATCTGACAGATCTGATGGCCAGAACCCGTGAAAATCCTCGTGTGATTCAAACAGATCAACTTGAATTCAACGGACACCCTTGTGTGTTGAGTTGTCAGGCAATGTCTTCGCAACCGCAGGAAGTGGATTACTTTGTAATCACGATTTCTCCTGCTGAGGGGGGTTCCTGATGGGAGCGGCTCCTAAAGTGAAAGACACATTGAAGTTTGATATCGAGGTTATAAAAGGACCGCACAGCGGTCTTCGTCTGTCATTTACCGGTGGTGCTGCCAAGATTGGCCGTGGCCCGGAGAATGATATCGTATTGGCGAATGATCCGCGTATCAGTCGTCAGCACGCAGAAATTCGTCAGCGTGGAAACGAATTCCTGATCGTCAACTTAAGTCAAAAGAACTTCGTCATGTTGAATGGCGAAAGCGTTCAGTCCGAAATCCTGAATAAGGGTTCGGTGATTCAAGTGGGTGATTCTGAAATTCGCTTTACACCGGAAGCTGTAGTGGTGGAGCCGGTAATTCCGGCGATGCCTTCAGTTCCCGATGTGCCGCCAGTTCCGGTTTTGAAACCAATGGCGCCACAAGGAATTCCAAATATGCCAGCGGCCGGTCGCCCACAAATGCCGACAGGTCACGTGCGCCCGCAAATGCCAATGGGGCAGCCTCAACCAGCAGCGAATCAGTATCGTCAGGCACGCCCGGCGGCAGCGGCTGCAGATGGCGGCTTGCTGTCAAACCCACGTGTGCGCTTCTATGCCATTATTGCGGTTCTTGGATTGGTTGCGTGGTTCCTGCTTTCACCTTCCAAAAAAGGGGCAGCAAAAGATCCGAATGCATTCAGATCATCTGCAATCAGTATGCAGGATGTGTCTGATGCTGAAAAACGCACGGAAGAACTGCGAGCCATCAAAAAAGAAAAGTATGATTCTGTTCAATACAAACGTGCCCAGGAAAACTTCATCCGTGGTTTCCGTGACTTCCAACAAGGACAGTACGCAAGAGCCCGCGAGTCATTCCAGGTGGTTCTGAATCTGGATCCGGAAAATGAATTGGCAAAACGCTACTATCATCTTTCCAAGATCAAGTTCGATGAGCTGGTTAAGTTTAACCTTATCCAGGGTGCACGCTATAGAGAAAAGAAGAACTGGCGCATGTGTCAGTCCAACTATTCCAATGTGATTACAATGCTACAAAGTCGCCGCGACGACCCAAGTTACAAAGAGGCCAAGCAGTTTTATGAGGAATGCACTTTGAATCTGGAAGGAGGACGACTCTAATATGGCACATCTGATAGTTCGCCTTCGTGGTAAGACAGTTTATAATATGCCTTTGGAAGACGGCCGCTCCTATGTGGCAGGTCGTAAGGAAGACTGCGATATCGTATTGCAGCCGGAAAAAGGCATTTCAAGAGAGCATTTCAAAATTTCCTCTGAAAATGGCCAATGGACTTTGCAGGTTATTTCCCGTTATGGCGAAGTGATGGTCAATGGTGAACCGGTTCAGCAGATTTCGTTGGATCACGGTTTTAATTTTACAATTCCACCTTATGAATTTGATTTCCTAAGTTCATCTGCCAATGCGCAACCCGCAGTTGTAGATGTGAATCCTGCGCCGGCTCCGGAGGCGAGTTACTTGCCTGCGGTACAAGGAGACATGGGTGCGGAAAAAACCATTGTGGGTGCGGCTCCGACAGCGGCATTCATTAAGATCGTGGATGCCACAGGTGACGCCAAAGAACTTATCCGTTTGGATGAGGGAGATTCCTGGATTGCAGGTCGCGATGCCTCTTGTAATATTCAAATCAAAGATCAACGAGTCAGTCGTCGTCAATTTGAGCTTCGCAGAAATGGCAATCAGTATCAAATCATCGACCTGGGCAGTGTGAACGGAACTCTGTTGAACGGAAATCCGATTTCTTCCACTGACATGACGGCGATTCGCAGCGGTGATGCGATCACGGTGTTGGATAACTATCTGTACTTTGAGCTGCATGATGCTCACTTCCAGAGTCGTTTGGATATGGTGAAGGTGGCACCACCGAATCCGCTGGTGCAAATGAACCAAAATGCGGTTCCAGCTGGTTACGATCAGGGCTACGGCATTGCGCCTTATCAGCAACAGGGCGGAGTTCCGATGCAGTATCAGCCACAGTATGGCCAAATGCCAGGGCCTGTGGCACCGCCGCCCGAAGGAAAAGGCAAATTTGATTTTCAAAAGCATCGTCCAAAAATTATTGGTGGTGCAGTCGCCGTGTTATTGGTGGCGTATCTGTTCAGCGGCGGCGAGAAGAAAACCGATGGGCCTAAAACCGCTGGATCAGTGGTGGCTCCGGGTTCCCCGCAGGAAGTGTTTAATAAATTAAAGCCCGAGCAACAGGCTCTGGTTCGCCAAAGATATAAAGATGCCAAGAATCTTTATATGCAGGGTAAATATCAACTCGCGCAGGATGAAATCGTAAAGATTCACGAGATGGTGCCGGACTACGAGGACACCAAGGAAATTCAACGTCTTGCCAAAGAGGCCATCTACATCAAGCAGATGAGCGATCGCGAGGAAGAACGGGAAAGAGCCAAAGCTGAAGCTGAGGCGAAAATTCAGAATCAGGTCTCTGTTTGTCAGAAGAAAATCAATCCTAATAGTACGATGGACGAATTGGATGAATGCCTGTCCAGTGTGATGCAGTTCAATCCGGATCATCCTAAGATCATGGATTTGAAAACACAGGTTGAGGTGATAACCACCAATCGTGAAGCGCAAAAGGCGCAAAGAGCTGAGTATCAAGCTCAGGTTGCTCGTTTGAAGGCTATTTATGATAAAGCCCAGTCGATACACAAGAGCTCTCAAAAGCCATTGGATATCATCGAGGCTTATGAAAAAGTTTTGTCGTCAAGACTTCCGGATCCCAACAGCTATAAAGCGCAAGCGTCCCGTAGCATTGCTTCGATTCGCAGTCAGATGAATTCAAAAACAGCGGCTCTGCAGGGAGAGGCTGAAAAACTTTATCAGGCAGGCAATCTGAAGGGGGCCATTCTGGCTCTTAGAAAAGCCAAGGGGATTGATCCGGAAAATCCAGAGTTGCCAGAGAAAATTGATCGTCGCGTGACCGAATTGCGCAAACAAATGATGACCCTGTATCAAGAGGGTATTTTGGAGGAAAGCTTCGGTAACGTCGATGGCGGTGAATCCAAAGCTGGTGCTAAGGATAAATGGAAGAAGATTTTGGAGCTGGATATTCCTGATGGTGAATACTACCGTAAGGCTCATATTAAATTGAAAAAATATGGAGCGCTGTAAATGAAACTTCAAGAGCGGTCCTATAGTGGAAAAATCCTGCGTCCCAAACCCCTGATTCACGTTGAAGAGGATGGGTCACTCATTGTGGTGGTCACATCCTGGGGACAACCTGAGCATGGCGAAAGAGCGCTGAACGAAGTGGTTAAGTATGTCAGTGCCGCAAAAGCCGACGTTGAAGTGACTTCTCCATTTGAATTTCTGACTTGCATCAGTGATGAGGCTAATTACGTTCGTACAGCCTTGATGATTGCCAACGATGCTCTTTATCGCGGCGAGAACCGCAAAGAGTACGCATCAGGCGTCGAGGTTTTGGCGTTGTTCAAACGCGGCTCCCAGGTTGCCTGGGCACAAGTGGGGGCACCCAGTATTTTTGTGCAAAGATCGAATCAGCGCCTGCAGCCGTTAAGCATCGCCACGGATCTTGCGTCTGAGTTGCGCGATCGTGAAGCCTTGCCGCCATTGCCGGCCCAGCTTTTGGGGCTGGATCCGACGTGCAATATACAAACGGGTCATACCCATGTTGCCGAAGGTGATAAATTGGTTTTATTTGCAGGTACTTCCGTCGCTACGGCGTTGTGGGGATTGAACTCTTACGAAACCGATTTGAATCTTCTGACCCACGCCATGGTTCAGGAAGAGCCCGAGTTGCCGTTTTGGATGGGCATGATCGCCGTTTAGTTGTCTTCCTTGTCAATTGTCGTCATTGATTTGTAAACCTGAGTGCGAATTTTCGCATTTTCAGGAAGGTGTAATGCCAGCTCGGCACGAGATGGTGCGTAGAGATTTTCCCGTGACGTATCCCAGATTAATCCCAGAGCGATGTTGTTGCGCTGAATTTCCTGATCGAGCATATAGTTCTTAAATGAACGCTCGAATTTTTTGCGCTGGGAATCCTTGGCCAGTCCACGCACATCGGCACGCAGCCAGTCGACCAAATCCAGGAACAAAGGATCATTGCAGTTTTTCATGCGAGTCGCATCCACTTCTTTGGAAGTGAGCAGTTCGATGCAGGGATCTGACGTTTTCGGGTTTTTGGCATTAAGATTCTTTTCGCCGACGTACTGCCAGACGCTCACGCCATTTTTTATTCCCAGGTTCTTCAGGGTTTCCCAGTCTCTTTGATTGAGAGAGACTTGCGCAGTCCAATTTAAAATATTCAGATTTTTATAAGCGTGGTTGTTGCCAAGTCGCTTTAAGTCACGCAACAGGAGCGGCTCCTGATCCGGGCGAGTCCAGCGGTTGTAGGGAATGGATAACTTGGCCAGCCACTCCGAGTTCAAAGGTGTGTAGGCGGGGAATTGGTTTTTTTTGATCAGGCTTTGCAGGCGATTTGTCGTGGGCAAAAGACTTTGCTGTAACAGTGGCAGAGGCGTCGCCTCCATGCGGTCCACCAGGGTATTGTAAAGCTTCGGCACTTCATCGTTGATGTAAAGAACGTGTTGTGAAATGACTGCGACCCGTAAAGGACCGGCATTGCGCCACAGTGCCCATGCGGACTCTATCGGAAAGGGACGATCCTCTGACCAATTGGCTTCGGGGCTTTTTAGTACACCCGTTAAAGAATGAACCGGGAAGTCACCGCCGTCATTTTCAACCACACTCTCGCCAAGGAGTTCAAACAGCGTCTTGCCGACATCCGCCAAGGTGACGTTTTGATCGGCTTTCCAATAGATGGGTTCGTCGCCCTTTTTCTTTTTTTGCGCAGGCTTGATCAAAAGGGCAACTTGAGTGTTTTCAGAGTTCAGATTCAAGGTAGGGAAGTCACGACGATCCCGGCGGTCGCCGTTGTTGTGTCCACTCAAGCCAACCAGAATCACCGTCGTGTTTTCCCAGCGGCGAGCGGACTTGATCTGCGTGATCAGTTCGTAAAGGCTTTCATCAAATTCATCCACCTGGGACTCGAAGCTCAGATTTCTGGTTTCGCCAAGCTCCGTGGTTGTGACAGTATTGGTAAATTGCAAGTCGGGAGCATAAAGGACGCTGAAGTACGGCTCATTGCCCACGTCGTGACGGAGCCACTGCATAAAGTTTTCGGCGCTCTTTTTAAAGGGGCGGTACAGGTTTGAAAATCCCGGGTTGATGCTGTCATCAAAAAGTTCGAAGCCCTGATTTAGTCCGGAGCGTCGAAATACCGGAGCTCCTCCGGTAAAGAAACTGGTGCGGTAATTTTGATAAACAGCAGCTTCGGATGCCAATTCAATTTCGGCGGCCAAGCCAGGACCCCCATTGTGTCGCACCTTGTGCTGATAGGGGTACAGTCCTGTCAGGATGGAGCCGAGCGCCGGTGAGCTAAGGGTGGAGGTGGTAAATGCGTGGGTAAAACGGACCGACTCGTTGCAAAGCAATTGAAAGCCAGACTTAGTGCCTGAGTGTCCATCGCTGGAGCAATTGACATCAGACACAGCAAAATTATCTGCAGCGATAACGAGGATTGAACTCTTGTCACTTGATTGGCAACCAATCTGGACCAAGCTCAATGCGCACAGTGTGAAAGCTAAAATGATTCTCTGCATATCTTGACCGTATGACATTGATCTAGAGATAATGGATCAATAATTTTTGCTAGTCAAAGTTTTGAAAGGACATCTCGATGCTTGCAGAGAAAATTTTTGGAGTTGCACATTTAGCCGATCAGGTTGTGTTGTGGTTATTGTTGGTTCTGAGCATTCTAAGTATCGGAATGATTTTGGAAAGATTCTTTGCGTTAAGAAAAGTGAACTCAGAGTCACAACGTGTTCGCGCTAAAATTAAATTGGCGATTCAAAGCAATAGCGTTGAAGACATTGAAGACCTGGCGAAAGATCCGGACTCTTTGGAAGGTCGTGCCGCAGGACAGGCTATGAAGCATTTGCGCGCAACTGGCAGCAAAGGTTTGGAAGAGATCTTTAACACATTCGCACTAACAGAGCGTCCGGATTTGGAAAGATATCTGAACTTCCTGGCTACTTTGGGTTCGAACGCTCCGTACATTGGATTGTTCGGTACAGTTCTGGGTATCATGAAAGCGTTCAACGACCTGGCAACAGCACCAGAAGCGGGTCAGCAAACGGTGATGGCAGGTATCTCCATGGCCTTGGTCGCTACTGCCGCAGGTCTTTTCGTGGCGATTCCAGCAGTTATTGCTTACAACTACTACAGCAAACAAGTGCGTGGCATCTTCAACTCTCTTGAGAGTGTGAAAGAGCTGACTCTTGCTTATGCTAAGAAAAAAGGTATCTAAACCATGGCAATGAAAAATGGGGAAAACAACGAAGCCATAGCGGACATTAACGTTGTCCCATTGGTGGATATTATCCTGGTGGTTCTGATCATCTTCATGGTGACAGCGCCCATGTTCATCAAGCCGTCAATTAACGTGAATCTTCCAAAGGCAGCCAGCGGGGATCAAACAGCACCAAGTAAACTGAATATTTCCCTGACAGCAGATGGTCGAATTAATCTGAACGGAGCTTTTGTCGACGAAGCCACGGTTAAAGCCAAGGCGATCGAAGAAGTGACTAAGAATACAGAAGTTCAGGCCATTATTTCTGCGGATAAAGATGTGCCTCACGGTAAAGTGGTCGGACTCCTGGACATCGTCAAAGGTGCCGGGGTTAAAAAGTTCGCAATCAGTATTGATAAAAAATAGTCTCAATTTGAAGACCCTCCGCAACGGAGGGTCTTTTCTTTTCAGCTCTGGTTGCGGTTCTTAGCGGGACTTACGCCGAAAAATTCAAAATTTTTTCCGCCTCAGTTTCGCTCTTAAAACTTCCATTGCCCACCAATTGTAATTCAACAGATTTTTCCCGACCTACGAGGGGGAGTTTACACTGTTTCTCAATTTGATACGGCTAAAGTCCTGCTACGGAACTCCGATCAAGGAAGCATGTTTAAACGTGCTGCCTCTGAAGTTCAATTTATTGCAATTACATTCGTCCTGGTTTTGCTCCTGGGTGCTCGTACATTTGCAAGCTTGACGGAAGAGGATGCTCCTGTTCAAGCGGAGCAGCAGACTGCTACGACAGTGCTTGCCAAAGATAGCAATCGTCGTCCGGCTTCAATTCCCACGACGACTGTGGCTCCACAAAAAATCGGTTCTTCCCTGCATGAGTCCGCTGACGTGGATTTGAATTGCAAAGGTAAGACAGGTCAACTTGAAGTGAACGCTGGTTATATTCAATTCAAAGGCAAAAACTGCACGACCGGTGTAAGCGTTGGACAGATTCAAATCGTTAACAAGAGCAACGGTTATACAGCATCTGTATTTGATCGTGGTTCTGATCGTTACCAAACAGATTTGATCCAGTTGCAACCTGGTCAGAACGAAATTGCCATCCGCTATGAAAAAGCCGGTCGCAAGGTCGAAGAAATCGTTCGCATCAGCTCGACCAAGATTTAATTCGTCATTTCCTTTTTAAGATATTCTTCGCAAAATAAAAGAACCACCAATAGAGGATCTTTTATGCGCGTGTTTTTGCTCGCCTTCGCCGTTTTGCTTGTTCAATGTACTTCCGTAAACAGGGAAGCAGAATCCATCAAGCGCTCCGCGGCCTCTTCTCGCATGGTTTTGGATAAAAGTGGTTACCTTTATGATCCAACAGACAGATCTTGCGATGGTTTTCCGCGCTTAATGGTGGAGACCATGCCCGGGACATGTCTGGGGATGGTGATACCACGAGACCGTGCATTGGATCCGGCAACCAACAAAGGTTTCATCAAGCCGCGCACTATTCTGCAAATTGCCAATTCAAATCAATTTCTGGTTGTTGATATGGGAGGCTGGGGGCCAAAGAATGGTCGTCTCTTCTTGTTGAAACCTGGTTCCAGTGGCACTTATCAGATCACGTTGCTGAAAGCGGGTTTGGACAATCCTCATGGATTGCGCTTGGGGCCGGATGGATTCTTTTATATCGGCGAGAAAAATCAAATTTCAAAATTTCAGTTTAATCAGGGAAAACTTATAAACTGGAGACTGGTGTTTTCCAATCTGGATCGAAAAACCGGTTACATGCACCCACTGTCGCAATTCGTTTTTGATCCGCGAAACGGAGACATGTATATCAACTCAGGCTCACCAAGTGATCACTGCACAGTTGAAGGTACCGGCGAATACAAGTATTGCAGCGAAGTTGAAGCTGAAGGCAATGGTGCTATCTATCGAATTCCTTCAACCAAACTAAGAAATCTGCCGCCAGAAGGTATTGAAAACTATGAAGTGACAGCTGCGGGTCTTCGCAACTCCATGGCAATGGCGATTTCAAATGCAGGCTTCCTGGTGCAGGGTGAAAACGGCCGGGACTTCCCGGAGTTGGAAGAACCCTATGAAGAGATCAATGTCATAGATTTGGAAAGCGGCACGACTGGGAATTACGGATGGCCGTATTGCTATAACTTTCACGCAACCTCTCCAGAGTGGGAGTTCCCGGAAAACAGCAAGCTTCCGATTCACAAACAGTTTCGCAAGCCCATCAACTGTGCACTCAAAGACGCGAGGGGAATGGGTGAGTATCGTGCGCCGTACATTCTGATGCCTCCGCATGTGGCTCCTCTGCATATGGACTACTATCGCGGTGGCATGTTCAGTGATTTGATTGGCGGAAAACTGCTGGTCACCTGGCATGGTTACCAACCGATGGGACAAAGAATTGTTGCCTATACGGTGGATGAAAAAGGTTTGCCGGTATTGGAATCACCGGTCAAAGCGTCCTATCAGTTCAATCAACCGGGAGCATGTCCTATCGCCAAGCCATTTCAACCGCGCGGTGGTATGGAACGACATTCTTCCTATGTGGAAGTGATTTCCAAATGGAATGAAGTGAAGGGTGTTCGTCCCAAGGGTGCTCCGGTGGCATTTACTGAAGCCAGCGATGGATCACTTTGGATCGTGGAAGACCGCGAAAATCGCACCATTGTCAGATTGGCCAGAACAAATTCAGCAAACTATCGCGAGCCTTGTGATCGCTCCACAGTGGTGTTTGACCCTCAGGTGCAAATGCTTGCATGGAGGTCAGCAATTAAAAACAATCCGGAACTGGATAAGGGCTATCATGCCGTTCAAACTCAGCTAATCCAAAACAACTGCCTGGGTTGTCATGGTAATCTGCAAGCTGATGATGTGGCCAAGGATCGATTCAGTAATCTGGATTTCCTGGTTAAAAATGGATGGATTGTTCCACAGGATCTTGAACGCAGTAAGTTGTACGGTTCGATTGCGCGACTGGAAGGTTACACGCCGATGCCACCCCTGGATAAACCCCAGTTTTTTGGTACACCGGAAGGGGAGCGTTTGAATGCCTTGGTCTCCAAGTGGATTGGTGCTTTGCCCAAGGATGTTGATTCCAGTTATGCCAAATTCACTTCAAAAGATAAGCGCAATATTCGCTTTCAACCATCCACCAAAGCAAAAGCTTGTGGGCAGTTGAATCCTGGAGATATTGTGTTTATCGATCCAAGGCCAGGAAAAGTTATTTCCCAGGATGGTTACCTGTGGAGGCGAGTCTATCTTGTGCCTGCGCACTCTCGCCTGTTTAAGGATGCGTGCCCCGCACCTGAAGACGGCGTGTACTACATCGCCCAATAAGAATAGCTCAGTAAGAAAGAATTTATGATCAAGGCCCTTCGACAACCGCAACTGCAACGACTTTGGCTGGGGCAGGCGTTTTCGTCCATTGGTGATGAGATATACCGGGTCGGTTTGACCTGGTTTGCTGTCAGTTTGATGGGAGCAAACACCGGTTACCTGGCGGCGGGGCAGACGGCTTCGCTGATGTTGCTAAGTTTTATTGGCGGTAAGTGGGCGGATCGTTGGAATCCCCATCAAACAATGATCCGGGTCGATCTGGTGCGCATGGTGATCGTGCTCATTCCTGTTTTCGTTTCTTTTTTTATTCCGGTGCCTCTGTCGCTGTTGATTGTGATGGCTTTGATATTGTCTTCATTAAGCGCTTTTTTTGATCCTGCGACCCAAGCGATGATTCCGATTCTGGCAAAAGATTTTGAAACAATGCAATCCACGAATGGCTTGATGGCGACGACAATTCGCGGAGCACGCATGGTGGGTCCTGCTGTTGTAGGTTTGCTTGCGGCAATCGTTCCGATGATTCATTTTTTTACGATCGATGCTTTTACATTTTTGATCTCGGCAGTTTCCATTTGGTCTTTGAAGAAATACCTGCCGGAAAATATCGTGGCACCGAAAGGCCGAATTGGTTTTGGTGATGCAATCATGGCGGGATTTAAGCTGATCGAAGGACATATCGGCATGAGATATGTTTTTGTTTCGCGCGCTCTTACCGCAGGAGCCTGGAATTTAGCGGTGATTGTCGGGTTTGCATTGTTGATCCATGAAATCACCGGTGGCGATGCCCGAATGTTTGGTTTGGTCATGGCAACTTATGGCGTGGGAAATTTGTTGGGGGCTGTGTATTTCGGCAATCTAAAACGGGCGGGACATCGTTTGTTGTGGTTGATGTATTTGGGTTATGTGTTGTGGGGAGTCGGAGTTGTATGGATAGGCTTGGCTCCCACCGTAACGTGGATTGCAGTGGCTTCAATCTACACTGGTTTTTTGGGGCCGATGAACGACTTGGCTTTTATTGATCTCATGCAAAGAAAGTTTCAGGTCGCTGATTTAACTAAAGTGTTTCGTTTACGCATGGCTTTGGAATCCTTTGGAACATTGTTGTGCACTTTGGCTTCACCTTGGCTGATTAAAATGACTTCTGTTCGGGCCGTTATTTTGGCCTGCGGAGTTTTGTGGATTGTATGCGGCGGAATTGGGTTGTTACTCAAATCAACTCGCGCTACGACTCAAACAACATAATCTCTGAAATTTTACACAATATTTGAACTGGCTGATTTGCATTACATGAGCTAATTCATTGGGTTGATGCATGCGGCTAGAGTAGTATCATTTAAATTGATCTTGCTCATTTGAGCCTTTAAGTTGAGCACGAATGATTACAGAAGGATTCTTGAACTTGGTGGACTTAAAAAAGCGCTCGGACATTCACTATGCTCGAAAAATTTGGCATATGTCTGCCGTTTTCGCCATGTTTTTGGCCTTCGTTTATTTGCCAGAAAAGGTTTCTTTGACACTTCTGGTTGTTGCTTGGATCTTGTTCGTTCCTTTTGATTTCTTGCGCCATCGTTATCCCGCGCTGAACGATATTGCAGTTCATGCTTTCAAGCCCATTATGCGCCAAAGCGAAGTAAAAAAACTCGCAGGTACGACTTTTTTACTTACTGGTGTTCTGATTGTTTACGTTATTTTTCCGCGTCCCATCGTTGCTTTGACGTTGTTGTTCTTGGCTTTTGCAGATCCAATCGCCAGCTATTTTGGCATCTTGTACGGTAAGGACAAAATCTTTGGGCACAAGTCCATTCAAGGCTTTATGGCAGCATTCTTCGTCTGCATGGGTCTTACGTTGGTATTCTTGTTATATCACAACTATCTAACGGATCGCGTGATTGTGATCAGTTTGCTTGCGGGCCTTGTTGGCGCATTTGCAGAGCTGATCCCCGTTGGAAAGCTCGATGACAACCTGACGCTGCCATTGATGAGTGCCGTGGGTCTTTCCATCCTCTTTTATTTCTTTGGATTTTTCGCCAATGTCGGATAAAACCGATACATGGCAAATGAACACACAGCACATCATCCCAATCTAGATACAGAAGAGGCACGCGCACAACGCCTGCACATGTATATTTATATTCTTCCTAACTTGATGACGACCGGAAACCTGTTCTCAGGTTTCTTCGCTGTTATTCAATCCATCAACGGGAACTATCTATGGGCCGCATACGCAATCGTCGTAGCTGCAGTATTTGACCAGTTGGATGGCCGCTTGGCGCGTTTGACTCGTTCAACTAGTAAGTTCGGTGCGGAATACGATTCACTTTGTGACCTGGTCAGCTTCGGTATGGCTCCGGGTGTATTGTTGTTCTTGTGGGCGTTGCAACCATTCGGTCGCTTGGGCTGGGTTGCCTGCTTCTTGTTCGTGGCCTGCGGAGCACTACGCTTGGCGCGTTTCAACGTTCAGGCGAACGTGGTCGAGAAAAACTATTTCCAAGGTCTGCCAATTCCAATGGCGGCTGGTATCGTGGCTTCTTCAGTTCTGGCATTTAAGGATCTGGAGTTGGAGGCCATGGGGAACTACGGTTTGCTGGTGATGACAATCTT
This sequence comes from Bdellovibrio sp. HCB288, assembly GCF_047305935.1. Taxonomy (GTDB): domain Bacteria; phylum Bdellovibrionota; class Bdellovibrionia; order Bdellovibrionales; family Bdellovibrionaceae; genus Bdellovibrio. The sequence continues at coordinate 1,728,659 of NZ_CP178619.1, forward strand.
GTTGGCGCTGGTGATGGTTTCCAATTTCCGTTTCCGCAGCTTTAAAGACTTGGATTTGAAAGAGCGTCTGCCATTCCGTTACTTGATTTTGGGTGTCGGCGTTCTGGTAGTTGTAGCACTTCGTCCAGAAGTGATGCTGTTTGTTCTGTTCATGAGCTACGCAGCTCTTGGTGCAGTCTTCGGTGTTTTCAAGCTGGGCAAAAACATCCGCAAGATCAAGCCTTCGGTATATGCTCCTGGGCAGGTTCATGAGAGCGACTTGGTCTATGAAGAAGATGAGGAAGAGACCAAGAAAGATGAAAAGAAAACTTAAAGTCGGTGTCGTCGGCGCGACCGGTATGGTCGGCCAAACTTTTATGACTCTTCTGGAAGAGCGCGAATTCCCTATCGCGGAATTGCGCCCTTTCGCATCTGAGAATTCCCTTGGAAAAAAGATCGAATTGCAAGGTCAGCAATGGGCTTGTCAGGTTTTAAAAGACGGCTGTTTCGATGGTCTTGATCTGGTTTTCTTTTCTTCCGGGGATGATATTTCTGCTGAGTGGGCACCCAAAGCTGTCCAAGCGGGGGCGTTCGCGGTTGATAATTCCGCGGCCTTCCGTATGGATCCAAATACAGTTTTGATAGTTCCCGAAGTGAACGGTCACCTGGTGAACAAAGACTCCAAACCACAAGTTATCGCAAATCCCAACTGTTCAACTATTCAATTGGTGGTGGCATTAAAACCATTAGCAGAAAAATTCGGTTTGGACGAAGTACGCGTTAGCACTTATCAAGCAGTTAGCGGAGCTGGACAGGGTGGTTACGATGAGTTGATGGAGCAAACCTCCAAACACGCTCACGATAGACACGAGCCAAAAACATTCCCGCACACGATTTTGTTCAATTGTATTCCGCAAATCGGTTCTTTCAATGATCAGGGCTTCTGCAGTGAGGAAGTGAAAATCATGAAGGAGACGCGCAAGATCTTGGGGTTGCCTCAGTTGAAAGTATCCGCTTTCACAGTGCGTATCCCGGCATTGAATGCCCATAGTGAATCTGTTTGGGTGACTTTGAAAAAAGATGCAACCCGCGAAGCGGTGACCGAGGCGTTGGTTTCCCATCCTGGAATTGTTGTTCAGGATGATCCAAAGCGCAGTGTTTACCCGCTGGCCCGCGAGGTTTCCGGTAAAGACCCGGTTTACGTGGGGCGTATCCACCGTGATCCAGAAGATTCCAAGCTTTGGATGATGTGGGTCGTGTCTGATAACATCCGTAAGGGTGCAGCTTTGAACGGTATTCAGATAGCCGAACAAATCTTCTTCTAACCCGGCCGGTGAAAAAGGCCCATTTGACTGCGTTGTCGGGGGCCCACTTTCGCTACAACGGACTTAAAGTCCGCCTCCGCTTCTGTGAACCCCCTCCGCCTTGCAACTGGACCTTTTTGACCAGCCTTGTGTATAAAGTTCTGACGAAGGTCTGGGCAGGCTGGTTACTTTGACTAATGGCTCGTCCAGTGGTTCGATTAGGATATGCGCCTGTTGAAGCACTTAGCTTTATTTTCTACATCCTTATTAATATCCAAAGTGGCTTTGGCGACTTTGACCTATGGATCTGTGGGTGGCGCAACTTCAGTTGATATTACGACCACACCTACTAAACCTGTGATTTACGGTGGCTTCGCTGGAACTTGCGATACAGTTACCAGTGGCAGCACTTGCGATACTTGTACTGGTACGGGATTAGTTCCTTGTAATAAGAACGCTGTTTATCCAGAACTGAATTTAACGATCGTTCTGAACAGTTCTACGACGATTGGGTCGACGAGTGATATTTCGTTGAAAATCGACTCGACGACTGTAAATCCAACATCGATCAGTTTGGGTTCTGGTTCTTTCACGATCCTGGTTCCCTGGAGTGAGATCTGCAATAAAGCAATCAATGATTCGACTTGTTTGGCGGACAAGCTTAATCACGATTTAACGATCACAGCAACTTCCAGCACTGGCACTACAACGGGTGGCACGTTTACTCTTCACTTCACTTCTTCTGTCGCGCCCAGTGCACCATCGGACTATACGGACTGTCCTGAAGGCGTTCAAGCTCCAGCAAATACCGGATTCTGTAACTTCACGGCGTTCCCAGGGGACGGAAAAGTATATATCAAAAATCCGGGTGTATCAGAGGACTATCCGGCCAGCACGACGGGTGTGGATTTTAAAAGTATCGTGATTTTTTACGAGAAACAAAATCCGGGCGATTCCGATGCGACAACTCGTGGTAGCATCACAAATAAATCCAATTACTTTGAAATTCCCATTAATACTTCAATCAAACCGCCAGCAGATCCAAAGGCCTATGTTTCGGGACTGACCAATGGCGAAAGATATTGTTTGGTCATGGCGAATCGGGATCTGACGGGGAATATTTATTACTTCACACCAAGCTCTGTTTCTGACAGCACTCTTTGTGCGGCGGCTCTGCCGGTTGCAGGACTGCTTGATGATAAGAGCTGCTTTATTGCAACGGCCGCCTTTGGCAGCGACATGGCTCCTGAAGTTCAAAGCTTCCGTGATTTCAGAAACAAGTATCTGCTTCCGTATTCCTGGGGACGTCATTTTGTAAAAACCTATTATAAGTACAGTCCCCACTACGCCAATATGATCGCACAAAGCGATACTGCAAAAATCGCAGTTCGTGGAGTTTTGTGGCCGTTGCTGTATTTCGCCCGTATGAGTGTCGCGATTGGCTTCTGGTATGCATTGGGCTTTGTTGCTTTCGCAGGGCTTACATTGTGGGGATTGTATCGTCGCTTGATCCTTGGTCGTAACGTTCGGGGTGAACTGTGAAATCACTATGGTTCGTATTAGTGGCTCTTTTGGCAGTCACAATGTTTCACACAGCACACGCTCAGGAATCGGCGCCGCAAGAGCCTCCCTTTGTTGATGAAAGTGAGTTTGATTCTCCAGCAGATCCGTTGAAGGCTGAAACCGACGACGCTCTAAGCATCGAGGACGAGATCCTGCAAAGTGGCGGTCAACCAGTTCCGCCTCCGGCCCCAGGCAATGCGCCATCAGCGGCACCTGCGGCGAACGGGCAAAACAATACTGTGGATTTGAATCAAAACGTTCCCGAAGCCGGCTCCTCTGAAGACCTGCTTTTGGAGGATGAACCAATGATCGCAGCTCCTTCCAGCGAAATTCCTGAAGGGGAGATCCTGCTTGAAGAGCCATCAACTCCGGTGAAAGCGGCGGCTCCCGTTTATGCCGAAGAAGTTGTCAGCAAATCACGCTCCGGCGGTATCGAGTACATCCGCCATCCACAGTCAGCGGTAGGTTTGGTTCGCATCGAAAAAGACGGCACTTACGTTTATAAAACGAGCGAGAAAAAAGGTTACAGCACAACCGGTGCGTTTCGCTTCGGTATGATGGATGCCCCTAAGATCACAGCGGCTGACGGAGTGACATCTTTCGAAACGATGTACACGGGACCTCAAGCTCCGTTATTGATGTTTGATTATGACTGGCAGCCGTTCAAAGCCTCCCGCAATTTCAAAATTCAGGCGGGAATTGGTTTCATGATGCAAACGGGGAAGGGGCGCTTCACCGAATCAGATCCGACAACGGGAGATCCCGCTGCGGGTGATGAGGCCATGGAAGAATACACTTTCCTGGCAGTCCCTTTGAACTTGGGCTTTTCTTATCGCTTCCAATACATGGATCGCCAAATCCTGGCACCCTACGTGGTGGGCGGTGGTTCCTATATCCCAGTCGCGGAACTTCGTGATGACGGTAACTCGACTAACTTTGTCGGAACACCAGCAGCCTACGGTGGCGGTGGCTTGATGATCAACATCGGCGCCATGAGCAAAGACACAGCCTATACACTTCGCACAGAATACGAGATCGCCAATCTTTGGGCTACGTTGGAGTATCGCTATCTCTATTCCTTCAGCGAAGACGTAGACTTCTCCTCCAACATCATCTCCGCCGGCATCACTCTCGACTACTAAAAGGTGCCGGGTCCTGCTTCTTATTGCGCCGCACCTGTTGGAGCGGCGGCGCTCTATTTTTGTTTTTCGAAGTGCATTAGATAGGTGCCTAGTTGGACTAGTTCGTCACAGTCTTTTTGGGATTGGGACCAGCCGATGATTTCGTCCTGGAATTGGCGCATTCTTTCTTGTAGCTCTGGCAGTTTGGATTTTGGGATTGGGATGTTGAGCAAGCCCAGCTCCTGATTCTTGTACCCTAGCTGTTCGATATTCTGTGACCAGACTTTCAATGTTTGGGCGTGGAACGCCTGCATGAAGTCGTGGTTGAAGATATCAACTCCGGTGTCGAGTACGGGTTCGCTTTGTTCGTATACCCCGCCACTGTTTTTCAAGTAGCCAGAGTTCAATAGAAACTTCAGCGATCGCTCTGCTTCATCTGTGTTGATGATTCCGTTCATTCTTTTTGAAATGTATTCGCCGCTGGGTTCGAAATCATTCAAAAGAACCATTTCGCGAATCAGCATGTGATACCACTTGTTCAGGATCTCGCTGGAGTCTTCCTGAACGAACTGGGCCAATAGCTTTCTAAGGCAAGCATGGATATTCTTTTGTGCTTTGACTCGCGCTTCTTCGTTCTCTGAATTCTGCAAACGAATCAAAGCTTCGAAGTAATTTACTTCTTTCGCATTCAGCTTCAATGCTTCCGCCAGACGGCGGCCTGTGGTTTCAGTCAAGTTACGCTTTTCCTGAATCACCAGCTGTAGGTAGTTCGGACTTTTAAGTCCCACCAGGTTTGCAAACTGTCTGTACGAAAATCCCGAGCGCATAGATTTTCTATATTCAAAGAAATCACGCAAGAAAGCGCGGTAACAAGTGTACCGCGCTATTTCTGGATATTGAGTTTGGGATTTGCTCAGAGCTACTGCTTCCATGCACAACTTCCCGGTGTAACTCTGAGTGATCCCAACATTCCGATCATGGCTTGGTCGACGTCGGGAAGATTTAGTCCTTTTAGTACAAATCCTTTTCCAGCGCCCCATGTCCCAATATATGCGACAATTTTGGGGTCGTTGTTTTTCATGATGATTGCACAATCAGATTCCGAAACGAGTCTCCAGTTGGACTGCTGAAGGCGCTCGCGGATTTCAAGTGCCGAGTATTTTATGAAGTCAGAAAACTCATCTTGAAACTCTGTGATGTCCACGAACTGTGTGGTCACTCCTCGACCGTAAACATAAACAGGGGGACCTTCGGCCCGAACACTTTCTGTACGAGTTGGGAAGAGATTCGTAAAGTTTTGCGGAACAATCATCTCAAAACCAGATGAGAGGCTGCTTATTTTGCCACCACCAACACGCGAGACGGCTCTTGAAAGAGACGTCCACGCAATTAGAAGTGTTATAGCGAGAAGTGTTTTTCTCATTACAGAGACTCGTATTCAACAATAGCACCAAAAGCTACTGGATTGAAAATTTGGCAGTTGTCTTTCGTTTGAGGCAACGCGCGGCTTACCTTAGCTTGTCCTTGCTCCACGCAATAATAGCCTTGCTTAGGTGCTAAATTAAAAATCATGCTTTTTAGGTCAAGTTGTTTGGTCGCAGCCATCACTCTTTCAGGTAGAGTAATGTTTGAAGTATTTGATTCAGGTCTGTTACCCACAGACATACTGGAGTAGTATGATTTGTAGTCTTGGTTTTGAATTCGATTGTGCTCTACCATGGAGTAAATCCAAACATTCAAATCAAAGTTTATGTTTTCGAAAGTTGCCGGGCAGCCAACGTAAGAAATTGCAGGTATTGCGGTTTGGCCATTGCTGTGGCGCACATCCGGTACTTCGATCGTAATTTCTTTTTTGCAGATGTCTTCTGTTCGTTCCTGAAAGGTATCGCCCACTCGTTCAATGGTTCTTTTATAGATACTAACCTTAACTCTCGTGCGTTCAAAAATTACGGGAGGAGTGGGGGCGCCGGGATTTTGGTTCGGTGGTTGGTTTTGCGATTGGGCAAAGGATGAGCAGGACATAATAAGTGCCAGAAATGCGATTGAGTATTTCAAGTTGGACCTCGTTGTTTAAGTTTAAAGTTTTAAAATCAAAAAATCAGTGGCGCCTGAAGATGAGGCTAACTCACCCAACCGAGGAGTCAATTGATCCAGAATACATTTTGAAGACACTTTGTCTTCACCGGTCATTCGGGGGACATCTGATTATAGGATCGACCGCAGCCGGATGACGAGCAGGGTGAAAATTGAATATTCCCGAAAATTGCACCTAAGTTAGCGAAAACACTCAATCTGAAAGGCTAACTCGCAATGTTGACGAAATTATCGAGTTATGATAATATGATAATATGATCGGAAGTTTTGGCAACAGGCTCGCAAAAGATCTTTTCGAGGATCTTCCCACCAAGGAATCCAGAAAGCTTCCATCAGAAGTTTTGCGTCGTGCGCGTATGAAACTGTTTTATTTAGATGAAGCCGCAGACCTAAATGATTTGAAGATTCCACCAGGTAATAAACTGGAAGCGCTTAAGGGAGACCTTAAAGGCTTTTACAGCATACGAATCAACGATCAGTGGCGGATAATATTCAAATGGCAGCAGGATACGGCGACGGACGTGAGCATTGTGGACTATCACAAATGAGGAATGAGATGAAAAATACAAGTGAGTTCAAAAATCCATTTCATCCCGGCGAAATCTTGTTGGAGGAGTTCCTTATTCCTATGGGGATTTCCCAAGCAGTCTTTGCGGAAAAATTGGGTTGGACGAAGGCTAAACTAAATGAACTGATCAAAGGTAAACGAGGCATCACAGCTGAGACAGCCTTGGATTTGGCCGAGGAGTTGGAAACCAGCGCAAAACTTTGGATGAATATGCAATCAAGCTACGATCTGGATAAAGCTCGCAAAATCAGAGCAGGCTAAACTCCCTGAAAAATCTGCCTCGCCCGGCGCCGCGAGTGAAGCAAAAGGTGCCTGGCACCTTTTTGTGTGTTAAACCCTCCCGCATGCAAACGACCAAAGTTAAATTCACAGTGGCATACGACGGCACAGGATACTGTGGCTGGCAAAAACAGAAACCCGAAGATCAGGTTTCTGTGGCCCAGGTTATTGAGAATGCGCTTTGCCGCATCTTCAATGAAAAGATCGTGTTGTTTGCTTCCGGCAGAACCGATGCCGGGGTTCATGCCCTGAATCAGGTTTGCCACTTTTCTACCTCCCGTAAAATTGATCCGGCTAAGAAGTGGGATCTGTGCTGGGCTTTGAATTCTCAGCTTCCGGCCGGAATCGTGGTAAAAAAGGCCTGGATTGCCCCCCAAGAGTTTCACGCAACTCTTTCGGCGACCCATAAAACCTACCGCTATCTATTAATGAACAAACCCCGCAAAAGTGCCCACTTGTCCCGCTATGCGGCTTGGGAAAGAATGCCGATTGATATCGAGCATCTTAAGCAAAGTTCTAAATTTCTTTTGGGAAATCAAGACTTTAAGAGCTTTCAGTCGGTCGGAACGCCGGTCAAAGACACCATCCGTGAGATCTATAAAGCGGACTGGGAGTGGCGTAGACCCGGGGTTTTGCAGTTTACGGTGACTGGCAGTGGCTTCCTGAAGCAAATGGTTCGAAACATCGTGGGCACGTCCTTGATGATCGAGAAAAAGGGGCTAAGTCCTGAATATATGAAGGAAATTATCGCTGCCCAGGATCGTAAAAAGGCCGGTCCGCCAGCGCCTGCGGAAGGCCTGTACCTTATGAAGGTTTATTATCCCAAGAACCTTGACAATGGGTGCCTAGAACTTTAAAACATCCCTTCCCGCAAACATAGTGTAAGAGCCCGTTGTTAAACTCAAACATCATATTTGCCGAATGGTCGGACGGTAAACCCGGACATTCAAATTAAACTGGAGAACCCTAATAATGAAAACTTTCAATGCAAAAGCAGAAGAAGTTGAAAGAAAATGGTTGATCGTTGATGCCGCTGACCAAAAAGTTGGTCGTGTAGCTACACACGTTGCAAACATTCTTCGTGGTAAAAACAAAGCTATCTACACTCCGAACGTAGACACTGGTGACTTCGTTATCGTGATCAACACGGACAAGATGGAGCTTTCTGGAACTAAATGGGATGACAAAAAATACTACCGTCACTCTCGTTTCTTCGGTTCTATGAAAGAAATGACAGCAGCTCAAGCGAAAGAGAAAGATTCAACTTTCATCATTCACGAAGCTGTTCGCGGTATGCTTCCAACAAACAAGCTATCTCGTCATATCATCATGAAAATGAAAACTTACACTGGCGCAGAGCACCCACACGCTGCTCAAAAACCAGAACTTCTAACACTTCCAACTAAGAAGTAATTGGAGAGGATAGAATATGGCAGCAGCAGAAAAATTCTTTTATGCAACTGGAAGAAGAAAAACGTCATCAGCACGTGTTTTCTTGAAGCCTGGTAAAGGCACTATCACTATCAACGGTAAAAAATCTGAAGATTACCTTAGCCGTATGCAATCTCGCATGGTTATCGTACAGCCTTTGGATCTTTTGAACCAAATCGGTAAGTTCGACGCAAACATCACTGTAGCAGGTGGTGGTGAGTCTGGACAAGCTGGTGCGATCCGTTTGGGTATCACTCGTGCATTGATCGCTTTCAACCCAGAGTTCAAAGCAACTCTTAAGAAAGCTGGATTCATCACTCGTGATCCTCGTATGGTTGAGCGTAAAAAATACGGTAAAGCCGGCGCTCGTCGTAGATTCCAATACTCTAAACGTTAAAATTTGGAGTGTCCGAATCTGGACCAGAACAGAAAAGGGAGCCTATGGCTCCCTTTTTTTATGTCTAAAACACATCCCCATGTTTATATCTGCTTAATGAATCCCGCGTAACTGGGCATTGAATGCCACAGTGGTAACTTCATACTCAATCGAGATCGAGGGTGTATGAAGTTTGCGATCGCAATAATCATTTTGTTCCTGATAAATCTGGCCGCTCAGTTGGCAAACGCCACACCGGTGAATGACACTTGGACGGGAGTTGTTGCCCGGGCCGGGGAGTGCAAGGCTGTTATTGTTCAAGATGCCTACTTTACGTATTTCGGTAAGAACGGTGAGGTTGGTAAGGCCCTTATTGTAAAAGCTCAAATTCGCAACGATGCCTACCACAAGACTGTTCATATGATTCACGAAAATGGACAGACTGATTTGGCCGAGAATTCGCCCGGTGCTTCCCGTGTGCGTATCGACTATCAAGGTCAGGTTGGCAATATGGATCAAGTGGAGCTGACTGACAGAACTGTTGGAAACGAACTTTCAGGATTGTATCGTCTTGCGGTGACGATGGCGGGAGTAACTTCCGATTGTGTTTTCCAAGTGGACCGAAAATAAAAAAGCCCCGACATTTCTGTCGAGGCTTATCTTGTGCAAATTAATTCCTATTTCAATTTTTCCCACAGGTAAGTCGTCTTTAGCGACTCCCACAAAATGCTTTGTTCGATATTGGCATTACCTGCGTGGCCACCTTCGATGTTTTCATAATAGTACACCGGATGCTTTTGCTCTTTCATGCGTGCGACAAACTTACGTGCATGTCCAGGGTGAACGCGGTCATCCTTGGTGCTGGTCAAAACCAGCGTCTCTGGATACTTCGCATTCGGGCTCAGCTTTTGGTAAGGCGAATACTTCAAAATAGCTTCGCGCATTTTTGGATCGTCGGGATTTCCGTACTCATCCATCCAGCTCGCACCTGCCAACAGTTTGTGATAGCGAAGCATATCCAAAAGAGGCACGGCGATGATCGCGGCTTTGTACAGATCAGGGCGAAGTGTGATTGTTGCACCAACCAGAAGCCCCCCGTTGGATCCTCCGGAAATCGCCAGATGATCCGGGGAAGTGATTCCGCGTTTGATCAGATCTTCAGAGACAGCGATATTGTCTTCATAGACTTTGTAGCGATTTTCTTTCAATACAGCTTTGTGCCAATTTGGACCGAACTCTCCACCACCGCGAAGATTTGTCAGTACGTATACTCCGCCTTTTTCAGACCAGACTTTGCCAAGTGCACTCATATAACTTGGGGTCATGGAGTGCTGAAAGCCACCGTAGCCATATTGAAGAGTTGGATTCTTACCATCCATTTTCATGTTCTTTTTGTGAACAACGAAATAAGGGATTTTCGTGCCATCTGCGCTGGTGGCTTCATAGCGGGACGTCGTCAGAGTTGATGAATCAAAACGGCGTGGTGATTCCTTTAACAGCGTGAATCTATTTTCTGTGTCTGAGGCGTCGCCAAAAAATGTGGAAGTGGGAGTCAGGAAGTCCGTGTAAGAAGCCAGGTATAAGTCAGACTCTTCATCTGAGTCGTAACAGGAGGCCATGCCGTTTTCACCCAGCGCAAGGGATTCTGTTTTCCAGGTGTTTGGTGCTGTGAAAGTGACTTTCTCCATCTTGGTCAAAATGTTGTCTGAAACCACTGTGATAAGATGATTCTTTGTGTAGCAAGCTGTTTCAATAAAACGTTTATCTGTAGGAGCGAAAACCACCTGCAGACTATCCAGAGCGGAATCGCCCTTGCTGATTTGATCTAAAGGAAGGGCCAATAAAGTACCTGATTTGAAGTTCCTGAAATCAGATCTTAGTTCGATGAACAAATTGCCTTTGAAAAGGCCCCAGGTCTCGGCATCTTCTGGTTTGGGAATCTGAATGCTTTTTCCAGAAGGATCCAGGTACCAATTTTTAGTGGAAAAAAAGCCTTTGCGAACCTGATAGAAGTGATGAGGCTTGCCTTCATCGTATTGAGTATAGGCATACGCTGACATATCAGTTTTGCTGGCTTCGACCAAAGTTTCAGCAGAACTAAGAGGTGTGCCGCGCTTCCATGTTTTTACGATGCGAGCGTAACCGGAGTCAGTCAGAGACCCTGGGCCCCAGTCAGTGCCAACGAAAAGAGTGTTCTCGTCTTTCCAGAATGCATTGGTCTTTGCTTCAGGAATCTGAAAGCCGTCTTTGATAAAGGACTTTGTTTTTAAATCAAATTCGCGAACCACGACGGCGTCTTTTCCGCCGCGGGATAGGTGAAGAAGGACGCGGTCATATCCAGGTTTGCGGAAGCTTGCGCCTTTCCATACCCAGTTTTCATTTTCAGATTTTGCCAATTGATCCAAATCCAGAATGACTTCCCATTTCGGATTTGCCGTTTTGTAGCTTTCGATGCTGGTTTTGCGCCACAGTCCGCGAGAGTTCTTTTCATCCTGCCAGAAGTTGTAAAGGTCACCGTTTGTCAGGGACACAGCGGGAGTGCGATCTTTCGCAAAGAAGATTTTGCGATAGTCAGACTCGATGCCTTTGAAAGCGGGATCATTTTTGAAATGTTTTAGGGTGACTTCATTTTCGGATTTGGCAAAATCCAGGGCTTTTTGTCCCTCAACTTCTTCGAGCCAAATATAAGGATCCTGAGATTGCATGGACATGAGTTCTTGCTCCTTTTGTAAAGAGGAGCTGGTGCAGCCTGAAACCAAAACGGCTGCAATCAAGAATTTGAAACGGGAAAGTTGATTCATTTGCGCTCCGATGTGATCTAAAAATTAAAGATCAGATCGGAGCCGGAGACAAGGATTGCGCTTTACGCCGCAGCTTTTTCTGTATCCCAACCGGCCATTTTTCGGCCGTTCAGCATTAAATTAAGCTCGTCAGTTGCGGCACTTAGTGACTCGGCCTCGCCCATTAGGACGCTGGAGGATTGAGACAGGTCTTCTGCCACCGCTGCGTTGGTCTGAGTTGTTTTATCGATCTCACTCATGGCTTGGCTTAACTGCTTGATGCCCAATGCTTGCTGTTGGCAGGCTTCGGAGATTTCACCATTCAGGGCAGAAACCTTTTCAATAGAAGTAATAATTTTTGTCAGCGCAGATCCGGAGTTGTCCGCAACTTTGGTGCCGCGCTCTGCTTGTTCAACGCTTTCTTTGATCAAACCACTGATTTCTTTGGCAGCATTGGCAGATCTTTGAGCCAGAGTTCTGACAGCGTCTGCGACGACAGCAAAGCCTTTTCCTTGCTCGCCAGCACGTGCTGCTTCAACCGCAGCATTTAGAGCCAGAAGATTGGTTTGGAAGGCGATATCATCAATGACGGAGATAATTTCCTCGATTTTTTTAGAGCCGGTATAGATCTCTTTCATATAAATGATCAGTTGTTCGATTTCCTTACCACCTTCAGTGGCAGCGCGATTGCTTTCCGTGGAAAGTGTCGCGGCAGTGGCGGCGCCTTCAGCATTTCTTTGGATCATGCTGGACATTTCCTCCAAAGAAGCCACGGTCTCTTCGATTGAGGCCGCTTGAGTTGTTGAGGATTGAGACAGCTTTACATTCGATTCAGAGATGCTTTGTGATTTTGAAGTGGTTTCAGTCACAGAGTGATGAACACGGTCCACAACCACCTTTAGTGCATTTACCAGGCGTTTTTGGAATAGAAATCCCATGCTGATTACGGATAGAACCAAAACGCAGATCATCCCCAGAAGGATTTGCTTTTTCTGAGTACTGTCCTTGTCGGCTGAAGCCAGAAGCTCTGCCGTCTTTTTGTCAGTCTCGGTGGCAGCTTTATCCATTTGTTCAAAGATTTTTTCAGCAATTGGATTTAGATTGTTCAGGATCTTGTTGGCAGATGTTGGCAGATCGTTTTTAGCCAAGGAAGCTTGAATGTCAGTCCAGCTGGCTTCGTACTTTTCCAGGTCGGCGTTGATGCTGTTGCAGTTTTCACCGCACTTTGCCTTTAGGGACTTAAGTTCCTTCAGGAAGCCACCCACCAACTCAACACGGATGTCGCGTGAGTCTTTATCAGTATCAGCAGCAATCGGAAGGATGTTGGAGTGAACCAACGCCATGGATTTAATTATTTTATTTTGAATCGATAAAGATGAAATGCCGAATTCACTGACGCTTCCAAGTGTCGCAAGTGCTTTTTGACTTGTGTAAAAGAAGGCGCATCCTACCAGCAATACAAAAGATGCAGATGCAAATACATAAAGTAACAGTGATTTTCCGATGCCGATTCTCTTGAACACACGAAACTCCTTAGCATTTCTACCTATCTTTGATCGGTGTTGGGGACGAAAACTTAACCGAATTTTAAACACCTTTTCGTTGCAGATCGTTCATTTTCAAGGCCTTGGTCGTGTAAACTTGGAGTCTTTTACGGATGTTGGTCCTGAAACTTCAAAACCAAAGTCGGGGTGAACCTCTTGACCTTCGTCAAACTATGTCAAGATTCATTGACCGAAAATCGAGGGAACTTCAGGCTTTCATGAGGACACCAAATGGAGGATGTTTATGGCGAAATGGGTCTTGATGACTCTGGCTACTGTGTCACTTTTCTCTGGTCACGCAATGGCGCAAGGAAAAGTGGAACTGGTTCAAGCGGCAGTTAAAAAAGCATGCAGCAAAGATATGGCAAACGATGAAGCTCTAAGACAAGTGAAGAACTTGTTCTTGTCTTGTGTACCTGGGGACAAAGTCGACGTGGATGGCTGCAAAGTTCCATGTTTGAAAGAAAACTCCGGCGCCGTTGTTGGTCAATAATCACCTCAAGGAATTTAACATCATGAAAAACAATTTTAAAAAAATCTCAGCAGCATTTATCGTAGGTATGTTGATGGTTCCAACAGCTCAAGCGGCGACTCTTGAAGAACGCGTGTCCGAGTTGGAAGCAAATCAATCCCTGAACATCTTTAACTTCAGCGGTACGTTCATCACTCGTTTTGATGATATTATCAAGGCGGAGCAAACGCAGCCAGCGACGGATGCGTTTGGTCAGGATGCCACATTCGATAGTAAGGATTTGACGTATCTTCGCATGAAGTTTCAGTTCAATATCGATGCGAATATCTCGAAGAACATTAAATTCTATTCTCGTCTAACGACTTCAAAACACTTCAATACTTTCTATCAACAAGATGCTACATCAAGTAATGCGGATGATCTGTCTGCATCAAACGCATACGACAGCTCGCGCGTTGTACTTGAGAAAGCATATGCGGACTTCACAATTCCTGATACTGGATTGACTCTATTCGTAGGTCGTCTTCCAACTGTTGACGGTCAACCACAAAACTATAAGGACGGTCGTGCGCGCATGGGTACTTATCCAATGCTTTCTTACGATTCTGTGTTGGATGGTATGGGTCTTTCTTATAAGTTGGATCAGTATATGCCGACGGGTCATTCATTGGCGTTCCGTGCTTTGTATACTCCTTTTTCACAGTACTACGCGGGAGCGTCTGGTGCTTATACCACGACGCCAACGACTCAAGCTGGTTCCAACTTGCCTACGAACTCTGCTGGTTATGGCTTGATGCTTGATTGGGGTGTGAATGACATGAGCTGGGCCGATAGCATGGGCTTGGTATTGTTGAACTTCCAAACGTCTGATATTTATTATGCAAATCCGGCAAGTGGTGTTACGGGCAACAGTAGCTTAACACTTAAAGTTGGCGGAACAACTTTGGCTTGGGAATTAAATGGTATTGCTAAGTCTGGTTGGGATCTATCAGCAAGCTATCTTGCAAGTACTTTAAAGTCTAATGGCCAACTTGCTGCGAGTGTTCCAGGGACTGGTTTCGGTACAGCTTCCTCTGACGACACAAACACAGGCGGCGTATTCTTGCTTTCAACTCGTTACAGACTTGGCACTTGGATCCTGGGTGGTGAGTGGGTGAATGGTTCAGAGAACTCATTCTACTACGCAACAGCTACTGAAGATCTTACTAACTTCTACAGCACTCACGGTAACGGTTACCATGCTTACGTGACTAAGAAGTTCAATCAAAACCTGGCGTTCCGTGTTGGTTATATGTTGCAAGACTATGACTACACTCCGACAGGTATCGGTGCAGTGAAAGCTTCTGATCGTAAGATCGAAACTGCTTACGCAAATCTTCGTCTAGATTTCTAATCGAATCAGTTTTCGTTTCCTGATTTGATCAAGGCTCCTGCCAAGGCAGGAGCCTTTTTTATTGGTACGGACTTACCTTCGCAAGTAAGTCCGTACCTTTTCGGGCATAAAAAAAAGGGAGCATCACTGCTCCCTTTTTTTATTTGTCTTCAGTGCGGCTAATTACTTAGTGCAAGAGATTGGGTAGATGTTGCCGTTAGCAGCCATGAAACCAGAGTATGAACCATTGTCAGCGCTAACACCGAAGAAACCTGTGTTTCTGATTACGCCGTCATCAGTTTGAGCAGACTTTTCAGTCAAAGCCAAAGTTTGCAAGTAACCTTGTTTCAATTGATTAGCAACAGTGCCTTTATCCAATTGAGCGAAGAAAGTTGAAGAACCAGTTTTTTCTTTAACTTCCATAGTCAGGAAATCAACAGAAGTATCGTCACCGATAGTGATGTTGATAGTTGCTGCTTTACCTTTAGAAGGTGCAGAGCATTTCAAAACAGTGGAATCAGCGAAAGCTGTAGAACCAGCAAGAACAAGAGCTGCTACGATCATTTTTTTCATTGAAGTCTCCTTAGTTGTTTAATTCAGTGGACCAGAACGAGGCTATTTCACCGACTATGGTCTAGCAACGCAAATGCATTGCGCAATATATGCGACTTGGACTCTATCACTGTAAGAACACACAGAATTTCGCAGTACCAAGGTCAAGTTCCTTACAGTCTTACCGATAGGTCATAAACGGGGGATAGTGATGAAAAAAGGCGGATTGGTAGTTCTGGCCGGGTGTCTCATATTGGGATTTCAAAACTGCAGTCAGTCGAATCTGTCTGCCTCTGAACTTCCTTCTCCCGCAAGTCACGTGGTCACTCCGGCACTGGGTACTGACGCGGAATCATCTGCCATCACATCCATCGAAGTTCCGGTCCCGCAAGGAATCTTGTCTATCGATTCGAAAACCGGCCGAATTCAAGTGATCGATTCCTCGCAATCAGTGATCGAAGAATCCTGTCTGCAACCTGCTGACTTAGCCGAGTTACAAAGCTATCTAAAAGTGGGAAGTATTTGCGGTAAACCAGTTCCAGATGAAGATGTGATGTGTGCGCAATCTTACAATGCGGGATATGTCTCTTTGATCTTGAAAGATCAAAAAATGAATCTGGGAGAAAGCTATGATTCCTGCGGTAGAGGATACAAAGATATCTGCGACGAGCAAGTGGCGCAGTCTTTCCGTGGTTTGATTGCTTATATCCAGAAGAATTTCCACGGCATGCTTTGCGAATAGTGCGCCAGAGGTACGGACACACTTTCTCCATAAAAAAAGGCCAGTGCGATTGCGCCGGCCTTTTTGTTTTTTGAAGAAAGTAAGTCCGTACTTTAGAGGCCTAGAGTGCTGCGAACTTTCGTGAAGGCATCTCCCAATTTGGAGCGATCCGGAGCTGCGCCTTGTGCGAAGTCCGGTCTGCCGCCACCTTTACCGCCCATGATCGCGGCTACTTCCTTCAGAACGTCGCCGGCTTTGTGGTCGCCAGTGATGTCTTTGGAAACAGATACGATGATTGGATTTGAGCCATCGCCTTGACCGACGACCACAACAATTCCTGATTGAATTTTGTTTTTCAGGTCATCAGTGACTTTTGCCAAAACTTCGCGGTCATCCATCGGCACATCTGCCAAAACAAGCTTGGCAGCAACGCCGGATTTTGATTTGAACGTCATTGCTTTGCCGGCCAACTCGTCAACATTCACCTGGCCGCCTTGAAGTTTCTTGATTTCCTTCTCAAGGGATTTGACCTGCTCTTTGATCGTCTCAACACGGTTCGCAAGTGTTGCCTTTTCGCCAGTGATCTCAAGATGCTTCAAGTAGTGAGCGGATTTTTGCAATCCCGCCGCAGCCAAGGCTTCATCCAAGTGAACGATGGAGTTCATTGCGTATTTAACCGCGGCATCACCAGTGATGGCTTCCACACGACGAACGCCAGAGCTTACGCCGGATTCAGAAACAATTTTGAAGAAACGGATACTGGAAGTATTTTTAACGTGAGTACCACCGCATAGCTCGCAAGAGAAATCTCCCATAGTCAGAACGCGCACGTCCGTGGAGTATTTTTCACCGAACAAGGCCATTGCGCCTTTTTCGATAGCTTGCTTGTGTGGCATCAATTCAGTTTGCACATCCAGGCTGCGAGCGATCTGCTCGTTGACCATATCTTCGATTTTGCGGATCTCTTCAGTGCTAACTGGTTTGTTGTGTGTGAAGTCGAAGCGTGTTTTTTCAGCGTCAACCAAAGAACCCGCTTGAGTCACGTGAACGCCCAGAACTTTACGAAGAGCTGCGTGTAGCAAGTGAGTTGCGGAGTGGTTGCTGGCCGTGTTTCTTCTTTCAACAGGATCAACACCAGTCACAACTTTTGCGCCGACTTTGAAAGATCCGTGTTCGACTTCCACATGATGAAGAACAATGTCATCAATTTTTGTTGTATTGGCTACGCGGGCACGGTTGGTATCAAGCATGATGTAACCAACGTCTCCGGCCTGGCCGCCGCCTTCTCCGTAGAATGTTGTCGCATCAAGGATGATCAAGCCGGTATCGCCCGCTTTAAGCTCATTAACAACGGATTGACCGTTGGACAAAGCCATCACGGTGCCATCACCGATAGTCCCGTTGTATCCCAGGAATGTTACGGATTTACCGGACTGTAGGTAGTCCTTTGCAAACTTGATCATGTGAGCTTCATCAGCCCCCATGGATTTGCCTTTCCAAGAGGCTTTGGATTTGGCGCGGTTTGCCTCCATCTCTTTTTCGAAAGCTTCTTCATTTACTTCGATGCCATTTTCATTCGCAATCACGCGAGTAAGATCGGCAGGGAAGCCGTATGTATCGTACATGCGGAATACCACTTCGCCGGAAAGTTCTTTTGTTCCGGCGGCTTTTGCTTTGGTAAGTTCTGCAGAAAGAATCTCGGTGCCTTTATCCAACGTGGCCAAGAAGCGATCTTCCTCGTCACGGATTGTATTCAGGATATGATCACGACGAGTCACAAGTTCAGGGTAAACTGCGCCCATTGATTCGATCAAAGCCTCAGCCATACCTGGCAAGAATGACTTATCAGCAGATAGCTTACGACCATAACGGATCGCACGTCTCATGATGCGGCGAAGAACGTAACCACGGCCTTCATTTGATGGCAATGCGCCGTCGGCAATCAAGAATGAAGTGGAACGGCAGTGGTCAGCAAGAACGCGAAGTGCAGATGTCGTTTCTGCAGCTTTTGAATCTGCCGCCAAGACCTTTTTGTCAGTGATGTATTTTACGTTTCCGATTTTGCAAGCAAGCTGAATCATCGGTTGGAATAAATCCGTATCGTAGTTGTTGAACTGGCCCTGCATAGCAGCCGTCACGCGCTCCAGGCCCGCGCCTGTATCCACAGATGGTTTTGGCAGCGGAGTCAAAGTCCCTGGAGGATTTTCGAAGTACTGCATGAAAACCAGGTTCCAGATTTCCACGAAGCGGTCTTCGCCAGCTTCGATACCTTTGAACGGATCGGCAATCGTTCCAGCGTCAGGACCGTGATCGTAGAAAATTTCTGTACAAGGACCGCAAGGACCCGTGTCGCCCATTTTCCAGAAGTTGTCTTTGTCAAAGCGGAAGATGCGATCGCGAGGGATGCCTTCCTGATTGTGCCAAATGTCGGCGGCTTCATCGTCAGAGATGTGAACAGTTACATAAAGCTTTTCTTTTGGAATCGCCAAAGTTTTTGTCAGGAATTCCCAGGCAAAGTGGATGGCGTCTTTCTTAAAGTAGTCACCGAAAGAAAAGTTACCCAGCATTTCAAAGAATGTGTGGTGACGTGCTGTGAACCCTACGTTTTCCAGGTCATTGTGTTTACCACCAGCGCGAACGCATTTTTGCGAAGTCACGGCACGAGAGTAATCACGTTTCTCAAGACCCAGGAAAGTGTTTTTGAACTGATTCATTCCGGCGTTTGCGAAAAGCAACGTCGGATCGTTCTCAGGGATCAAAGAAGAAGAGGCGACAGCTTTGTGTCCGTTCTTCTCGAAGTATTTAATAAAAGCATTTCTGATCTCAGAGCTTTTCATAGATAACCTTTCTAACGGTCTCGGAATCAAACCCACGGGAGGCAAGCAGGCGTCCTACGCGCGCTTTGTCCTCATGGGAAAATTTAAAATCTTCATCAAACTTGTTGGCAACAATGGCCAGTGCTTTTTTCAGTTCAAGTGCACTGTCGGTCTCTATTGAAGGAAGGCCTTTTTCCTCTAGGTAACCGTTAATATAGTTTATACCTTTGTTGCGCAGGTGGAGCATGTCTGCCAATCGATATGCGAGCGCAGAGGGTTCCTCCAGCCAATTCTTATCTTTGGCATAGGAAATAGCTTCTTCGATCGCTTCCAGTCCACCCTCAACATCAGCAAACTTGCTGTGCAACTTTGTTCTGAGTTCTGCTTCAGAATGTTCGCGACGTGCAATTATATCCATGACCTTGCGTTTGGCAGCGATCTTGGTTTCCTTGCGTTCATCAAGTTTTTGTTGCGGGTCTTTTTGTTCAGACATAGGCAGTTCCAAACTACTGGTACTGCCTAAGCAAGTCATGCTTTTTTCAGTGTAATTTCGGTCAGTTCGCAGAAGGTGCCAAGCCTTAAACTGGGCCCCCAGTAACCTGTTCCTTGATTGACATAGAGCTGCATATTTTTAAGGCGGTAAAGGCCTTTCGGGTAGCGCTGGAAGAACACGATCAGGAAGTTCCAAGGGAAGAACTGGCCACCGTGTGTATGTCCGGAAAGCTGCAGATCGAAACCTTGGTCGCAGGCCTTGTCGGCAATGGCCGGTTGATGCGCTAGGAAAATCTTGAAAGCCTCAGGTTTCTGTTCGGAAACCAGCTTCTCAAGGTTGGCGGGATCCTTGCCAAACTGGCGGGCAGCAGGGTCGGCGATCCCTGAAATCTGTAAGGTCGCGCCATTGATCTCAAGGGCTTTGGTTTGATTCACAAGTACGTGATAACCGATGGAGCGGAACGCGGCCAAGCCCTCGTCAATATTCCAGTAGTACTCATGGTTGCCGGGCACAAAATAGCAACCATGCTTCGCACGAACGGTTTTAAGAAGATCGAACTCGGGCAGATGGCGAATGGCGTGATCGTCCAGAATGTCGCCTGTGAAAACCACAACATCAGCATCCAGTTGATTGATTTTGCTTACTAAACTTTGCACGAATTTGACTGGCAGGCCCGGCGCCAGATGCAGGTCTGTGACGTGCACGATACGCAGATTGTTCAAGCCCGCAGGAAGTTTGTCGAACTGAACGTTCACTTTGATGACCTTGGCGCCCAGTCGAACCACTAAAGTTCCCAGTAAAAGCAAAATAAATGGGATGACCAAAAGAACTCCCGTGGCCTCGGCGCTATATAGTTGGGTGCCGACAAATTCAGGCTGGGTGAAATTTAAAACAAACCCCACCAGATCACGCAGTATTACGAATGTTAGCAAAAAGCTCATGTAGGCCATTGAGAAATGGGCGGCGCTGAAATAGGGGTCGTGCCACGGTTTCGGTGTGGAGCGCGCCTCGCTTTGTGACCAGAAAAACAACGGCATTGAGATGACGATGGCAAACAAAGTCGCAACGAATCCGACAATGAACAGGACTTGTCCCATTGAGAGATCAGCATGCCTTACCAATTGATGGGTTATGTAAATAAAAATCGCAAAGAACAAACCGACGATAATTGCTTTAAATGCTGCCATTCCATTTTTATAGCATGGGGGATTGTGTTTGCACAGGAAGTTGCAAAAACACAAATCCTCGAAGAGGCGCGTCAGTGATAAAATTTTATGAATGGTGGAGGTGTGTAGTGGCAATGAATAATGACTTCAAACAAGCTCGGGACTTTCTAATTCTACATCGTGCGGATTACGACTATGCCACCAGGGATTTTAAATGGCCGGAGCTGGTGAATTTTAATTGGGCCTTGGACTACTTTGACCCGATGGCTGAGGGCAACAGCAATCTGGCGTTGTGGATCACAGGTGGGGATGGCAAGGAAGAGAAGTACTCTTTCGCAGACATGTCGGCGCGCTCCTCTCAAGTGGCAAACTATCTTCGTCGTCTGGGGTTGAAACGTGGGGATCACGTTTTAATGTACATGGGAAACGAAACGGCTTTATGGGAGTTAATGCTGGCCTGTATGAAACTGGGTGCAGTGATGATTCCGACCAGTCCCTTGGTTTCATTGGATGAACTTCAGGATAGATTGGTTCGCGGCGAAGTTAAGTTGATTGCAACTACAGTGCGCGATGCCGGAAAATTTGATGTTCAGACGCCGTCGGCAATCAAGCTGACAGTGGACGGGCCTTTTGAGGGCTGGCAGAACTATGCCGATGCCACTCAGGAAAGTGCGGAGTTTAAACCTGACGGTGACACCAAAGCGACAGATCCACTTCTGCTTTACTTTACTTCGGGAACGACGGCGAAACCCAAAATCGTTGAACACTCTCATCAAAGTTATCCAGTGGGACATTTATCAACGATGTATTGGATCGGTTTGCGTCCCGGCGACATTCACATGAATGTCAGTTCTCCGGGTTGGGCTAAACATGCCTGGAGCAGCTTCTTTGCTCCATGGAATGCGGAGGCCACGGTGTTTATCCATCGCCATGAGCGCTTTGATGCCAAGATCATGATGGAGACCATGGAAAAAAACCGCGTCACTTCGGTGTGCGCGCCACCCACGGTATGGCGAATGCTGGCTGCAGAGGATTTAAATCAGTATAAAATGAATTTGCGTGAAGCGGTCAGCGCCGGAGAGCCTTTGGATGCGGAGATCATTCGCACTTATCAGGATGCGTGGAAGGTGACCTTGCGTGATGGCTATGGTCAGACTGAAACCACTGCGCAAATAGGAAACTGCCCGGGTCAGGAAGTGCATCCAGGTACAATGGGAAAACCATTGCCGGGTTATAAAATCGCTCTTTTGGATCGGGATAATAATCCCGCTGACGAAGGGGAAATTTGCATTGATTTGGGTGCTCGTGCCATTGGTGTTATGACGGGATACCGGGAGTCTGATATTGCAAAAAATACGACGGCCTCCTACTACCGAACCGGTGATATGGCGGCAAAGAGTGAGCACGGTGATTTTGTTTTTGTGGGGCGCGGAGATGATGTGTTTAAGTGCTCAGACTATCGCATCAGTCCGTTTGAAATTGAAAGCGTGCTGCTTGAGCATCCGGCTGTGCGCGAAGTGGCGGTGATTCCAAGCCCGCATCCGTTGAGGCAGAATGTCCCGAAGGCCGTAATCTTTTTGGCTAAAGGTATGGAGCCCACCCGGGAGCTCGCTTTGCAAATATTGAATCACTCACGTTCACGTTTGACCCCATTTAAACGTGTACGCCGTCTTGAATTTGGCGACTTGCCAAAAACAGCATCAGGTAAAATTCGTCGGGTGGAGTTGCGTGTTCGTGAACAAAAACGAGTAGCTGCGAATGAAAAATCCCAATATGAGTTCTGGGAGGAGGATTTCAAAGCTGTCCTGCCTGAAAGCTGGTCTCAGGATCTGCCATAGGTAGTGTGGACTAATATGCACTCGCATTCGAAAAATATTGGACGTAGTGCCGGCGCAGATGTCCTCTTTTCTTGATTAAATTGAAGTCACCAACTTGGAGTGGAGATCTTGGTTGGTGATGTTCAAAAACAACTGGAGAGAGGTTTATGTTGGAACAAGAGAAGGAAGTTGCAAGAGAGACGGGAAAAAAAATCTTACATTCTATTTTGCATGAGATGTTGGATCATGCAGAGAAGGTCGTTGTGAACTACTCAGTGGGCGAACGCACGACGGTCTACAGAGTCGAGTGCCATCCACAAAGTCTGGGTCAGCTGATTGGCTCAAAGGGAAAAAACATCGGCGGCATCCGTGCGGTGCTTTCAGCAATGATGGCAAGAAAAGGCATTCGCGCTATTATCGAGATCCCTTATGTGGCCCAGAACAATCGAATGGAATTTGCAGAGTAGTTTTAGATTGGCGAAGCTCTCTCGAAGTGCAAGTCTTCCGTGGCACTTCGTAAAGAGAGAGAGCCTCGCTTCAAAATATAATCAAAAGCGGACCTTCAGTATTAGGCAGGTCCGCCGCCAAAGTCGAATCGCTAATTTTAATACCACCCATAAGTTTAACTCGTCGCGACACGCCTAGTGTTGGGCGCTCAAACCCCGCCGAAGCGCAGCGAAGGAGGGATTGGGATTGCCTCCTTTTAGGGGGCGTCGTACCTCTGTGGAATGAGAAAATTCCTTCTTAAATTGGCTACATTTTTTGGCGTCGGCTTGAGTCCCAAGGCGCCGGGAACCGTTGCTACAATTGCTACAATCCCAGTGGTTTTGCTTTTTAACTGGGCGGGCCCGTTGTTTTACATGGTCGCAACTGTGATCTTGTTAGGATTGGGAATTTTGGCGGCGCAAGCCTACGAGGATGTTAAGGGTGGTCATGATCACAGCGAAATCGTTATCGATGAAGTTGTTGGTTTTCTGATCGCAATGGTTTGGATGCCTTTGACGTGGCAGGCCATTCTAATTGGTTTTGTGTTGTTCAGATTGCTGGACATTACGAAGCCTTTATTCATAGGATATTTAGATAAGAAGATCCAAGGAGGTCTTGGTGTGATGGTTGATGACGTTGCCGCTGGTATCGTTGTCAGTCTGATCATGCAGTTTCTTTACACTCAAACCAACTGGTTGGGTGCACAGGTTTTGGTCGGTTAAATGACTGAATCACGTGATAAGAAGCTCCAAGAGTTCATTCGATCCCTTCGCGACCAAAAACTCACAGTGGGTTTTGCGGAAAGTTGTACTGGAGGTGCACTTTCGGCTTTTTTGACAGAGCAAGCAGGTATATCCGACATCTTTTTAGGCTCTGTGGTTTCTTACTCTAACGAGGCGAAGGTGGATCTTCTGGGGGTCCGTCGAGACACTCTCATGCAAGAGGGTGCGGTGAGCGAGTCAGTCGCTCGTCAAATGGCGCACGGAGTGCGTCGACAGCTGAAAACAGATTGGTCTGTGGCAGTTACAGGTATTGCTGGTCCGAGCGGTGGAACACCGACGAAGCCAGTGGGCACTGTATGCTTCGCCATTGTTGGTCCGGGCTTTGAAAGCTCTCGAAAGGAATTCTTTTCGGGAGATCGCAAAACCATCCAGCAAGCGGCAGTGGACTTGTCCGTAAGTTGGCTGTGTGAAGTTCTCGACAGGAAATAAAAGAAAGTAGCCCCCGGCTGCTAAAAATTAACAATAAGAATTGTGGTGAGGAACCACATAAATAGAGAGGGACTAGGCAGATGGCAAATACAACTGTTGCAGATGCAAAAGCACAAAACGAGAAAAACAAAGCCTTGGAATTGGCAGTTTCGTCTATCGAAAAGCAATTCGGTAAAGGTTCAATCATGCGTCTGGGCGCTAACGACTCTTTGGTTAAAGACGTTGAAGCGATCAGCACTGGCGCTTTGAGCTTGGACTTGGCTCTTGGTATCGGCGGTCTTCCTAAAGGTCGTATCGTGGAAATCTACGGACCTGAATCTTCTGGTAAAACAACTCTTTGCTTGTCCGTTATCGCTCAAGCTCAGAAAAAAGGCGGCGTTGTTGCATTCGTGGATGCAGAGCACGCTTTGGACGTAAACTACGCTCGTAAATTGGGTGTTAACACTGAAGACATGTTGATTTCTCAACCAGACACTGGTGAACAAGCTCTTGAGATCGTGGAAACTTTGGTTCGCTCTGGCGCGATCGACGTATTGGTTGTCGACTCCGTAGCGGCTTTGGTTCCTCGCGCAGAGATCGAAGGCGACATGGGTGATTCTCACGTGGGTCTTCAAGCTCGTTTGATGTCCCAAGCTCTTCGTAAATTGACAGCAGCTGTGAATCGTTCAAACACTCTTGTTATCTTCATCAACCAACTTCGTATGAAAATCGGTGTGATGTTCGGTAACCCGGAAACAACTACTGGTGGTAACGCGTTGAAATTCTACTCTTCTGTTCGTTTGGATGTACGCCGTGTGGGCGCGATCAAAAACGGTGAGGACGTAACTGGTAACCGTACTGCAGTTAAAGTTGTGAAAAACAAAATGGCTCCTCCTTTCACTAAAGTTGAATTCGACTTGATGTACGGTGAAGGTATTTCTGAAGAAGGTGACTTGCTGGATTTGGCAGTGACTGCAAACATGGTTGAAAAATCTGGCGCATGGTTCTCCATCAATGGCGAGCGCATGGGTCAAGGCCGTGATGCTGCCAAGAACTTCTTGAAAGACCACCCAGAATACATGACTGATCTTCGCAACAAGATCCTGGCTGCAAATGGTATCGGCAAGCTTTTGATCGATGCTGAAGGTAACAACGGTGAAGACCATGAGGGTACTGAACCAATGGAAATGCCAACTGAAGATGCAGCTCCGAAAAAAGAGAAAGTAAAAAAGGCTAAGCACTAGTTGCTGCCCGAAAGATACGAACATTGGAAACCCGCTCTTAAAAGGAGCGGGTTTTTTTATTTCATTGCCTGTCCCCAGTGATGGGCTTATTTTGGGTAAATGAAGTTTTGGTTTGTTGGAGTCATTATTTTAATTCTCAGTGCCCATTCCGGAGTGGTGTTGGCGGCCGAGCGCCAGGAGGTCTCTGTAGGGGCCTATGGGTTTGCTCCTTACTACGATATGGAAAAGGGTCGCGGAATTATTAATGATGTCTTAAAACAGCTGAACGACATGCAAAAGGACTTTGAGTTCAAATTATTGGAGATTCCAAGTCGCCGCCGCTATCAAAGTTTCACTGAACGTAAAATAGACATGATTTTCTTCGAAGATCCTCGATGGAGCTGGAAGGGGATTGAGCATTACTCCTTGCCATTGAAGATTGATGACTCCGAGGTTTACATAGCTCATCGCAAACGGGCGAAAAAACAAAGTTACTTCCATAAATTGGAAGGGAAAAGAATTGCCGGCATCGTGGGTTATCATTACCGTTTTGCTGAATTTAAAACGGACGAGCAGTTTCTTCGTTCCAAGTTCGATATCATTCTGGTGAATCACAATCAGGCCACGGTAAGAATGGTGCTGAATGATCGTGTGGATGTGGGAGTTGTGCCGCTATCCTATATCCGCCAGTATTTGCGCGAAAATCCTGAAAAGAATGATGAGATTCTAATTGGAGATAAAGTTGATCAGGATTATGACCTGCGCCTGATTGCAAACCCCAAGGCGGTGATTTCCAAAGAACGGCTGACCAAATTAGTGGAAGGCCTGGTAAAAAAAACTTCCTATAAGGATCTGTTCTAATAAAAAACCCGCTTCGATGAAGCGGGTTTTTTACTTTTAGCGTGCGAATGTTCCGTAAAGATAAACCGGATCCTGCACCCAAGTGCAGTGTTCATACGGTGGGCGGTGGTTGTCGCCAGGGTACCAGCGGCAGTCGCGACGTTGGCGCATTTCGCGAAGAACTGAAACCTTCAGTGTGGTTGCGCCATTTTTCTCTTTGAAATCAATGTACATGCGGCGACCTTGAACCATCAAAGAGCAGCGGCCGGAATTGAACTCAAATTCGATGGCATCCACTTTGGGATTGGATTTTTTTCCAGTGATATGCACGGTCTTCAAGTTGCCGAAATAGGACTGGCAATTGTTATTCAAAATGTCAGTGCCCATTTCATTACGGAAGGACATGACAGGTTTGTTGCCTTCAAAGTTCAGAATAAGTTCCCCAGCCACTCCATTGAAGCGACCCGAATAAATACCTTCGTATTTTTTTGCTTTTGAAAGATAAGCATTTGGCACGCGACCATCTTTGATTTCAACTGTCTTACATCCAACGGCTGCAAACAGCACCAAGCTGGCAACCAATACCTTAGCAAATGTCATTTTGACCCCCCCTTTGCAGGAATGACTAAATCACAGGCATTGTTAGAGGGCAAAGGGAAACAGCGAATCCGTGGTGCTTAAATACATTGGTGACTTGATTGCCTGTAATTCGCCCTGGGAACAAGATAGAGGCGTTCCACTGAAACCAACATAAAGGAGTTCACATGAAAATCTTGGTTATCGCAGCGATGTTAGCTGGTAGCACTGCATGGGCCCAAATGCCAGATACTGGTAAAATGATGGATCAAGCCAAAGGCAAGGCCGCGGATGTAATGGCTGCTTGTAAAGAGGATAAAATCAAATTCTGTGACAAAATCACAGAAATGAATGCGATCAAAGAGTGTTTGAAGAAAAATAAGGACGGATTGAGCGACGGATGTAAATCCACTTTAGGTGTAAAATAAAAAAACCCGCTCTTAGGAGCGGGTTTTTACTTTCAGGAGCTTTCGGAAACTATTTGTTCAATGCAATCTTCTGTTGTCTTCCCATCATGCCACTGGATTTCTTGGATGATGATGCACGCACCACCTTTGCCATCCCGGCCTGATAAGGACTTAAGCTTGAAATTTTTTGGGTCTTAGTAATCGGTTTGGACTTGGGAGCCTTGATCGTCATTGGCTCAAGAACCAAAGTTTGATTCGCGGTCATCGTTGGTGGATTGTAAGCTGCTACAGGCTCCACAGGAGCTGTCTGTACGGCAGCCTTTGCGGACTTACGCAGAGGCGTTTTTACGCTGGCCAATTTTTGAGTTTTCGCCATCACAGGTTTCGTCACGACAGGTTTCGAAACGACGGGCTTCGTGAATGAAGCAGGCATGCGTTTTTGTGTGGGGTCCACATAAGTCTTAACCAACAGTGGCTGATTGTTGGTTTTGGAACCCTTGGTCTCCGGAGCCTTGTAAACCACACGACGAGCGGGATAAATGCTCCAGGTTTTAACAACGCGCTTTTGTTTTTTATAACCGGGCTCTGCTTTTAACGTAACTTTAAGATCATCGGAAGAAGACGATGTTCCCTGTGCGAATGCACAGAGTGGAGAAAGTGCCAGAAGTATCAAAACGATGCTATGTCTCATTTGAAGAACCTCAACATGGAAATCTATAAACGAATATGCAAGGCAAATGCCGTCTATAAACTATTCAGGTGTCAATGGAGGCATATAGTTGGCGAAGGATTGGACACTGTCTAAAATAAGTTAGGCAGTCAAAGTGATGCATTCATTATGAGTCAGTTAAAGTGGTGTCGCTTGTATTTGTCGCCCTGTTTCCCAGTGGCAGACCAGAGTCAAAATGTCCCTGAAATTTTCTGACATTCGCGTCAAATCAAACACCTTTCAGAAGAGTTATTTGAGACCTTGGCAAACAATTTGTATATGGGATCTTCGCGAGATAAAAAAACACCACTTAATCCGGGGGGATTTGAAATGAAAAAATTTGTTACTCTGTTTATGGTTCTGGCTTTTGTATCCACTTCATTCGCGGGTCGCGGGCATGGCGGTCACCATGGTGGTGGTCGCGGCGGACATCACGGTGGCGGTCATCATGGTCCTCCTCCACGTCATGGTGGCGGCAGTGACGATGCAGGTTTGATTGCAGCTATCTTCTTGTCTGTGTCTGGCGTTTTGTTGACGTCATCAACTGCGTGCGACAGTTCTCAGTCTTGTGCTTACAAACAAATTATCGCGGACTCCAAGGATGATGCGGCTTTGTATGTTGCTACTGAAGGTGAAGTGAAGGGCGTGAAATTGGTGCGTTCTTTGGAACTTCTGCGCAACATGGCTCCAGAAGTAGCGAGCTCCGACATGGAACTCGCTTATGAGATCATCAACTGGTAAGAATCAATATGAAATGCGTATGCCTAGGTCAAGTTCGACCTGGGCATATGATTTTATATCCAAATGGTCTTTATTAAGAAGCATTCCGACGCCTGCGGCTCCAACCAACTCAGTAACTTCATTTAAACTCGTGCGCATTCCGCCAGTGAAGATTAGTTTTTCTTGGCCTTGGAAGGTGCCAGTATTGTAGGTCATATCCTGAATACGTTCATAGTTGGCTGCGAAATTCAGATTCAAATCGCCGACAAGTTCCGCATAAATACTTGCCAGAAAAATGTCTCCTTTTTTTGTGTCATAAGTAACACTTGAACCGCTTTGGTCCTCTAACACCAACTTGCCTTCAGCATTTTTTTGATATGTTGCCAGTGCACCAAGTTCCAGACTGCCAACAGGTTCAATCAAACCCACTGTCGCAATAAGGGCTTTTTGACCTCTGGTTGCCGTCATCTCTGTGTCAGTGGCACTCGTTTGTTTTGCTTTCATATCGCCAGGAGGAAGTACGAAACCTGCATGAACGAACAGTGTCGTAGGCCCAACTTCAAAATTGCCTTTATACAGAACTCGAATGTCCTGCATACCTTTGACTGTTGATTCTGAATCAGCAGTTCCGCCGCCAGTGCCCTTAACTTTTTGATTTTCAAGAGTTGTGTAGACTCCCACTGCTTGGTTTTCACTGAAGCCATAAAAATAGGAAAGTCCGATTCCCAATCCGCCGGCGTTCAGTTTTCTGTCGCTTTCGTTCTCGTAAGCAGCTCCCAGGATTTCGGCCTTAAGAATAACCTCACTCTTTGCGGCTTCAGGGATTAGATTTTGCTGAGTGATTGTGATTGCCGAGTAGGCATAAGTGGATGTCAGTAGTGTTGCAAGAAAAACGAGTTGTTTCACTTAAGGGATCCTTTCTGATGGTCCCTTAAGTAAATAAGCAGATATATAGGGGGTCAAGATCAATCAGGAAGCAATTTTCTTTTCGTAGTGATCGATGATGGCCTGGGTTCTTAAGTATTCATTGTAGCGGGGATTGCCTTCGTGATCCTCGTAAACCTCTGTCCATGATTGGCTGGGTGTATAGACAACCGTGGCATACAGTTCCTTGCTTCCAAATGAGAACATGCTGTCCTTGCCAGTGGCATCGACGCCGCAGAATGTATCATAATCCGGGAACTTGGCGATGAAATCCTGAGTGTGATCGTGATTCACGCCCTGAAGATTGTCGTCGATCTTGAATTCAGTTTCAGAGATCTTTTTAAAGTGAAAGATCGTGAATGTTTGCGGAGTAAAATCCTCGAAACGAATCTCGGATCTGACTTTACCGTAAAGTTCGAACACATCTTTTGCTTGAATGATTTGTCCCTTTTTCATATTGGACTTATCGGCACGCCAGACCAGGGTCTAGAGTGAAATTTGAAAGATTGGAATTGTGTCGAAATAGTATTCGAAATTGGGCTCGGATTCCCAAAAAACAAAAACCCGCTCGAGGGGGAGCGGGTTTTTGAGGAATTCAATAATCTTATTTAAAAGACTAGTGGTTCAATTGTGCGCAAGTAGAGTAGTTGTAACCTTGAGCTACGCACTCATTGATTGCCGCGTTTGATTTGTAAGAACGTGGGCAAAGGGAAGCTGCGCGAGAGTAGTCATAACCAGTTTCAGCCATGATAGCGCTTACGTTGCAAGTAGCAGTAGTGCTTTTAGTGCAAAGAACTTTTGCTTGATCCAAGAAATAACCTTGTTGAAGTTTGCTAGTGATACAAGCGTTAACAGAAGAAGCGAAAGCTGGAGCTGCTGCGAAGATAGAAAGAGCGATAACTAGTGATTTCATGTGATATCCTTTTTTTAAGTTTGTTAAAACGTTAATTTCGATGGACATGATTTCGTTTATTATCGCTTTTTAGTCAATACGGTGAAGTCACTATCCCTTCACCGTGCCTGTGAACAGGCTTTCACAAGGTTTGTGAAAACCTTGTGAAACAATAGGGTAAGTGGTTGATTTCCCTCTTAGGAGAGGGCCTTTTGGATGTCTGCAACCAGATCCTGGGGTTCATCTTTCGGTGCAAATCTTTTTATGACCTTGCCATCTTTACCTATCAAAAACTTGGTAAAGTTCCACTTGATTAGTTCGGTGCCAAGAATTCCAGGGGCTGATTCCTTCATCCATTTCCAGATGGGAGCGGTGTCGCTGCCATTGACATCCACTTTGCCCATAACCGGGAATTGCACGCCATAGTTCAATGAGCAGAATTGTTGAATCTCCTCATTGCTTCCCGGTTCTTGGGAGCCAAACTGATTGCAGGGAAAACCCAGAATCTCAAAACCCTGGTCTTTGAACTTTTCGTAGATTTCCTCCAGGCCCTTGTATTGGGGAGTGAAGCCGCACTTGCTGGCAACATTAACAACCAAGACCACTTGGCCTTTGTATTTTTCCAACGAGATGTCCCGGCCTGCGGAATCTTTTACCGTGAAATTGGGAAGAGAGTGCTCCATCAAATTCTCCTGTTCAGTGGGGGCTGAGTACCTATTTCAATCTATTAGAGAACAGAATCAGGGCTGTATCAATTTGAGATTTCCCAATCGGAGCAGGTGCTAAATTGATCAAGTTAATCCTATGTGATGCCGATAGGTTACCTATGGGAATGAACATCTTTTTTCGCGCTTTTTTTATAATTTTGATTTTGGTTGCGCAAGTAGTGGTGGCTGAAGCGGCCTACCAAAGATCTGATTGTAATGGAGATTGCAGAAGTGGCTTTTCCTGTAAAGCCAGTGGGTCTAATACTTATTCCTGTCAGGCCAATCCAGCTTCCGGTACCTCGACTTCGGCGGCCAGTGTTTGTAGTGTTCAATTCCAAAGACTGATGACTCAATGTCAAAGTCAAATCTCATCCACGGATTCAAACTGTGAAGAAAGAAACAATCAAGGTATGACTGATGTTACCAGTATGGCGGGGCAAGTGGCTTTGGCATATGGTGCTAAGTCAGCAGCAAGTATTCAGGCTGCTTGTTCTAGTGCCGCGGCATTGTCGGCTGCAGCCAATGGAGCATTGGCTGCCTATCGACTGACATGTTCAAGTGCAATCAAAAGTTGCGTTTCCACTTGTGATTCAGCGATCACCTACCTGCGCTCAACGCCATCTTGCCAAACGGATCAGGCTGCATTCAGTTCCATGTTGGGCCAGGCTACGAGTTCACGAAATCAGTGCTCAAACTACACGGCAAAAGTGAATGAAGCCCAGGCGGCGATTAATAACATCGCGCAAACGGCGGCGAATGCCACTCAATGTGCTTCGTTGACTTCAGCAGATGGTTCCACTCCGTCAATTGAGCTTTGTACTGCAAATCCCTCGATGGCGGGTTGTTCAAACGTTTTGATGGATTGTAATAATCCTTCAATGGCTTCCAATAAAGTGTGTGTATGCGACAAAAATCCAAGTGACCCGGTTTGTCTGGGGACTGCCAGTATTGCTGGTGGGGATTCAGGTTTCATTTCCACAAGTTCCTCAGATCGTCTTACTGGAACAGCGAATGCTGAAGATTTTGGTGGAGACATGTTTGGAACTCCAGAGATTTCCCAGGCCGAGCTGCCATCAGGCGGTGGTGAAGCCGGAGTCGACGGCAAGCAGGGTGGCGGTGTTTCTTTTGGAGGCTCTTCCGGTGGTGCTGGCGCAGGTGCAGCAGGTCGTTCTGGTGAGGGCGATCCCACAGATCCAAATGGTTCTGCAGTGAATGCCGGATACTATGGTTCTGGTGGCGGTGGGTCTTTTGGTGGTGGCGGATCTGGCGGTGATGGAAGAGGTGGCGGACTATTGGATTCCGCAGCGAATGCTCTGGCTGCCAAAGGTGGACCGGATTTACGTCAATTCCTGCCCGGTGGAAAACTGGCTCCGAACTCTCGCGGAATCGCGGGAGCAACAGGACCGGACGGCATCACAGGACCTCACACTGATATTTGGAAGAAAGTCCAAAACAGATATCAGGTCATGCAACCTTCGTTACTTCCTTAAATCAAAGCATGAAGAGCGTCGATAGTTTCTTTTCTTGTGGTGGAGTCCACCACGACAGTGACGCTCATTGCACTCATGATCAGCTTGTGCGCTTGCAGTTGTGCTTTGTCCATTCTTTCCAGAACTTGTTGCGGGATTTCCGGTGAAGTGGCACCTGTGCAAGTCAGTGTTACAGTAGAGTAGTCCTGCGGGTGCAGAGTGAAGTTCTTTTGACTTTGTATTTCGCGCTTCACTGCTCCCATGATCTCCTGCGGACCGGTCAGCAGAATTTCAGCGTGATCTTTGTTGATTTCACAATGCAAGAGTTGCGGGAAAGCGATTTGCTTTTCTTCGAATAATATCTGCAGCTGCTTCAAAGCTTTCGCCGTATTTTTTTCCTGGGATTTGATTTCCAGGACTGTTTCATGGGAGTTCAAAGAAAGAGCTTTGCAGGACTCAAACATATTCAATCCTTTTTTTACGAGAGTGCCATCAGAAGTTTTATTGGAAGCGGGCCCGATGTACAAAGTGACTTCACGAATTTTTGCCAGTTCGACAGAACGATAGTGCAGAACTTTGGCGCCCCAGAAGGTCATTTCCATCAGTTGATCATAATTCAATTCTTGCAGCGGCTTTGCTGACTTTACGATGTTGGGATCGGCTGAAAATACAGCCGGAACATCCTTCAGGATCTCGCAGCGTTCAGCATTAAACGCGGCTGCCATGGCAACGGCCGATGTGTCAGAACCACCACGACCCAGAGTCGTGATTTCCTTGGTCGTTGGTGAAACGCCTTGGAATCCTGCCAGGATAACAACCTTTTCCGACTTAAGAGCCTCTTCCACGCGGAACGCTTTAACATCCTTGATGAAGGCATTGACGTGAGAGTCATCGGTGAAGATTCCTGCTTGGCTGCCGGTAAAGCTGATCGCCTTGCAGCCTTGATCATTCAAGGCCATTGAAACCAGGGACATGCTGATACGTTCGCCAACGGTCAGGAGCATGTCCATTTCGCGGCGTTGAGGGTGATCGGAAACCTGGCTGGCCAAATCAATTAATGAATTTGTTGTTTTGCCCATGGCGCTTACCACGACGATCAAAGAATTGTCTTTGGCTTGTTTTGCCACGCGCGCCGAGACGGCTTTGATCTTTTCCGGATCAGCAAGTGTGGCTCCGCCGTATTTTTGCACGATAAGGGGCTTCATGGCTGCAACCTCAAAAGTCTTTTGCACTCCGGATCGCCGGAGTAGGATATTCTAATAAACGGATTGAGAGCGGCTTGCAAAGTTGGATGTCATATTCGAAGCTCCCTTGGGAACACGAATGGCATGCTTTGCAACCTGACGAGGAATGTATCCTAGATACAGCTCAGCATTCAAATCTTTTAGTGATTTTCTTGTTATCCCCAGGTGATCTGCAAGTGAATTGAGTTCGGTGCCGCCAGGTACATATACTGTTTCGTACTCAAGCGGATCCATTTTCTCCAGATCTCTGAAGCCATAGAGGTTTGGAGCTTTCGAAATTAACATGGCTGCAAGAATCTTTGGCACGTACTCTTGAGTTTCAACAGGAAGTGCAGATAGTTTAATGAGCGTCCAGTAATCCTTGGTGCCGTATTTTTTAATCTGTCTGCGCAGACCGTTCTCGCCCATATTGTAACTTGCTGCCACCAAATACCACGAACCGAACTCCTCATAGAGGTCTTTCATGTATTTAATGGCCGCCGTTGTACTTTTGTGCAAGTCGCGGCGTTCATCAAGCCACCAGTTTTTATTCAGACCGTATCTAACACCTGTCGGTTCAATAAACTGCCAAGGGCCCACAGCAGCGGCTGTGCTGACCGCATGAGGAGAAAAACCGCTTTCGATCATCACCATGTAGGCAAGGTCCGTCGGCATGTTGGCTTTTCTAAGTTCGGCTTGAATGAAGGGCATGTATTTGTAGGAACGTTGCAGCCACTCACGGAACCATTTGTTACCTTTGACCTGATAGTGGGAAACCCACTTGCTGACCTGTTTGTTATAGGTGACCGGAAGATCAAAAATCAGATTGTCGGATTGGACGTGGGTGGATCGTGCCGTCAGCGATTTCAACTTTTCTTTTAATGAGAGCGCCGTCGGTTGAGTGACGACAGGCTTGGTATTTGCGAAAGCCATAGCAGACGCGTGAAATGTGATGAAAGCAGCGAGCAACGTTCTTCTCATAGAATCTATTATGAAGTCGATTCTTTGACACTGTCGACAAAGAATTGCCAGCAAGGTGACACCATCGACGAAGGTCCCTGCACCGGTCAAATCGCAGAAAACTTGAGTCCATAAAAATTCTTCCAGACAGAAGTCCAGAGTGGAGAAGTTTTCCTAGACTAAGATCGGTCCTGTCAAACTCTGGCATACACCTTGCTGCTCAACATGGTGGGGGAATCTAATGAGTGTAAAAGGCGTCTATACTGCACTAAGTGGAGCGATGGCTCAAAGTACAAAACTGGATACGATCGCCAATAACTTGGCGAACGTGAACACGCCGGCATTTAAGCGGGATCAACAGCTATTCCAGGAATATCTGACTGCCAATGAAAAGCCACCTGAAGTAATTCAGGTTCCCCGTGATGTGGCTTCCATTGAAAGTTTCTATAATATGCAGGGTGGCGACAAAAGCTACGTCGATACCAAAGGTACTTTCACAGACTTT
The DNA here is from genome assembly GCF_047305935.1 of Bdellovibrio sp. HCB288. Taxonomy (GTDB): domain Bacteria; phylum Bdellovibrionota; class Bdellovibrionia; order Bdellovibrionales; family Bdellovibrionaceae; genus Bdellovibrio. Next base: position 1,763,938 of record NZ_CP178619.1, read on the forward strand.
TCTCAGGGCGGTCTAAAGCCCACAGGTAACACATTTGATGTCGCGATTGATGGCAAAGGATTTTTCGAAGTTGCCACACCGGGTGGTGTGAAGCTGACTCGGGCTGGAAATTTCTCATTGGATGGCAATGGACAATTGGTCACTAAAGATGGCCACCCGGTGCTAAGAGCTGACGCTGCCGGTGGAGCTGATCCTGCTTCTCGTGTCTTTCGTTTTGAGCCCAATGGCGGTGCCGTGAATATCGCGGATAATGGTGATGTTTTTCAAGGCGCCAACAATCTGGGGAAACTTTCCCTGGTGAATGTGACGGATCCGGATTCCTTGCAAAAAATGGGAAGCTCTCTTTATGGCTTCAAACCCAATATGAATGCGGAAGTGACCAATATTGCAAACCCAAGCGTTCGTCAGGGTTTCCTTGAAACTTCGAATGTAAATGTGGTCCAGGAAATGACGGACATGATTCAGACCAACCGTGTTTTTGAAAGCACGCAAAAGGCTATCTCGGTTTATGACCAGATGGCTGAAAAGATGGTCAACGTAGTAGGTAAGGTTTCGCCTTAGCGAAACCTCGAGAATCGAAAATAGAGATTAAAAAATAGAGTTTTAGATACAGGGGGAATGGATGATTAAGAGTTTGAATACAGCGGCTACGGGGATGGCGGCGCAACAGACGAATATGGATGTTATTGCCAATAATATTGCCAACTCCTCGACGGCGGGTTTTAAAAAGTCCCGCGCTGAATTTGAAGACTTAATGTATCAAACTCAAAAAGAGCCGGGTGCAGCGACGGGTATGAATTCAGTTTCTCCGAATGGTGTACAGACCGGTTTGGGTGTGCGTACAGCGGCTATTCAAAAAGATTTTGAAAATGGTTCCGCTCAGGTGACAAAAAACCCATTTGACCTTCAAGTTGAAGGCGCGGGGTTCTTCCGCGTGATGACTCCGGATGGTGAAGTTGCCTACACCCGTGATGGTTCATTTAAAAAAGATCCAACGGGGCGCCTGGTTGATAAAAACGGAAACACATTGCAACCGGAAATCACGATTCCAATCAATACCTCAGGAGTTGAAATCACTCCTTCAGGTGAAGTTCGCACTGTGGTTGGAACGGGCGATGCCCCTCAAGTGGTTGGAAATATCGATTTAACAAACTTTGTAAATCCAGCAGGTCTGAAAGCCATGGGTAAAAACCTGTTCATGCAGACGCCGGCAAGCGGTCAACCTGTGACTTCTCGTCCAGGTTTGAATGGAACGGGCTATTTGGCGCAAGGTCAGATTGAGTCAAGCAATGTGAACATCGTTGATGAAATGGTGAATATGATCACGGCTCAACGTGCTTACGAAACCAACTCCAAAGTGATTCAGGCGTCAGATCAGATGCTTCAATCCATTAACAACTTGAGATAATTGCTGATGAAGTTGTTGGTAGCTGCTTTCTTGATGATCGGATCCCAAGCCTTCGCAAGGCCTGAGGTTTCCATTCCGGCAACTGTCGAGGTTTCCCAGCGCCCTTTGTTGCGCTTGGGGGATGTGGCAGTGGTTAAAGGTGCAAGTGAATCCCTGGTGGCCAAGCTTGATGCCATTGTGATTCGTGAGGACGCCCGCGAACTTTTAATTTCTCAAAAATTGGAATCCAAAGAGGTTCTTAAAATTCTAAGAGCCGAGATGGAAAGCGATGATGAACTGCGCGCTGCAAAGCCCGCTTTCATCATTCCAAGTCTGGTTAAGGTGGAGTTCGCAAAGAATCCGGTTTCACGCGAAGAGGTTCAGCGCAAGATCCTGAATCACCTGACTGCGCGTTGTGCGGAATGTGAATACAAATTAACGATTCAGTCCACTCCGGTGCCGGCAAATCGCGCCTGGGATTTGGATTTAACGCAAATGACCACAAAGGGTGGGTTCCTTGTGCCGATCCGCGACGGGGATTCACGTCAAATTAAATGGATTTCCGGCACAATTCGCGTCTCAAAATTAACCCCGGTTACCAAGAGATTGATCTCACAAGGAGAGAGGGTCACGGCCCAGGATCTTCAAATGCAAATGGTGGATGTCACCTTTGCCAAAGACAATGGTCTTAGAATTGAAGACGCCAATGGCCAGTTGGCCGCTCGTGCACTTCCCGTCGGAACTCCAGTATGGACTTCTGATCTTCAACGTGAACCGGCAGCTAAGAGGGGACAAATTGTTAAAGCCATTATCGGCGACGACAGTTTTGAAATCTCTGCCAATGTCCAAGCAGAGGACACTGGTTTCGTCGGTGATGCTATTAAAGTTAAAAATCTGGACACTCAGAAAGTTCTGTCTGCGGTTATCATTGAAAAAGGCGTGGTGAAGTTGCAATGATGAATACTAATAAAACCCCATTTATTAAATTTACAGCCGTGATGGCTATTTTCACGGCGATGATCCTGGCGACGGGTTGCGCGACAGTGAATGACTTCGTTGGTTCCTTAAGTGGTGACAAAGAGGAAGTTAAGCCCCTGGAGCAAATCAGCAAGGCCCCAAAATATTCTGATTCCACGAATCTTCGAGTGCCGACAGATCGTCAATATAAACGAATGACGAAAAATCGCATGGAAGATGAATCAGAGCTTCAATCAAATGCGGGCTCCGCATGGGTGATGGAAGGTCAGGGCGCTTACTTGTTTGCCCAAAACAAAATGCGTCGTGAAGGCGATATGGTGAACGTGAAGCTCGATGGTTCAGCTCAAAAGCAGGTTGAAACCAAAGTCAGTGTTATCAAAGATCTTTTGAAACAGTTGGAAGAGCAGGAAAAAGGAACACAAGCGCCACTTGGTAATGGCCTGGCTGCGAATGCAGAGGGCGGTCGTGCTCCGGCGGCAGCAGCTCCGGCACCAGCAGCTTCTGCGCCTGCAGCGGATGGCAAAGACAATGCCTTGGCTGATGTTCAGAATATCCCTTCCAAAATTGTCGAAAAACTTGCTGATGGAAATTACCGCGTGAAAGGTCAACAGCCCTTCATGATCGGAAAGCGTGAATACAAAGTGATCCTGACTGGGTTGTTGCGTCCCGAGGACTTCAACGACGAAGGCATCACTTCAGGAAAACTACTTGATCCTCAGTATGATGTCGTAAGCATCAGAAGGAACACCGCAAATGAATAAAGTTTTTAAAATCATCTCTTTGGGAATGCTTTTGCTTGTGGCTTCTGTTGAAGTGGCCCAAGCGGCACGTTTGAAGGATATCGCCTCGATCCGTGGTGTGCGCGAGAACCAGTTAATCGGATACGGTATCGTGGTTGGTCTTAAAGGCACCGGTGACGGCAAGAACGAATTCATGAGCAAGTCCATGGTTCGAATGTTTGATAAACTGGGTGTGAAGCTTGAAAATCAGGATTTCACCAGTAAGAACGTGGCTGCGGTTATTATCACAGCAACCATGCCAGCATTCGGTAAATCGGGAAATCCGATTGATATCACGGTCAGTGCAATCGGTGATGCTTCATCGCTGGCTGGGGGTACGCTATTGCAATCTCCACTTCGCGCAGCGAATGACGAAGTCTATGCAGTGGCTCAGGGGTCGATCATTATGGGTGGCGATCCGAAGGATGCTCATACAACTTCTGGAAGAATTCCAAATGGCGCAACAATTGAGAGAGATATGTCGGCCGATTTTGCGAGTCGCAAAATGTATCGTCTGACTTTGATTAATCCTGATTTCACCACTGCGGCGCGCTCAGTGTTAACCATCAACAAGGAACTGGGTGGTCACTACGCTTCGGCAAAAGACAGTGGCACGATTGATATCATCACACCGTTTGCTTATGAAAATCGCGGCGTTGAATTACTTGCGACGATTGAGTCCATTGACATCAATCCGGATATGAAAGCACGAGTGGTGGTGAATGAAAAAACCGGCACAATCGTGATCGGTGACAAGGTGAAGATTTCTAAAGTTGCGATCTCTCATGGATCCTTGGCGGTGAAAGTGAGTGATGGCAAAAAAGGAACTGTCGATGAAAAAGTGGCGGTTCTTGAAACGGGTGTCAGCGTTGGGGAGTTAGTACAGGCTCTGAACAAGATGGGCGTCACGCCTAAAGACCTGATTACTATACTTCAGTCCATTAAAGCCGCAGGGGCTTTGCATGGAGAACTCGACGTACTATGAAATTTTTGTTTCATAATGACGCACCTTTTAATAAACTTAATTTATATGTCTTGAACACATGGAAGTGTTTAAGACGCGGGGAGGGTGAGGAAGAGATCGCGAACCATGGATGGTCAAGAGTCAAAGTTTTCTCGCAGGAAACAGAAGCAAAAGATCAGCAAGGTCACGGAGTGACCGAATTGAGCCGAAGCTACACTCTAAAGAGTCAAGTGCAGGATGCACATGATTCTCCGACTCAACTCCCCTTTTTTTCTTCCTCTTTTTTGTTCGACATTTCTCAACATAACGACGACGGATTGGCGAAGAAGGGCTCCCAGCGGAGCTTTTCTCTTCGGACAGTCCTCGCTCATGACGGTTCAATTCACTTAGTATGATGAGTGGCTCGATGTTTTCATTTTTTTCTACTTTATCCACAGCACTGCGGAACTTGATAAAAGCTCCGCTGGGAGCCCTTCTTCGTCAATCCTCGTTCTTTGTTGTTTTGATTGCTTCCTTGATTGCTTTGCAATCTTGGGGCGAGGTTATGGATGTGCCGTTGCAGCAGAAGGCTGGTGGTGTGCAGGCTTTGCCTTCGCGGTTTATGAATCGGCCTAAGCAGAAGCCGGCGGATGAGAAGTTGCGGGATGTTTCTAAGATGTATGAGAAACATTTTTTGGGTGAGATGATGAAGGCCATGCGCTCGACGGTTCATGAGAGTGGATTTATTCAGGTGAATCAGGCAGAGAAGATTTTTCGGGAGCAGCTTGATGGTGAGTATGTTGATAAGTGGAGTGAGAAGGGTGGCATTGGTCTTTCCAATTTGATTTATGATCAGTTGGTTGATCGTTATGGTGCGCAACTTGGAATTAAAAAAAATCAACTGAAGCCCATGGGTCCTTTGGCTCTGGATGATAAGAGTAATTTTACTGCGCGACAATTTCGTCATCCTGGTCGTAGTGCAGATTCAATGTCATATCGCATCTCACGCACAGCGCCTCCGGTTGCTGGTGCACAAGCGGTTCAGGCAGATGAAAATCAGGTGAAAGCCCCATGGGGCGGGACTTTGCGGGCTGTGCGTAACTTGGTGGATAACCAAACTATGGTGGAAATTGAGCACGACAATGGTCTAAAAAGTCAGGTCGTGTTTAAGGGCCAAATGTCTCAAATTGAGACAGGTAAAAAGGTGCAAGCTGGCGAGACCCTTGGGATTTTGAGCTCAGACGCAAAAAGCTTGTATTGGACGGTGGAACCAGACCATTCGACAGGACAACAAACTGTCTCAGAATGATTTGGTAGAAATGTCTCGTTATGGTACTATGTTAAGAATAGAAAGAGTGTTTTATAACACTCAAGAAAGAGGAGCTGTCGATGAAGATTACGCACAATAAAGTAGGTCAAAATTTGAACCTTACTGATGCTGGTAAATCCGACAAAGCTGCAGGCGTAGCAGGGAATGCTGCAAGCAAAATTAATAATGCAAAAGCTGATGCATTGACTGAAGCACAAGCACAAAATGAATCCACGAAAGTGGAATTGTCTCCTCGTGCTCAAGAAGCAAAACGCATCAAGGAGTTGGCAATGAACACTCCGGATGTTGATGAAGCGAAAGTTGCGAAGTTCCGCGATATGATCGACAAAGGAACTTACAAAGTTGACGCCAAGTCTATCGCTGACCGCATGGTTGACGAACACCTGAAATTCTAATTTAGAAACTCACAGTGTGCGGGAGTCACACGATAATACACTCCCACCACCAGCCAAGGATGACTGATGGAACTATCCAAGAAACCTCCTGAAGACACATGCGGCCTGTCCGCCGAAGCTTCAGCGAAGGAGGAAGGAAAAAGTACAATGGACGTAGCAGTAGCAGAAAGAGCGTTTCAGAAGCTCGAAGCCAATCTTGAAGAACTAACAAAAATTTATCGCACTCTTCTTGATCTTGTTCGTAAGGAAAAGGAAATCCTGATCCGTGCGGACCGTGAGGCATTGGACGAAAACAATTCAATCAAAGAAGAGTTGCTATACAAACTAAGAGCTCAGGATTCCCTGCGTTCCCGTTATGCAATGGATCTTGCGGGTATCGTGGGCGGTGATGTTGAGAATCCTCGTTTGTTGGAGCTGGCTCAGAAAATGGCTTTCAATCCAACCGCAGCAGATCGTCTGCGCACACAGCATGCCGCTTTGGATATGTTGATCAAACGTATCACGGATATCAACAAAGCCAATGAAGAGCACGCACAGACAGCTCTTAGCACTTTGAATGGCGCTTTGGATAATATTAAAGAAACTTTGTCCGGTAAGAAAACTTACGAAAAAAAGGGCGGTTACAAATCCGGCCCGCAGGTTTCCGGGAACTTCGTCAGCAAGGAAGCATAACGAAGCAGGTTTTCACTCAGCCTGATATTTGAGTGAGAAACGAACCACACCCACAGATTGCCAGGATGGCGATCTCTAGGAGACAGAATGTCGAAGATTTCGGCAATGATGGACACGGGTAAGCGATCGCTGATGAATTCTCAGACAGCGTTGCAAACTGTAGGTCATAACATCGCCAATAAATCCACGGAAGGTTTCTCTCGTCAAAGAGTGGAACTTCTTTCGAACGTTCCTATTGGTGAGGGTGGTTTGCAAATCGGTATGGGTGCCCGTGCCGGCGTCGTGACTCGCGTAAATAATCCTTGGTTGGAAAAACAGATTCAAAAAGAAGGCATGAGCATGGGGTATGAAGATTCCCGTGCAGATGCTCTTTCTCGCGTAGAGCAGGTTTATAACGAACAGAATAACAAGGGCCTGAATCAGTATGTGACTGATTTCTTCAATGGTTTCCGTGAACTTTCCAATAATCCTGAATCGCTGGCATCCCGTACAATGGTGCGCGAGGCATCGGTAGGGATGGTTAAGGACTTCGCTCGCGTAACGTCCCAACTGCGCGGTGTTCAGGAAGACCTGGATGCGCAAATTAAAACCACAGTTGGTGAGATCAATGAGATCACCAAAGAGATCGCTGATTTGAATGAAAAAATTCAAACGGTGGAAGTCTCCAAGATTCCGGCCAATGACGAACGTGACCGTCGTGACCTATTGCTTAAAAAACTGGGCGATAAAATCGATATCACTTGGGCTGAAGGTAAAGACGGAATGGTATCTGTGACTTCGGGTCGTACTGCGATCCTGGTTTCCGGTACATCTTCCTCTGAATTAAGAGCCCGTCAAACTGACACTCGTGACCGTATGGAAATTTTCTATCATGGTACGGGAACTCCGGCCAATGTGACTGAACAGATTTCCGGTGGTCGTATCGGTGGTGCATTGAATGTTCGTGATCAGGTGATTGAAGATTTGATTGGTCACGTGGATCAGTTGGCATACACATTAACAACTGAAGTGAATAAAGCACATATCGAAGGTTTTGACCGTCATGGTAAGAACGGCGTTCTGTTCTTTGAACAACCAAATGGTGTCAAAGGTGCAGCGACCAACATGGCTTTGAACAAGACAATCTTTAATGACGTTTCTAAAATCGCAGCGGCTTCCCGCCCGGACGCAGCTGGTGATAATACTATCGCAAACGTGATCTCGGCTTTGCAATACAAGCAGGTGATGGATGGTGATACGGCGACGATGGACGACTATTACAACACGCAAGTGGGTCAAGTCGGTGCCATGGTTCAAAGAGCCATCAAATCCCAGGAATCCCAGAAGAACGTTATGAGCCAGTTGACCAACATCAGGGAGTCAATCAGTGGTGTTTCTTTGGATGAAGAGACAACGAAAATGATCGAGTTCCAAAAAACCTACGATGCATCTGCGCGTTTGATCAAAACTGCGGATGAGATGTTCGACACTGTTCTTAACTTGAAGCGACTATAGAAGTAAAAAAAGGGTAGAGACGTGAGAATCGCGGATAAAATGGCTTTTAATCAGGTAAATAAGAATGTGAGCAAGAATCGCTCAGACATGTCTGATTTGCAGAACCAAGCCGCAACTCAAAAGCGTATCAACAAACCTTCGGATGATCCGTTGTCTTCAGCTCGCGTGCTTGCCGCTCGTACGGAAGAGCACGGGAATACCCAATTCATTAAAAATATCAATAACGCGAAATCCTTTCTGGAGTTTTCGGATCAATCACTGGGTGAGTTGTCCGATATCCTGGTTCGCGCCAAAGAACTTGCAGTCAGTCAGTCGAATGATGCCAGCGGTAACGCTGAAACTCGCATGGTGACGGCTTCTGAAATCGAACAGATTTACAATCAGGCCGTACAAATCGGAAATCGCAAATTGGGTGAGCGTTTTGTGTTTGCGGGTTATAAAACTCAAACGACTCCCTTTGACCATGAAGGTAATTACTACGGCGACGACGGGGATATGAAGATTCAGACTCACAAAGACTCCTTTGTGGCCATGAATATCGCCGGCAATAAGGTTTTCACGGGACGTGGTTTGGACGGGGATGGCGTGGTTCGCCCTCGTTATGAGACCCCGACGACCGTTGACGAGGTCAAAGAATTCCAGCAGGAAGAAATTGAGCGCATCGAGAAAAATAAAGACATGGAGCGCAATTTCCTGATGACTCGTGGTCCCGCAAGTGAGTTTTCAGCCAATAATAAGCACAAGCAAGACCCGGTTAGCGGATCCCAAGGGGTGAACCTTTTCAACATCCTAAGGGGCTTGGAAACCAGTCTCAGAGCCAATGACAAGGCCGGTGTCCAAGAGTCTCTGGACTTGATGGATCAGGCGATTTCCCAAGTAGTTCTGGCTCGTTCTGAGGTTGGGTCCAGAATTATGTCAGTAAATAACACGGTCGATTCCCTGCAAAAGGCGATCGTGGATAACAAAACGACGGCGTCCCAATTGGAAGATGCGGATGCCTTCCAGGTTATTTCCGATATCAATAAAACCGATAGCACCCTTAAGGCGACTCTCGAAACGTCGGGGAAGCTAATTCAACCAAGCCTTCTTGACTTTCTAAGATAAAAATAATACCTACAGTTCCGCTAAATTTTACCGATAACGACTGCAGCAAAAGGAGTTGTCATGCTGGTTCTCACACGGAAGTTGGGTGAAAGCATCGCTATCGATGATCACATTAAGATCAGAGTAGTACAAATCAAAGGGAAACAGGTTCGTCTAGGAATCGAAGCCCCTAAAGATACAAAAATTCATCGCGAAGAAGTTTACGCTGCGATTCAGGACCAAAACGTCCAATCTGCTGACGTCTCTGCTGACAAGACTCGCTCTGTCGCTAAGCTTTTAAAGCCTTAATAGTCTCTATGGGGATGTGCCGGTCAGGCACTTCCCGCACTGGGCGCTTTGTTGCGCGTCAAATTCATTAAATTGTATTGAGTCTCCCTGGATTTAGGTCCAGATTTATAGGTGTACTTACCCATATTGTATCCTGGCGTGTCTAAGATAAGGGTAGGTCCGCTTTGTTTAGAGGGGGAATTGAATGATCATTTCAACATCGAGATTCGGCCAAGTTGAGCTGAAACAAGAAGATGTTCTGACTTTTCCAGAAGGCCTTTTGGGTTTTGCGGATCTAAGAAAGTTTGTTCTTCTCGATGATCCGAGTGATGAAATCTTCGCTTGGTTGCAAAGCTGCGAATCAGCGCAAATCGCATTCCCGGTTCTTGAGCCTGAGTTGTTTGCCCCGGCATACAAAGCAAACCTTACCAAAGGTGATATGGAAGCGATCAAGCTGACTGCGGCTGACAAGCCTCGCTTCTTCTCTATCGTGACTATCCCAGATGATCCAACGCAAATGACAGCAAACTTGAAAGCCCCAGTGGTTATCAATGTGAATGAAAAAATCGCTCGTCAGTGTGTGCTTCAGGACAATAACCTGGCGATCCGCGAGCCGATCTTCACGAAGTTGCAACAACGTGTAGTACAAAACCCGGCGGTTGCGATCAAAAATCAATCCACAGGGATTGATGTTGCTACGAAACTTAACGTGATCCGCGACGCTGAACTTTAAGATTTCCTCAAACCGAGTTACATGGAACAGGCTTCAATCGAACTAAAGATTGAAGCCTTTTTTATTACCCTGCGAAAAGCCTTTTCTCCTCTGATAAGCATGTTATCCTTTTGGTCCTTGCGGAGGATTTTTCCAGATGAGATTTTGGGGTTCTTTGTTACTGCTCACATGCAGTCTAACTTTAACGATGACGTTGCCAGCGATGGCATCCACCGTGCCTCATATTTCTTTGTTCTGGGAAGTTCAAAACTGGGAATCTGCTTTGGGTGTGGTGACAGCGGCAACAGGTAACGACAAGTTCGAAAAGGGCAGTCGTGATATTTTTAAATCCCAAAAAATCGATTTGAATCAGCCTTTTCCAAAATTGGAATTCGACGGCAATAAGATCCGCATGGCGGGTTTGAATGAGCCATTGATCGTTGGTGAAACCGCTGCTGAATTCACCTATCAGGCCGTGAGCTTCGTTTACAATCCCGGCAAAAGCGTACGCACGAATTATGAAAACATGCGCAAAGCATGGAAGCAGTTCCCTGAGCTGAATTTCCCGCTGAATCTTTCCACGCGCAAGCTGGCCAGTACGACAGATCCTGTCTATGCCACTTTGTTCACTGTGATCGGCGCTTCGGCGACTCTCGGGGATGCGGGTATTCCTGTGGGGGGATATTTCGGATTTAAATGGTACAAGAATACATCGGATCCAATTTTGCTTGAATGCTCCACTGGGGAAGTCGCTCAGGTGAAGGGTAAAGACCGTTTGGTCATTGATACTTTGCCAACGGGGCAGCAGGTGTTCTTCAGCGAATCCGGCGGCCAGAAGGGCATTCAAGGGGAGCTTGAAAAGATCACTTTGCGCGGCAAAGAAAGCTTCGCCATCACGAACGGCAACGTCGCTGTGAATGAATTGCGAATTGCCGATGCAGTCGAATTAAATAAAAAATTAATGGCGATGAAAACCATGTGTGCAAAACCTGAAGAGGTGGATCACTTCAATGTTTCCTCCCGTCGTATCCAAGAGGCAATTAATTCGGGTAAAGTCAAATTGGCATTGGATCACCGTGCTTCGCCATCCGCCCAAGATCCCGATTCAGTCAGCGGCGTCCGCTAAAAGGTGCCAGGATCATCAAGTATTTACCTCTTCCACAAATTCCAGTACTCCAACCGACGTGGAATCTTCCAGCAGCAGTTATAAGTCTGATACGCCGATGTCTTATTCTCTGTCTCTAGGACAGATGTTTCAGGTACTGAATTCAGATGTTCTACTGAATGTAAACTATACTGGATCTTACGAACATAAGGGTGAGGGCGGCGTCTCCGATACTTCACCTGAGGTTTGGATCTACAATCTTGGCTGGAAACCATCGGGTAAAGAAAGATGGAAGCCAGCTCTTGGGTTTTCATACGGAAGTACAACCACTGCTGAAAATTATGTTTATACAGGTGGAGTCATCATCAACGAACGTTCCAATGAACTTGTGTTGGGCGCTTACTTTCAAAGGAACCAACCCAAAATGGCAAACTCCACACCCAACAGTACTGTCGGCCTGATGTTTTCGTCGAATGTGATTTACTAGTATATAACGTTCGACGAAAACACGATGCCAATCCCGTCATATGGGGACGTGTCTTCGCGCTTGGGTTTGTTTTTCTGATAGTAAACACCGACAGCGCTTAGATTTTGACGATGCTGAACCGTAATGCCTGCAGTGTATAAGTAAGCATCCGAGTGTCCTTGATCTGAATAGGACACTCCCGCCAGGGGCTTCAAGTTTTTAAATGAACTGCCTCGCCAGCCAATTCCAAAATCTTTTAGTTCATTCGTTGTGCGAGTTATTCCCTGCGCATCTTTTTCTTCGTAAAAACTGCTGTAGTTAATATCCAGCAGAAATTCCTGATTAAAGGCCTTAAGAAGCTGTCCTACAGAAAGCTTTAGCGAGGGTGTAGTGCTTGGATTATAGATTACCAAGGTTTCAGTCACATTCATTGGTGTGTTTGAATTCGTGCTCGTCTCATAAGACAAACCTTCGGCAAAAATGTTCGGCAGAAGAAATGAAATCGCGCCGCCAATATTGTATTCGTCTGTCACCTCCCAAAGAATTCCAGGAGTGATGATGGGCTGTAGATTCTTAAGTCTCTCGTGGTCATATTCCGTCGTTGCCGTCACACTGTCATTCACATAGCGATAGGCGTTTACTTCCTGAAGGGTGTAGTTGCCACTTACGGAAATACCCCATCCCAACGTTTCATTGATTGGATGAGCATAAGCGGCCCCGGCATTGATAACGCTGGAGCTGATCGACAATCGTGTGTGATCAATGGTTCCGGTTGATCCCATTTGGCTTTGCAGGATTTTTACTGCAATCGGATTTGAAACGTACACGGAACCATAACCCTTTTTGATCGGCATGATCATATTCGCAATAGTCGGACGAATACTACTTTGCTCATCATCAGCATTCAGACCATCCAGCTCAAAACGCATTTGCTCAAGAGCGTTCCCACTGACCGTGACGCTCAATCCATCTGTGGTTAAAAAAGCTAACCCCGCAGGGTTGAATAGTGAATTACCTGATGATGCCGGTAAGGCCACGCCAACGTTCGCCATTAAAGCCTCTTCATGCCCAATCGGAAATGGCATCGAGTGAACTACAAGAGGCGCAAATAGCAGAACAATTGCTAGAAGGGTATTTTTAGATTTCATCTTTGCTCCGTGTGGCTGACATAAATAAATGCCACCGGATGGCCAATGGGTCACATGACAAAGTAAAAAGGTGCCATGTCCTACTTCTTGACTCGCCGTTTACGTAAGTAGGACCTGGCACCGTTTATGTTGTTTCTAATTGGGGCAAAGATTTTTCAGTTTTTGCGCCCAGGCGTTTCAGGTCTTCCACCTGATCCATCAAGTTGCCGCGGCCGTCGGAAAGTTTCTTGGTCACTTCTTCGTGGGCTTTTTGTGCGGCCCCTAGTTTTTCACCCAGATTTTGGATGTCCTTTAGAAGATTCGCGAATTTTTCGTAAAGAAGGCCGCCGCGTTTCGCGATTTCAAGAGCATTCTTTTCCTGGCGATCCTGTTTCCAAAGGGCTGTTACAGTTCTTAGAGTCGCAAGCAATGTCGTAGGGCTTACGATGGCGATGTTGCGCTCCCAAGCGTATTGGAAGATGTCTGGTTTTAGCTTAAACGCCAATGCGAATGCAGGCTCTAGCGGCATAAACAGAATCACGAAGTCCGGAGAAATCAATTTATCAGCAGCGTGGTATTTCTTTTCAGATAAACCATCAATGTGCTTTTTCAGAGATTCGATATGGAATTTACCGAAACGTTCCTGTTCTTCGATAGTTTCTGACGAAGAGTACTGTTCGTAAGCGACCAAAGTCATTTTTGAATCGACGATCAGATGTTTGCTGTCGGGAAGATTCACGATCACGTCGGGGCGAAGGATTTGTCCGTCGTCACCGCGCAGATCCATATCTGTGCCTTGAATGGTGTATTCCTCACCCTTGCGCAGGCCCGAGCGTTCCAGGATGTTTTCCAAAATCAACTCGCCCCAGTTACCTTGGGTTTTGGTTTCGCCTTTAAGGGCTTTGGTCAAATTCTGAGTTTCTGTGGACATCACTTTGTTCAGTTCCATCAGCTTCGTCAGTTCTCCACGCAAAACGCCACGCTCGGATCGTTCCGTGGAGTAGGACTCTTCGACTTTCTTTTCAAAGTCTTTGATGCGTTCTTTAAGAGGCTCAAGGACGGATGAGATGTTCTTGTGATTTTGATCTGCAAACTTTGCGGACTTTTCCTCAAAGATTTTCTGCGCCATGTTTTCAAACTGCACGTTCATGCGGTTCGTAAGCTCTTCTTGTTGTTTACGAGCTTCGCTCATGAGGGACTTGGTTTCATGGAGGTTCTGCGTCAGAAGTTCGTTCTTCATCTGCAAGGATTGAACATCGGCTTGCATCTGGGCTTTTTCGGCCATGGCTTGAGCCTTGGATTTGAAATAAACCACAACACCTGAAATTAAAGTGCCGATCAAAGCGCCTGCGACAAAAGCGATCACGGTTCCTAAGTTCATCTAAGTTCTCCCTCTGATATCCAAGTCCGTTTTTGCCATAGAGAAGTCCTTTTGGTCACATGAAAAACAGTGTATGATGCGCCCATGAGTCAAATTAAGAGTGTTCTTTTAGCTTTTCGCCCTAAAACCCTGACAGCAGCCTTGGTTCCTTGTTTAGCTGCGACCGCTTTGGTGAAAGCCATCGGATTATCCTGGGATGGGGCCGTTTTGTTTTACGCCTTGGCGGCATCTTTCCTTATACAAATTGGCACGAACTTGGTGAACGATGCCGTGGACTTCAAAAAGGGTGCGGATACTGAAAAGCGCATCGGTCCTCAGCGGATTACGCAGGCCGGAGTCCTTTCCGCGAATCAGGTTATGGCATTGGGATCTTTGTGTTTTGCCTTGGCCATTGCTTGTGGGATCCCTTTGGTGATGAAAGGTGGCGTTGCCATCGTCATTATCGGTATTGCTTCAGTTTTGATGGGTTACTCTTACACAGCAGGTCCGTTCCCATTAGCTTACCTGGGCTTGGGTGATTTGTTTGTGATCTTGTTTTTTGGATTGCTGGCCGTGATGGGCATGGTTTTCCTAAATACCGGAGACTGGATGATCGAGGCGTTTATTTTGGGGCTGCAAATCGGTTTCCACGCGACGACCTTGATTGCCATCAACAACCTACGTGACCGCGAGGGTGATAAACTGGTGAACAAAAAAACTATGGCCGTTCGTTTTGGGGTCAAATTCTCCCGCTACGAAATTGCAGCAATGGCGTTTCTGCCATTTGTACTAAATCTTTACTGGTGGTTTGAGGGTTACAAGATCGCAGCCATCGTTTCGATGTTCGCGTTGCCATTGGCTGTGAAACTGACAAAAAATGTTTTTCAAACTGAGCCCGGTCCTGCTTATAATAAGTTTCTGGGGCAAGCTGCCGGCTTGCACTTGGTCTTTGGACTTTTAATCACCTTAGGATTTGCACTTTGATTAAATTGAGCTACCACGAATACAGCTTGAAGCCCTTTACAAATCTAAACTCAGTGAGTGCGGGACTGCCGCGCAGTGGAGCATTGATTAAAGTGGAGTGGCCTCAAGGACTCGTGGGCTACGGTGATTTGCATCCTTGGCCAGAGCTGGGTGATATGATGCTGGCTGATCAATTGGCGGCCCTAAAAAAAGGCAAGATCACTCCACAGATGGAGCAAACGATCTGGCTGGCTCGCAAAGATGCAGACCTTAGAAAAAAAGGAAAAACCATTTTAAGTTCGGGCGAAAAGGTTCGTAACAACTATCTGGTTTCCAATTATGCTGAAATCGTTCCTGGATTTCTGGATGAGTTAAAACGAGCTCAATTCTCCACGATCAAATTGAAAATGGGACGTGACTTGGCAGCTGAAGCCAATGCTGTCACTCGTATTGCAGCAGCTGGATTTAAAATGCGACTGGATTTTAACAGCGCCTGCAGCTGGCAGTCATTTGAAAGATTTTTCAGTGGACTGTCTCCTCAGGAAAAAGTGTGGATCGAATATGTCGAGGACCCATTTCCTTTTGATCCGGATTCATGGATGGATGCAAAAAAGCTTGTCAAAATTGCGCTGGATTCAGCCTACGACAAAGTTGATTGGGATAAAATGATCAAGGCTCCATTTGATATTCTGGTTATTAAGCCTGCGAAAATGGATGTCGATAAAGCCATCGAACGCTGCAAGAAGTTTAATCTGAAAGCCACTGTGACCAGTTACATGGATCATCCCGTGGGTTCAATGGGTGCTCTTGCAGTCGCGATGGAGTGTAAAGAAAACTATCCCAACTTGATGCTGGATGCCGGTTGCATGACGTATCGATCTTACCAAATGGATCAGTTCTCAGCGACTTTGAATACCTCAGGTCCTTATTTCTCCAGCATTAAAGGTTCCGGGGTTGGATTTGATCTGATCCTAAGAGACTTAACGTGGCAGAAACTCAATTAGCTCTGGATTTGAAATCCGACGAAAATCTGATTTTGCTGAATCCGCGTTGGCCACAAGGGGACTTTCAAAAACTGAAGTCACTGGCAGAAGCCGTTCAGGCAGAGCGCGGATTGAAGGGACATGTATGGATTGCGACGTCCGGGTCCACCGCCGAATCAGCCAGCGCTACCAAGTTGGTGGCACTTTCCAAGAAAGCGATCATCTCGTCGGCCGAATCCGTTAATAAGCATTTGAATTCAACTGCAGCTGATGTGTGGACCCAAGTCCTTCCGCATTTCCATGTCGGAGGCTTTGGTATTGAGGTGCGTGCTTTGTTAAGTGGCGCCCGCGTGGTGCCTGCTCTTCAAGATTCCAAGTGGAATGTCGATCATTTCTATCAAGTTCTGATTGATGAAAAGTGCACGCTCTCCGCATTGGTGCCGACTCAGGTTTTTGACCTGGTGGAGAAGGGTTATAAATCTCCTAGTTCAATGCGTGCTATTGTCGTGGGCGGCGGCGCTTTGGATTCTGTTTTGTTTGATAAAGCCCGCGCCTTGGGTTGGCCACTCTTGCCAAGCTATGGAATGACCGAAACTGCCTCACAGATCGCGACGGCGGATTTGGGTTCGCTGGCAGGCTTCGAGTATCCTGATATTGAGCTGCTTTCCCATGCGGATGCCCGTGTCAATGAAGCCGGCTTTTTGGAAGTGACAGCGCAGTCCTTGTTCACTTGTTATGCGCAAAACACCTCAAAAGGTATGGAGCATTGGGATCCAAAAAAAGAAAACTGGTTCACAACTGAAGATCGCGGAGTGGTTGTGGGGCGAGCGCTTAAAATCCAAGGGCGTAGCAAAGACTATGTTAAAATCGGAGGCGAGGGGACGAACGTCGCAAGACTTCGGACTTTGCTTGAACAAGCGGTGATGGACCTAAATCCCCAATGGGTGATGCAGGTGACATTGCTGGATATGCCTTCAGAGCGCCTGGGGGCTGAGATTCATCTGATCAGCACTTTGTCAGACGACGCCAATCGCAAGATTGCAGAATCGTATAGTGCAAAAGTTTTGCCGTTTGAAAAAATAAGAAAGAGCCACACTGTTTTAGAGATACCGCGCAGTGATTTAGGCAAGATTCTGTGGCAGCAGCTAAAGAATTTATTGTAGGAGTAAGCCATGATTCGCAAAGAAGATAATCCCTGGAGTGATGCTCTTGTTATGATTTGCACCAAGTGTGGTAAATCAATTTCAGGAATGAAAGAGGCGAACGTCGCTGACAATCTGAAAATGTATTATAAGAAAAGTCTGAAAGAGAGCGGCGACGGAAAGAAAATCCGCGTAGTAACTTCAAGCTGTTTGGATATTTGTGAAGATGAATTCCAAGCGATCACCATCGCCACAAACGACAAAGTGGAATCCTTTATCATGCACCCCGAAAAAGACCGGGATGCATTCCTGGAACTGCTGAAGAAGAAAGTTTAAGGGATAGGTAAATTAAAGTAGAAATTGAACGGTGGCGCGGTAAAGAGCGCTCCCGAAGTGTTCAAGGTCAGATTTAGCATTGTATCCGTATAGCTGCCATCAACCTTCATATATAGCTTATAGTCAAAGGTCCCATAAGGGTTTACCGTAAACACTGTATTTTCCTGATATGGATTTAAACAGGATGCATCCGTATAGAATTGCACTTTGCCGTTGGCCCCTGCAGAAGTTGTATAGAACGACAGTTGAATGGGAGTGCTGGCCGGGATTTGCACGTTGTAAGCATCTAGGTATGAAAGTGTCATCCAAGAACATGTGTCACGTAAAGGTGAGTTGGAAACGGCTAGGTTGTGGACGTAATACATCGCCTCTACGCTGACAGAAATTCCGCGTGGAGTTGAAGTCAAGGAGCTCGTGGACACGGTTACTTGCGTGGACGAATTTTGAGCTGCCGTTGATTTAACATAAAAAGTTTTGTTCAACTGCCCCTGGGGGATAGTCAAACTGCTGACTGAGTTGATACATGTTGCATCTTCATAAAGCTGCAAGCCAGCCATTGTATTTGTGCTGGTGACTGAGACGATATAGGTCTGGTCAGCCGGAACAGCTGTCCAACTACTATTAGCCAAATTGACTTTGTACATGGCACATTGGCTGCGGCTGATGTTGGATGGACCGCCTAAGTCAATTTTCGCCACGACCGTATCATTAGAAAGATCGACTCTTACCACGTAAGCAGGGTTGTCGTAGTTAACGTCAGAAACCGTGTAGTTCAAGTTAACTTTAACCTGATTGTTTGATGAGGCTCCGCTGTAATTGTATTTTATGTACGTTGTAGCATTCGAAATACTTGGTCCAAATACGATTGAGGATGTTTTGGAGCTTGCATTACAATCGTTCTCTGTGAAGAACTCCAGTTTGGCATCTGACGGAGCGACATCCACCGTCAGGCTGGCAGTTTCATATGCAGAGTTTTTGGAGTAGGTCATGCGCTGTAGGGTGATCGGCTGGCAGACGTTTTTGTAAATCGTCCCGGGAGCATCAATCAGTGCGATAAAACGACGATTTGAAGCAGGATCACGTAAAGTTACATTTGTCGCTGCAGCAGCTTGAAGTCCGCCACTCATAATCACTGGAGTAAAGCCAATGATAGAGTCGACAGGTGATGTCGGCATGCGGGCGTAAAAAGTGATCATGCCTTGTTTGGCTGGGATCGAAAGAGAGGACACGGACTGAGTTGAGTTCGTACAATCAGTTCCGTTCAAATAATAATTAATTCCGGAGCTTCTTGAATCCTGAACTGCAAATGTGACAGCGGTGTTTGTCGACGTTTCATTGCCATTGGAATCAGTTGCATAGGCATTGAACATTTCACACTGTCCGGCACCGGCAAAATCAGCAGGAAAGACTTTTCTTAAAGTCACGTGTGTGGCGATGGTATTTCCGCTGCCTGGAGTGCGATTGTTTGTGATCGTCAAAGTGCGTGTGTCGCCAAACCAGGTTTCGCCTTTGATCAGGATGTGCTCGACATCATCGTTATCATCAGTTGCATCAATGCCCCAGATACTTAATAGGTCTGCTGAAGTCAGATAAATATCAAATGATCCGTCAGAGCAATCGGAGTCGTTGGTGATGCTGCCAAGGGATGTACCTGAAGTATTTGGAGAAGTCGGTGGAGAATGAAACGAGTCCTCAGTGAAGCCAATTACGACCGGCCCCACACGAGTATCGCAAGAACCTGAAATGCGAACGTAGCCTTGCTCCTCCATGTCCTGATCAAAAGGACTGGAGCTGGATAACACGGGTGCCGCAAGTTTTCGGCCCAATGTTGAAACCGCCACCTCCGGATCTTTACATCCGGATAAAAAGGCTGCAGAAAGCATTATAAGTAAGAGTGATTTTCCACTTACGTTCATCATGGAATACTCTTCGACATGCTAAGCTTTGGTCTTAAGACTTAGATTGAGAAACTTTCAGATTGTAAGATTACCGTCTCAGGGTGAGACGGGGCTTTGATTCAATCTTCGACGGCGTATCGAATTGGCTGGTTATTTGCCCCAACCCTTTTCGCTTTCGATTTGCTCGCGCAATTGGCGCTCGATGCTTTCAGCAGGAACCAGTTTGCCGCGACCCACTCCAGGGCAGAAGGCTTTAACGTCTTTCGCCCATGATTTGGCATTCATGACTTCCGGCCAAAATGGCCAAGTACGACACTGAGTGGGGCGTGCTTCATACACTCCGCAGCCCTTGCCTTTTAAGAACATGCAGTCGGTATTTTTAGGGTCTTCTTTCAAATGCCAGATGCCGCCAGTTTTTTCGCAGTAGCGGCGCGTGAAAGCGGAAGTACTGATTTTCAAATGTTTTGCAAAACGCTGACGGTCTTCAAGGTTTAGATAAACGAAGCCATACTCGCCGTGGGAAGTGCAGCATTTGCCGGAACCCGTGCATTCAAAACGCACGCCCTCTCGCCACCATTCTTTGCCTGTAAATTGAAACTCTTCCATTAGTTTTGCTCCAAATAAGGTTCCAAGCGCGATTTCATAAGTGCCGGAATCGCTGCTTTTTGTTTGGTCTTCATATCCAAAACCGAATGAACCATTGTAACCACGGCGTGAGTTTTGGAACCTTGAGTGAACACATACTTCATCTTGAACGAAGTTTCACCGAAACTTGCCACATTGACGGCGATTTCATAAGTCTCACCCGGGAAAAAGGGAGCCAGATAATTGGCTTCAGAGTGACGAAGAGGAATCGCATAGTCGGGACCGTTGAAATACTCTTTCCAGGTATAGCCGGCATCCACGATGAACTGCTCAAAGGTGTCGTGGGCAATCCCGTAAATATTCCCAAAAAACATGATTTTAGCGGGGTCCGCTTCCCTGAAAGTCAGGGTCTTTTTCGTTCGGAAGGTTTTATTCATAATGATTGGAACTTTAAGACTGTTCTGCCCTTGACAGCAAGCGCGAATATCAGCATTTTGGGGCCTCATTAGGAGTCTCAATTGTCGCGCAATGTCATTGATCTGAAAGTCTATGATTCCAGGGATTTCCCTGCCTACTTACCAAAGCTGAATAAGCTTTATGATGATCTCTTTTCTGGAGGCAAAGGCTTCCGCGCGAAATTGATTCGTATGATGGCTTCAAGCATTTCTCTGGATGGAAAGTCCGAGCATCTGCTGGCGCAAACGATCGAGTTCATCCACAACGCATCTTTGTTGCATGATGATTTGATTGATCGCTCCCATCTTCGCCGCGGAAAAACCACGGCATGGATGAAGTACACACCTGAATACGCAGTTCTTGCCGGTGATTACTTGCTGGCGCGTGTGATGGTGAACCTTTCCGGTCACGGCAATATCAAACTGGTTCAATACACAGCTGAAATCATCTCGGACCTTTTAGAAGGGGAGTGGTTGCAGGATTCAGTCGTGGGTGATTACTTCGTCACTCTTGAACAGTTGGATCGCATTCATAATCTTAAAACAGCTTCTTTGTTCAAATGGTGTATTCGTGCACCATTCATTGCACAGGAGCGCTACGATTCTGAACTTCATCAGATCCTGGAAGAGATGGGCACGCTATTGGGACAATTGTTCCAGCGCTCCGATGATCTTTTGGACTATGACATCCGTAACGAAGAGGGCAAGGCGATCCTGGGTGATTTGAAATCAGGTTATCTGAACTCATTTGGTGCTTACATCACTTCCGGTCGCTCCCGTCAGGAAATTGATCAGATCGTAAAATCCAAAAACCTGGAACAGTACTACGCAAGTATCGGTGGCAAAGACGTCTTTGATCAAAAGGTGCAGGCCTTTGATGAAATGAACAAATCCCTGATCGCCATGTACGACCATCACCTTGAGCGTTTGAAAAAACATTTGAAGCCTGGTGAGGAAAAACTGATCGATCAGCTTCGTCCACTGACAGAAATTCTTTACTGGAGAAGGAAGCCTTCTTCGTGAATGAGTTCGTTACTCTAAGCAAGAGTTCCCCACAGTTTGAATCGTATTTGCTGGGCACGTTTTCGAAAGAAAAACGCGCCTTGCCTGTACAGACTTTGAATGTGAACTCTGCTTCGGAGACGGTGACGTTTAAAATCGTACCGGTCAGCTCCCTGGAGTTTCCTCCACGTCTGGTGCGAATTCTGCAAACCATCAAGATCAGAAGTTTTCTGTTCATCCTGGTTCCTTTGTTTCTGCTTTTGACAAAAAATATTGCTGATCAAACATTGCGTGATCCGATTTCAACTGTGATCGCGACAGTGGGTTTGATTTTCGCATTTATTTCCGTGAATCTGCGCAACGACTACACCGACCATATTCGCGGGGTGGATCGGATCTTAGAGCGCAGTGGCAGCCGGGCCATTCAAAATGGCTGGACGACAGCAGCACACATTAAAACTCTTTCCACAGTCTTCCTGCTGTTGGCTTTTGCATGCTCAGTGCCGGTTATGGTGACTTACACCGATGTCGCCTACCTGGTGGTGGCTGCTGCGATAATTGGATTGTGGGCACAGTTTCAAAAACGTGTTTCCTTCAAATACCAAATTGGTGGTGAGATCTGTCTGTTCCTGTTGTTCGGACCACTTTTGACCGTGTCCTATCAACTGTCGATGGGAGCACCCTACGATATTGAATCCCTGTGGATTGGCGTTGTCTGGGGTTGGGCAGTTTTGTTTGTGGTTCACTTGCGCAATTTCATCAATATTTTGCCAAGCTCCCAAGCGGGCTTCCGTAACACCGTCAATTGGCTGGGCTTTGATCGCTCGCGCCGTTTGATTGCCATTTGGTGGTTTGTCTACCTGGTTATTAATTTGTTCTATCATGCGGTTTATGCCGGAAAGTATTGGGGAGTTTACGTCAGCGTAGCCCTGGTGCTGTTGTCCTTTAGTTTCATTGCCAAGCTAAAGGCACTTTCCAGTCCGGTGGGCGGCGATGTTCGCCAGGTCTTCAAATACGGTTTCACATTGTTCTTATTCACTATTGGACTGTGGGTGTTTGAATGTCTTTGGTATCTGTTTCTGACCAGATAAAAAACATCTGCGTCGTTGCAGATGAATCCGGTCTTGCAAAAGGACAGCATTGGGCGAAATTCCTTGGCTGTCCGTTAAATCCTCCCTCATTGGATCCTTACTATTTCCGCTTCAACGTTGAAGGCGATCGCGTGTACGTGCGCGATCAGGACAAGCGAAAGCTGGAGATCAATTTCGACGAAAATCATCTGGATTACGAACGCAAAGGTCATCGCGGCAAGCAGGAGATTATCGCCAAAGCACTGGGCGCAGCCAAGGGCTGCAAGAAGGTTTTGGATCTTTCTGTGGGGATGGGGATCGACAGTGTGTTTTTGACTCAACTGGGATTTCAAGTGACGGGAGTCGAGCGCTCGCCCGTGTTGTATGCATTATTGAGCGAAGCTTTCGAAAGTACTCAAAAGGAATATTTGAAATCCTATCAGCTTCATTTTGCCAACAGTCTGGAATTTTTGCGCGAACAAAAAGGCAATATTGAAATCGATTCCATTTATTTTGATCCGATGTATCCGCATAAAAAGAAGTCCTCATTACCCAAACAAGAGATGGTCGTATTCCGCGATTTGGTGGGGCACGATGACGACGCTGCGGAAGTTTTGAAGGAAGCATTGAAGTGGCCTGTGCGCCGTGTGGTGGTGAAAAGACCGATCCATGCCGAGCAGTTGCTGCCAGGAGTGATTCACTCCTTTGAGGGAAAGGTGGTTCGTTATGATTCTTATGTGGTTGGGTAGTTTTGTCCTGATGATGTTCGGTCTGACGATGTCGCAGAAAAATGCGGCTCAGCTTTTTCAGAACTTTCAAAAATCTTTTTTGGATAAGAATCTGGATCAACCCAAGATGATCAAGATGTTTCAGTACTGCCTTGATGTGGTCCTGCTGGACGTGTCCCCGCAAAAGTCACTGTATGCAGGATTGGCGATGTACAATCTGCGTATTGGAGGATTGCGCTCCAGTGCTTTGGTGATGTGTCTGTCCACACTGGGTGCATGGTGGGTGGCATTGTTGGGGATGCTTTTCCTAAACTTTAATGGCTCGTTCTTGTTGGGGCTTTGCTTTTTGGGACTTGTTTCCGTGGTGATGACTCCCAATGTTCGCACTATTCTGAAATGGATTCTGGGCGCGGGCATCTTTTTGATTGGCGGGGAGTTGATGCTAAAAAACTCCAACGTCCTGATTATGGCTTTGGGGCAAAGTGATTTCGCCTTTTTCCTGGCTGATGGGCGTTTCCCGGCCGTTGCCTCCATTATGTTGGCAGCAATCGTGATCAGTTTGGTTGTGCGTGTGGAGTTCTGGTCTCTGGTGTTGGCTTTGTCGTTGGTTTTTGTGAATGTGATTTCTATCAATGGGGCTATTGCATTGATTGCCGGTGAACGTATCGGTCGCATGCTTCTTTTCTGGTGGCATTCACGAGCTTTGAATCAGGATTGCCGTCGTGTGGGGATGCAGTTTTCATTGGCGTCCATTGCAGGTGTTATCATGGGGCTTTTGCTGGCCGGTGAAGTGCGTGTGACCATGAATATGGGATACACGGCAGAGATGACGGCTTATCAGGAAAAAAGTCTACAACTGGTGATTCTATTCCTGATCATCCTGGGTGTGCAGTTTGTCGCACAAATGGTATGGGGGCACTTTGGTGGGAGCTCCAAAGTGGACGAATTGCAGGATGCAAAATACATTTCCAAGGTTTGGTTTACTGAAGAGTATGCTTCCGTTGGAGTATATGTTTGGGCAAAAAACAAAATCCATAAACGCCTGAGTGAAGTTCGTTACCACCTTCAAGGTTTGGGTACGCTTCAAGAGGGGCAGGTACCGGCCCCTATACAAGAACGTCTGAAAGAAGAAGAAAAGCAACTTGCGCAGCTTGAGGCTTTGCTGGTTTCAAGTGCGCAATAATCAGATTTTTGTTTCCAATTTTGGGCTGCTGTCGATACTTTGAGCAGCCCGGATCGAGTTCAGCGAAATTCCCGGGTGGTCCGTCTGTTGCAAATAGAACAACGGATCAGCTGAATACTGCTCAAGCTAATATGGGAAGGATGCAAAATGAAAACGGTTTTATTTGTTCTAGTCACGGCTCTGTCAATGAATGCGATGGCAATTGAGATCACTACATCCGTTAAAATCACTCAGGCTAATCAAGCGAACGAAGACTACAAACGCATATTGATGGGTGCTCAGGATGATGCAGCAATGTTTATTGCATCAGAGGGCCAAGTACGCGGGCCTAGCTTGCAAGCGGCTCTTGAAGCTGTTCGCCATGTCAATAGAACCTCTGCAACTGATCTGCAAATTGCTGAAGAGATTTTGAAGCTAAAATAGCTGCCAAAAACCGGCACCTGTTCATCTTTAAAGCATCCCCAAAGGCTTATAACCGATTGGTTCTATTTGAGAAAGCCTTTCTGTGGCAGGGAGTTTGAAGGTTCCTGGGAATGATGAAAAAACCAAACTTCATACATTTACTGGCCTTTTCCCTTCCACTGTTTTCTGTGGTTTCGGCCCAGGCTTTTGAATACCAGTTGGTGACTCCACTTTCTTCATCACAAAAGGTCGCTGTTCAGGCGTTATTGAAGCAAGCTGAACAAAAGCTTCCTGAAACTTTGAAATCGGCATTAAGTACTGTTGAAATTCGTTTTGCCAAGCTTCCTTCCTTTGGATTGCAATCTGCTTTGGGTGCTGCGAGCTACAATCGCAGAGACCTGACTCTGGATAACAGCACTCTGGCTGAAATCGTCAAGGGCCCCCTTAATTCCAAAAAGACTGATCGCAAGCATCAAAACATGTACGCCGAAATTCTTGCGACAGTATTGCATGAAACCACTCACTTGTATGACTTCGCCAATGTTCATAGTGATTCTGAAAAAGAAATGATCAGACGCTGTGATACCAAATTTCCCAAGACCAAAGAAGAACGTATACGTGATGGTGCTCGTCCCTATGCCTGCAAATACTATGAAAACATGACCACGTCGTTCTCTAAGAATCCTTACTTTCTGCAAGTGGCAGGTTGGGCTGGGCAGGCAGACAACGGTCTGAATCAACGAACTCCGGATCTTTATGAACTGCAAAATCCCAAAGAGTATCTTGCGGTGAATATGGAATATTTCCTGATGGATCCGCAGTTTAAATGCCGTCGTCCGGGTATGTACAAGATACTATCCAATCACTTTCAGCACGTTCCGTTTATGGATGTGACTTGTGAAAGGGAGCTGGGCTATGTGATTCCAAATAGCTCCTATAAATTGGCGCAAGTTCTTTCAATTGATCCAAACCGTGTTTATCAAGTTCATTATCTGTTTGCAGAAAAAGGCAGTGACCTGTCCGCTGGATGGGGGCATGCGATGGTGCGTTTGGTGACTTGCTCTCCACAGCGCAAAATCGTGGGGCCGGATTGCCTCCGCGATATTGAGTATCACCTTGTTTTAAGCTATCGCGCGTTTGTCGACTCCTTACAGTTGAATGCTTGGGCGGGATTGGTTGGAGACTACCCTTCGCGTTTGTTCATTCTTCCATTGAATCAGGTTATTGATGAGTATGCGAAAACTCAATTCCGTGCTTTGCGCAGCTTGCCTCTGGCGCTGACACGGGCACAGATTAAAAATCTGATTGAACGTTCGGTTGAAATTCACTGGGGCTACAACGGCAAGTATAAGTTTATTACGAATAACTGTGCGACGGAAACTATGGATCTGTTGCAGTCCGTTCTGTTGTCACCGGCAATCATGAATACTGAAATTAAGACACCAAAAGGATTATATGATGTCCTTTTGAAGCAAGGGATTGGAAATGAACGCGTGTTCTTCGATATGAAGTCTGCGCTGGAATTGGGTTACTATTTTGATTCCTATGAGGAGCGCTATAATAAGACTTTCGAGATCATTCACGAAGCCGGCATGACCGGTGCCAAGGATTTTAAGCAGTGGGTTGAATCAACGGCGGTTTATCGTAATGGGATCATTAAAGGTATCAATAAATCCCAAGCCAATTATAAGAAAATAACGGCTTCATTGTTCGTGTTGGAACTTGCGGCACAAAGACAATTGCAGAACGTGATTATGCAGGAACTGACTCAGGTCATTTCAGAATCCCAGAAGCAGAGTGGAAGCTCAAATAGTACCGGAGTAAAAGCTGCGGACAACTACCTTGAGCTTTCCCAGTTGTTTGCGAAACCATCTTCCTTCTTACCAAAAGGTTCCGGCTATGGTTTGCCGGATTCCAAAGAAATGTCCCAGGCATCGGCTTTAGTGGAACAAAAAGCCAACGACGCGGTGGAGATTTCCAAAGAAACTCAGAGGATAGCTGATCAGTTGACGGATCCTATGCTTCTGAAAGAAGTCGAAACAAGTAACGAAAATATTAAATTGCTACAGACGCTGCTTCGCGAGAAGTAGGAAAGGGTGACCCTATGAAAAAAGCGGTTCTAACAACAATCATTTTACTTACTGGTGTATCTGCGATGGCTCAATACTATCCAGGTCCTGTACCTCCTCCAGCGCCAGGCCCGGTTTACTACCCAGGTGGTGGACACCACGGTGGTGGTCATCACGGTCGTTCAAATAACGACGAGGCTATGTCGGCGATGAGTGCCGCGACGGGTGCCATGTTTTTATCTTTGGCGAGTATCTGCTCAACAGGTCCAGGCTGCCACTACAAACAGTTGATTAACAGCGCGAAAGACGATGCGGCTTTGTTCCTTGTCGACGGAACAAAAGGTGCCAAACTGGTAAAAGCTCTTGAGGAATTGCGTGCAGCGGTTCCAACAGATAAGAGCTCTGATACTCAGTTGGCAGAAGCGATCCTGAACTTCAACGAATAGTCATATCTCGACCCGACCAAGGACCGAGTCAGGAATCACTGCCTGACTCGGCCTGAAAACAAATCTAAAATAAGAGCGCTATGTCGAATGATCCAAACGCTCTTAAAGAACGCATCTCAGATTTAGAACATGAACTCGCTGTCAAAGAAGCCGAGGTTCATCGTTATCGCCTGGAACTGGGCAAAGCCAATCAAGCTTTAGAGAAAATGATCATGCAAATGAGCCAGGAACTGAAGATGGCTCAGACTCTGCAAAAAAAACTTTCCCCCACTGAGCTTCCCAACGTACAAGGTTTTGAATTCAGCACCAAGTTTTTGCCAGGAACTCGTTCCGGTGGTGACTACTTTGATATCTTCGAACATGAAGACAAACTCAAATTTGGGATTCTGATTTCTAGCGCGACGGGCTACTCGCTCTCGTCGATGCTCCTTTCGGTTATCATTAAAATTTCATCTCAGATGGAAGCGCGTCGCGGCCTTGAAGCCCACAAAGTAGTGGGTATATTGGCTAAAGACGTTGTTCCAAATATTACGAATGAAGATCGCGCGAACATTTTTTACGGAATCGTCGATCGACGCAGTTATGAATTTCAGTATTGTTCAGTAGGTGACATCGATGGATTTCACCAGATCTACGGCAAGGAAGGTCTTTCTGAGCTCATGGCGACAGGACCAAGCCTTGGTAAGGATTTTAACACGGAGCCTCAAAGTCGCACGGTGCAATTGAATCCCCGTGATAGACTGATACTGGCTACTGAAGGACTTAAAAACTCTCAAAACTCATTGGGGGTTGGCTGGGGCGGGCACAATCTGATGGATGCCATATCCAAGGCACCTCGTCAGGGTGTTCACGAGCTGCGTAACGAGATTCTGTATTTGAATCAACAGTACACCGGCAAAGAAGACCCCGTTCGTGATCAGACTCTGATCGTCACTGAAGTGAAGGATCGAGTGATCAAGCTTGCCAAGAACTAGCTGTTTTTATATGACTTATTTTATCTAATTCCACTGGAAAGGAACCCCACAATGGCAGAAGTAAATATCTACGAAGGCGCCTTGGATAAAGGCTTAGAAGGCGTAGTAGCATGTACAACGAAAGTATCTTTTATCGTTGGCGATAATCTTAATTTCCGCGGTTACACAATCGACGATTTGGCTGCGAACTCGACATTCGAAGAAGTGACTTACCTTCTTTGGAACGACAAACTTCCAAATGCTTCTGAATTGGAAAAATTCTCTAAAGAGCTTCACGCTGAAATGGCGTTGTCTCCGGACTTTATCAAAGTTCTAAAAGGCATCCCAACTGACGTTCACCCAATGGGTTGGTTGCGTACGGCTGTTTCTTTGATGGCTCACTACGATAAAGATGCTAACGACATGTCTGCTGAAGCAAACCTTCGCAAATCTGTTCGTTTGACGGCGAAAATGGGAACTCTTCTTTGCGCGTTCGATGCAATCCGCAAAGGCAAAGAGCCTGTAGCTCCAAAAACAGACAAGTCTATGGCTTGGAACATGATGTACATGCTTACTGGCGGTAAAGAGCCTAATGCTGAACACGTGAAAGTAATGGACACTTGCTTGATCCTTCACGCTGACCATGAATTGAACTGCTCTGCATTCGCAACGCGCGTAACAGCTTCTTCTCTTTCTGATCTTCACTCTGCAATCGTTTCTGCAATCGGCGCTCTTAAAGGTCCTTTGCACGGTGGTGCGAATGAACAAGTTATCCTTATGCTTCAAAAAATCGGCACAATGGATAAAGCTCAACAATTCGTGAAAGACGCTCTTCAAGCGAAAGAAAAAGTTATGGGTATCGGTCACCGCGTTTACAAAAATGGCGACCCTCGTGCTCGTATCCTTCGCGCTATGTCTGAAAAATTAACTAAAGCGGCTGGCATGGAAACTATGTACCAAATGTCGACTTTGATCGATGATACTATGTACAAAGAAAAAGGTTTGATGCCGAACGTGGATTTCTATTCTGCGACTGTGTACTTCTCAATGGGTATCCCAACTGATTTGTTCACTCCGATCTTCGCAGCTTCTCGTATCTCTGGCTGGTGTGCACATGCATTCGAGCAATACGCGAACAACCGTATCTACCGTCCTCGTGGTAAATGGGCTGGTAAAGAAGGTTTGACTTGGAAACCTGCTAACCAAAGGTAGCAATCACTCCGACTCACGTCGGAGTAGGTATAAAAAACTTTGGTCTCAAAAGGGAGTCGTAAGACTCCCTTTTTTATTTGTAGGAATGCAGTCCATTCGTTTTGATTTCGAAATTTTCTGGCCGACGGCCTTGCTGACTCTAACATTCAAGCCATTGCGGTATGAGTATGGAGGGAGAGCAAGGAGAATCTAGCTATGAAAATACCCTGGAGAGTCTTTCTTGGTTCATTTGCCGTTGTGTGCCTCTTTGATGCAGAACCCGTCGGTGCCCAATACACTTCAGGTCCGAATGGCCAGCGCGAGTACTTTCCCGCAGCTGACTATATAGCCTTGTTCGAGAACATGAGTGTGGACGACATCCGAAACACAGTTTTGCAGTCCTGGATTCATGGCGTGAATCCGGCATATTATTGGCGTTCTGATATGGAAAAAGCATATCAATCAGGCGGAGCAACTGCGCCGGGCCTGAAAGCAAAAGCCGACGAATATTACTTGAGACTCTTGAAGGATGTTTCAGTGGGAAGTGTCAACCCAGAGCAGCTGGGACCTGATATTAAGCTTTCCAAAAAGAATTTCATTTCTGTCAAATACCTGCAGATGCTTGTGAATGCGAGCGGTAATAAGCCAAATCTTGTGATGGACAGTCTGGCGCCACAAAGTCCGCCGTACAATTCATTGAAGGCCGCAATGGCAAAGATTTATCCATCTTGCAGTGATGGGACCTGGGCGCCGTTGAAGCCTTTTAAAAAGGCCCTTAAATTCAATACTAAAAATCCTGCTGTCATCGACATTAAAAAACGCCTCAATCTGCTTGGCTACCCAATTGGGAACTTTGATGAAACCTTTGATGCTGAAACGGTGCGGGCGATTAATGACATTCAATGGAATCTGCATTGGAAACCCGATGGTGTGTTGTCTCCAGGGGGCCGTACCTGGAAGTTCTTAAGTGTGTCGTGTAAAGATCGTACACGTCAGTTGCAAGCTGACATGGAAAAGATGCGCTGGTTTCCACAAACTTTTCCTGAACGATATGTATTTGTAAATACGGCGATGACGTACTTCGGGATGGTGGATCGGGCGCAACCTTACTCCATGGCATTTAAATCTATCAGTGGCCGTCCTGCCAGAAAAACTCCGACCATGGCCGACAGTATCGTACGGGTCATTCTTAATCCATTCTGGGTGGTACCGCCTACGATCTTTATTGAAGACAAGGTTGAAGAGATCAAAAAGCTAAGCCGGTCGGAAATAAACCGTTACTTTGACTCGCACAACTACGAAGTTTGGAACAGGGAGTTCACGAAGCGGTTGGATCCTGCAAGTATCGACTGGTGGGCGATTGATTCGGGTGCGGATGCAAACATCTACATTCGACAAAAGCCACATATGGGAAATGCCTTGGGAGTGGTCAAGTTTGATCTCACCAATTCATACTCCATTTATCTGCATGACACCAACCAACGGGAACTGTTTGCGCAAGCGAACAGGCAGCTAAGTTCGGGTTGTGTGCGATTGGAAAAACCTTTGGATCTGGCCGAGTATCTGCTGAAGGGAACGGAGTGGGATCGCCAAGCAATTGAAAGCACCGTAGCGCAACCCGGTCAGGTCATGACCAAGGATACTAAGATCAGATTACCGCAGGCGATGCCGGTCTATATCGGCTTTATTACCTCGCAAATGTTTTCGGATCGCGTGATCCGGTTTGCAGAGGATTCATATAAGCAAAATTCAGCAATTCTATCGTTGATGCGAGCGCCTTTCTAGGGCGCTCGAAGACCAGAAACTACTTACTGTTGGAACGAATAACGATCGTCGGGATGGAGCTGTTCTTGATCGTATCCCGGGCTGTGCTTCCCAAGAAGGCTTTAACAAATGAGCTTCTTCCATGGGTGCCCATCACCAGATATTGATATCCACCTTTGCCGGTTTCAGCAGTGATCGCTGCCTGTGAGCTGGCGCTGTTGTCATCAATTTTGAACGAACATTTCACGCCGTCCACTTTGAAAAGTTTGACCTTCTTCTTAAGGGCTTCCAACGATTTTGAATTCAAAGTGTTGATGGTGCCTTCATCGATAAAATTAGTTCCAGACATTGCGGCATACTGATCGGCGATGCGCAGAGTTTCCACTGAGGAGTATAGTAAGACGACCTCGGCCTTGAGGGCTTTCGCCAGTCTTTTCGCATAAGCTTCAGCGCGGCGACTGTTGTTGGTAAGATCGGTTGCCACCAGTATTTTACCTTTGTCAGCGGGTGCCTTCGTTACTTTGGGTCCAATGACCATGATTGGCACGATGGCATTTCTGACGACTTCTTCGGCAACGCTTCCCAGAAAAAATCTCTCCAGTCCCTTTTTTCCCTGACTTCCCAAAACAATCATTCCGGGCGCAGGAGAATTGTTTTCGAGCCTGAATATCTCGTCGACTGGATTTCCGTAGGCTTCCACAACTTGAACTTTTGGGTTGTTTTGGCGAGCCGTATCCAGGGATTTCCTGATGCGTTCGCGGTCGGCGGATTTCAAAGTGATATCGATAGGGTTTTGAACATACAGAAGTTTTACGGGTGCTTTTAACTGGGTTGCAAGATTCAACCCGCATTGTCGAATTAGCTCAGACCTTTTTTTAGCACCGGGGGTTACATCCAGCACGTCATCGGCAATTAACATATACTTGCTCGCCATAAACACCTCCGAATACTATTGTACTCCTTGTCAGAGTCGAATGTCATTGCCTGAGTTTTGTCTCACTTCTATACTTTGAGGGCTAAAGAAGTGAGGGAGCAAATGGCTTCAATTTTTACGAAGATTATCGCTGGTGAATTGCCTTGTTATAAAATTTATGAAGACGACAAAGTATTGTCATTTTTGGCATTGGATCAGGTGAATTTGGGACATACTTTGGTCATTACCAAAGAGGAGTTCAATCATTGGACAGAAGTTCCTGCTGACACTTATGCGCATCTACATAAAGTTTCACAGAAAATCGGAAAAGCAGTTTTAAAAGCTTCCGGATCTCCACGTGTGGGGCAAATTGTGGCGGGGTTCGAAGTCCCTCATTATCATCTGCACTTGATTCCGGCTTGGTCCATTCCTGATTTGGATTTTAAACGTGCACAACGCCGATCTGATTCTGATATGAAACAAATTCAGCAGGAAATCATTAAACACCTGGGGTAGTCATGCAAAAGCCGAAAGCTCCGGTCAGCGGTGCCATTTACAAACACTATAAGGGCAAGTTCTATCGGGTGATCGGAGTGGGAAAGCATTCTGAAACGATGGAGGATATCGTTCTGTACGAATGTTTGTATGAAAATTCACTGGGAAGACTTTGGGCGCGGCCCTTGGAATTGTGGTCGTCACCTATTGAGGTCGATGGGAAAATGGTTCCGCGATTCGAGTTTCAGTACGAATAAAAAAATCCCCGCGTATCAGGCGGGGATTTTTTTGAAACTATAAGTTACTCTGGGATTTGGCAGGAGACTTCAAGCAGAACGTCTCTTCTCCAGATTGTATTAACAACGGAGTCGCCGGCTTTTAACAAAGTTGCATCAGCGTAGTAACGGGCTTCACCAGCAATATCAAAAATTTCAAGGGAAACACGGCTGCCGTCATTGTTGCGAATGCGGAAGCTGTAGCCATCAATGTCACCAATTTTACCGTAGCCGTTCAAAGTTGGTTTGATCACTGTTTCCAGTTGTAGATCATTGTTTTCAGTAACTGTGCAGGAAACCTTCAAGTCTGTGGCTTGCGCGGATGCGCCAATCAAAGTCATCAAAGCTGCCGTAATTAGAGTTTTCATCGTTCCTCCTTGAACATCCTAAATTCGCAAATCTCCGACTCCGTCGGAGGGGTTTGTCATTCTTACAAGGGGCTTTCTTTTCTTCCCGACTGATTCTCAGTTGGTAGTCAGCGGGGAGCATAATTTCAGGGTGAATTTGACGTTTGTTAAGGTCACCTATATGACTCCGCAAGCCCTTATTTATCTTTGCAGGCCTTTGCCTCGGAGAGTACTGATTTGAAGGAGCCGTGCATTCGTTCCGGTCGTTGCTCCAGTACGAATGCCAATCACTAATATCCTGGACGTTTGGGCCAGGCAATTTAACAGGAGACGAAATGAAAACTCTGAAGTTAATGGTAGCCGCATTTTCGGCAGTGTTCGGGATGAGCGCATCCGCAGCCAGTAATCAGGAAATCATCAGCCATATTTCCTATAACGTGATCTCTGCAACATATGTTGAGTTTGCTCATGCAACAGTTTCTTTAAAGCAAGCAGTCGATATTTTCGTTCAAAACCCAAATGAATCCACCTTGGCGCAGGCTCAGGCTGCTTGGCGTGGTGCTCGCATGCCATGGGAGTCCTCTGAAGCTTTCTTGTTCGGTCCGGTGGATTCTCTTGGAATCGATCCGATGCTGGATACATGGCCTTTGAATAAGCAGGATCTTGATTCTGTGTTGGCAATCAACACTCCAATCACGACGGATATGATTCGCGGACTTGGAACAAACCTTCAAGGTTTCCACACGATCGAGTATCTGCTGTTCGGTGATGGTATCCGAACTAATTCCAGACCCTTGTCTCAATTCACACAAAGACATTTTGAATACCTTCAAGCAGCAGCCCAATTGGAAATGGAATATGCTGTGGCGTTGGCCAATTCCTGGACAACCAACTACAATCCGGAAGATGCAACAACTCCGGGTTATTCTGCGATCTTTGCTCAACCGGGTGCAAATAATCCGTTTTACACTTCCGACGCTGCAGTCATGGAAGAGCTTGTGAATGGCATGATCGCCATTGCAGACGAAGTTGCCAACGCAAAAATTGCGGAGCCAATGGGAGCTGATATTAGCTCGGCAAATGTGGGCTTGATCGAGTCTCCTTTTTCCTGGAACTCCCTGAATGATTATACCTTCAATATCCGTTCAATTTACTCGGTTTATACAGGTACCTACAGAACATCCAAAGGACCTGGAATCAAAGCCATGGTTGAGCGTCACAATCCTCAACTGGCACAACAGATTGAACAACACATCCTTGCATGCATGCAGTTGATTCAGGCGATCCGTCCTGCAGGCGGCGGTGACATGGGTCAGGCGATCTTCACCGTGGATGGTCGTCAACGTGCAACTCAGGCGATTCAGGCATTGAATCAGTTGCAAGCCGTTTTGGAAACACAAGTTTTGCCCTTGGTTGACAAGCAATAGATGAAAACGCCAGCTCTGCTATTAACACTTCAATTGTTCATTGGTGGAGCTGCGATTGCCGCTTCAAATTCCCAAGCCATCGACATGGATTACGTGCACGCGGTCTTGTCGGGTGGTGATACCACAGTTATTTTTAAGCGAGAGTCCATTCAGGCTTTTAGAAATCCGGCTGCAAATTTGACTGAGGATGAAATCCGCCGTCATTTTACCGGTGATGCTTTGTTCGAAAGAAATTTCTCTGACGATCCTTCGCGCCAGGATCATGGCTTGGGTCCTGTTTTCAACAATACAAACTGCAATGCCTGCCACGCCAAAGACGGTCGCGGAGCTCTTCCTGTTTTGCCAATTGGTCAGGAGAAAGTTTTGCTTCGTCAAAACGAAGCGGTTTTCTTAAGAATCAGTATTGAAACGGCATTCCCACAACCGAAGTCTGCTGCCAATAATTGGGGAGCACCGACTCCGGTACCCGGTTTTTCTGATCAATTGTTTCACTTGGGTTCATTGGGAGTTCGTCCGGAAATGCAAGGTGTCGGTCAGGCTCAGGTTTGGATGAGCTATGAAACTTCCCAGTTCACATATCCTGACGGATCAGTTGTTGGACTGCGCAAGCCGATTTTCGCAGTGACTGCACCGTACGACCAGTATTTTGACTCAGTGACCGGGCAAGTTCGGTCACGATTGTTCGAGAAAGACGTTAAGATGGGTCCTCGTATGGGGACACCGATGATCGGCTTGGGATTGCTTGAGGCGATCAAAGAATCTGACATTCGGGCTTTGGCGGCTCGCGATCTGTCGGCGGAAGGAATCTCCGGTCAGGTAAACATGGTATTTGATATTGAAAAATCCATGAGAGGTGAAGCTTATCCGGTGTCGTTGGGTCGTTTTGGATTGAAAAACAACACGCCTTCGGTATTTCATCAGTCGTTGGGGGCTCTTCGTGGTGATATCGGCGTAACTAATTATGCTTTTCCCAATGAAAGCATCGTGGGTACACCGCTTTATGAGAAGTTCATGGAGAACCGTCCACCACTTCCAGCGCCTCAGGCATCAAATCAGGTTGCCGACGATATAGTGTTTTATTCTCAAACACTGGCTGTTCCTTCCCGTCGCAATGTGGATAATCCCGTGGTAATTGAAGGCGCCCGATTGTTTAACCAAACCAGTTGCACGAGTTGCCATCAACCAAGTTTTGTGACGGGACCTCATGCGATTTCGGCCTTTGCCAATCAAAAGATTTACCCATTCACTGACATGCTACTGCATGACATGGGACCTGGTTTGGCGGATGGTCGCAGAGATTTCGATGCTTCAGGTAATCAGTGGAAGACTCGTCCATTATGGGGTATCGGACAAACTCAAACGATCAATCCACGCGCTGGCTTTCTGCATGATGGACGTGCACGCACTCTGGAAGAGGCCATTTTGTGGCACGGGGGCGAAGCGGAATATTCCAAAACCAAATTTACTCAACTTACCAAGGATCAACGTATCGCTTTGATTCAGTTTTTGAAGTCCTTATAATCAAGACTTAGAAACAGTGGAAACCCAGACTCCGAATCAGTTATGATTTACGAAAGCCTCTATTGGGGCTGGGAAGGGGGTGGTCTTATGGTTAAAACATGTGACATAACCAAGGCGGAGGTGGCGGCTTCTTAGCCGACTCGACCTTCGCCGAGGAATCGAAAGCATTCCAAAACAAAGGCGGCTCTCAAGGCCGCCTTTCCTTTTTCTAAATCTGGCCCTCGCATTTTAGTTCTTAGCCTCTCTTAAATATACGAAATTCCGATAAATTCACAGCTATGATGGATGATCAAAACGACGCAAATGATCTGCCGGATTTTTCCGGACTGATAGACTTTGAGCAAATCGAAGAGGTTTCGCGCGTCTTTTTTGAGGAGTCCAAAGAAGTTCTACAAGGTCTCGATGCGCAAATCATGAAGCTTGAAGATGCGCCAAATGATATCGAGCAAATCAATGTGTTGTTCCGAAAAGTACATACTATCAAAGGCAGTGTGGGATCTGTTCCCGGCGGTCAGTTGCTGGCTTCCCTTTCACACGAATTCGAAGCATTGCTTACGCGTATCAAGCGTGAATCGCAAACAGTCTCCAAGGAATGCATCGATTTATTCCTATTGAGTTCGCGTCTGATGAAGCAACTTGCGGATGCCTTGCGTGAAAAGCGTGACTTGTATCCGGAGGAGCTAAGCGAAGTGATCGAAACAATCACTCGTTACAATGGTTTCCAGTTTTCAGGGGAAGCTCCCAAGAAATCCAAGAAGATCTCAAAGTCATCTGCTCCATCAAGTGATGAGGATGGCGTTTGGATGTCGACCAAGCAACTGAATGAAATGCTGCGCTTAAGTGGTGAGCTGCTGGTGCTTAAGAACTTTTTTTCAATGATGAATCAGACAGTGAACTTCCGCATGGAACCGGAACTGTTTGAGCGTCGCCAATCGGATTTTTCACAAAACCTCTCCAAGATCACAGATCAATTCCAGAGCCAGCTTCAGGTGATTCGCAAGGAAAAGGCCGAAGAGAGCTTTCAGGGAATTCCGGTCTTGGTTCGTCAGACGGCGACCGAGCTTAATAAGACAGTGAACCTGGAGATGACCGGTCTGGATTTTTTTATCGATAAGTCTTTGGCGAAGGACATTTCTGAATCACTGATCCATCTGGTGCGCAACTCCATCGATCACGGTATTGAAGATCAGTTTGAAAGAACGGTGGCAGGCAAGCCTTCCATTGGACAGTTGTCGATCGAAATCACTGATCGCAGCGGGACCATCTATGTTGTCATGAAAGATGACGGTAAAGGTTTGGACCGCGAGCGCATTCTAAAACGGGCTCTTGCCAATGAACTGATCAGGCCTGAAGAAGTCGGTTCTGTTTCTGATGAAGAAATATATAAGTGTATTTTTGAGCCAGGGTTTTCCACCAAAGAAAAGATCACAACCGTCTCCGGTCGTGGTGTGGGAATGGATGTGGTATCAACCCTGGTTGAAAAATACGGTGGTAGTATTTCAATATCAACTCAAAGTGGCCTGGGAACGACTTTTACTCTTGTTTATCCGGCGCCTTCGCATATTCTGGTGGAAGCCGCAATGCTGGCGACTTGGAATGGTTTCCAAATTGCCGTGCCGTTGACTTCCGTGGCCCATATCACCTCGTGCAGTGGCCTGCAGTTGAATCGCATTGAACATCTTCGCTATTGTCAGTTCCACAATCAAACAGTGCCGCTACTAAGTTATCAGGAGATTCGTGAAGACAGATTGAATCTGGACGAATCCAAAGTGTCGGCAAGCACTGCTGTGTTTATCAGAGTAAAAAACTCAATGGTGGCATTGTTGGTGGATCGGGTAGAGGCCCAGACAGATCTTGTGGTTAAGGGATTCGGGAATATCGTTAAAGAGCAAAAGGGCTTTAAAGGGTTCTCGATTCTTGCAGATGAAAAGGTCACCTATATCATTGATCCTGAACAGTTGCTGGCAATGTTAAAACAGGCTCTACCTATGGAGAACGCGGCATGAGTGACATCTTCGGCGATGATTTTACATGGGAATTGAAAAAGTACTTCCTGGAATCAACCAGTAAAGATGTTGAGTCGTTTATTGATTTGCTTGATGACTCGACGCTGGCGAAAGTCACGCTGGAGATACGCGAATCCGTCGATTCCTGGCAGATCGATGCCAAAACCAATGAGTTTGCTCAGTTGGAATCCTGGCTTGTCGACTTTAAAAGCAAAATAGACTCCTTGGACACCGTTGAACAGTTGCGCACGGGACTCGGCTTGCTGCTGAAGTATTTAACTGCGCTTTTGACGGAAAAAAAGGACAGTGAGGAACTTGCCGCTCGATTCCCGCTGGTTGCGCAAAGCAATCGCGAAGCTCTGTTCCTGCATTGCAAAACCGGAACTCAGGAATTTGTTGTTCCGATCGGCAACGTCATTGAGATCAGCGGAGTTCTGCCTGTGTACATACTGCCGGATGCCCAGCCGGGTTTGGCAGGATTGTTGCCGTTCCGTGGGGATGCGATTCCGGTGATTGATTTGAATTCCTACGGCTTTCAATCCGTGGATTTAAGTAAGTGCTACTATGTCATCTGCGAACATGAAGGCATGCGCTTTTCATTGAAGGTGACAGAGGCAGACGAGTTAATAAGTTTAAAAGACAGAGATATGCAAAACTTAAGTGATCATCCAACGATGCTTTCGGTGCCTTTCATCAAACAATTCTTTGTAAAAGACAAGCACAGCGTGATGGTACTCGACATTGAAAAGTTGGTGGCCGCATGAATTCACACTATTTGTATCCAGGTAAGTACGCAGCATTTAAAGAAGAGACGATTATTTCAACCCTGCTCGGCTCTTGTGTTGCCGTCGCGATCTTTGATCCGACTACAAAAATTGGCGGGTTGAATCACTATCTTTTGCCCGAAGCCCAGTCAGGGGAGCGTGCAAACTCCCGCTATGGAAACTTTGCCATTCAGATGCTTGTGGATGATTGCCTGCGTTTAGGCGCAAATCGCAGTCAATTGAAAGCAAAGATTTATGGCGGTGGCAACGTTATCAGTGTGTCCTCGCTGGGGGATGCCATTGGTTCACGCAATATCGAATTTGCAGAATCCACATTGCGGCAGATGGGTATTCCCATCGTTGAAAGAAACGTGGGTGGTGAATCCGCTCGCACGATTAAATTCAACACCGCCACTTCGGATGTTCTACACAACCAAACGAAAGAGGGCAGCTCGGACAGTCCTGTCGATGTTTCGGGATTTAAGCCTTTGGCGGTCGCCAAGAGCATTAAGGTGTTGATTGTCGATGACTCCGCAACGGTGCGCACCTTGTTTTCCAAGATTTTCACTCAAAGTGGTTTGGAAGTTGTAGGAGCTGCAGCGGATGCCTACCAAGCCCGTGATTTGATCGTAAATAAAAAGCCTGATGTGATGACCCTGGACATTGAGATGCCCAAAATGTCGGGCGTGATGTTTCTGGAAAAGATCATGAAGCACTTTCCGATTCCAGTCGTGATGGTTTCATCGTTGGCGAATACAGGTGAAGCAGCCCTTAAATCCCTGGATTTGGGTGCCGTGGAATTTGTCCATAAGCCATCGCAATTTGACCCTCAAGTCTTAAAGCAACTGGCGGAAACCCTTGTCACCAAAGTACGCGCAGCCGCTTCGGTGAATGTGATTAAAAAAATCAAAGAAACTCCGGCACCTGAAACCAGAGTTTCAACACCAACAGTGGCGGTTCGCCGCGCGGCTGAATTGAAGATCGTCGTGGTGGGTGGAAACTCGGGCAGTGCCGAAGCATTGGAGAAATTTATCACCAATCTGGCAGCGGATACACCGCCGGTGGTTGTTTCCTGCAGCACGGTTGCAAACTTCGTGACCGCCTATCTTTCCAAACTCAAAGGAAACTCAAAAGTTTCTCTTGTGGTGGGTAAGGATGGGGATTTCCTTCGAATGGGACACGTGTATTTCGTGCCTTCCGAAAATCACGGTAAGATCGTGCCCGGAGCTCAAGGCCCTATGTTAAAACTGGAAAAGGGCGCGCCAGTGGCTTCTCAATTGCCTTCCAGCAACGTGTTGTTTCAATCTGCAGCAAGCGCATACGGGAAAGGTGTTTTCGCGGTCCTTTTGGGTGGATTTGGTACGGACGGCGTAAATGGTTTGACCGAAGTGCAGAAACTTGGTGGCGCGAGTGTTGTACAGAATCCATCTGAAGCTCAGTTTCCGTATGGACCACAAAAAGCCATTGAACTTGGCGTAGCGGATGAGGTACTAAAAGCAGAGGCTTTGGCTGGATACTTAATGCAGTATCGTAACCAAAATCTTTACTAATACTGTTCCTTTTGAGGTCCGTTTTGGAAATTCTAAATTTCGTTTCCGGAGAATTCAAATCCTCCGGAAATCAGAAGACATTCTTGAAGCTTTCACCATTTGATAATTCCGAATTGGCTCGGGTTGCAGAATCCGATGCGATGGATGTAATTCTGTGTTTGCAAAGTTCAAAAAAAGCGTTGGCCTCTTTCGAAACCTCGACGCGGGAACAACGCGCAGACTTATTAAATAAGTTAGCCGAGTATTTCGAGATTCATGCTCAGGATATTGCGCTTCGTGAAGCCCTTCATCAGGGTTTGCCTCAAAAGTTTGTTTTAAAGAACAGTGTTCATGTTGCGATTGCAACTCTGCGTTCCACGGCTGCAAATCTATTGAAACCATTGCCATCAGATATCGGTGTGAAAGCAACGGGATTGGTGGGAATCGTCACTCCCTGGTCGCTGTCTTTAAGAATGGTGACGGAAAGACTGGCTCCTGCATTGGCAGCGGGCAATGCCGTGATCGTAAAAGTATCTGAACATTCTCCGATCACTTCTTCCATTCTGGGTGAAGCATTTAAATCCATCGAGTTACCGGCCGGACTGGTGCAGGTATTAAACGGCGGCGCAGAAGTGGCGCAAGTGATTGCAGGGCATCCTGCAATTCGCGCTGTTTCAGCAGCGGGTAAATCCCAAACCATGGAAGCCATTGCGAAAGCGGCCCTGCCACAAATGAAGAAGCTTCAACTGAGTGGTGGAGCAAAAAATGCCGCTATCATACTAAGTGATTTTGATTTTAAAAATCGCATGGCAGAAATAGTGGAACCATTTTTATTGGGACAAGGACAGATGTGCTGGAACTCAACTCGCCTGTTTGTACTTGAAGCCTTTGCCAAAGAGTTCAACGAGGAGTTGAAATCGTTCATGTCGTCCTTAAAACCACTCACTTCTCCTCAAGGTGATTCTGTGTGGACTCCCTTAATCTCCAAAGATCGTGTGGAGATTTTGCAGCAAAAAACGCAATTTGGAATCTCCGAGCATGGAAAAGTTCTGGCGCAACCAGAGCCCGAGTCATCCGGAAATTTTGTGAAACCAACTTTTATGTTGGATCTGCCAAATTGCTCGGTGATGCAACAAGATGAATTGTCAGCACCTTTGTTCCTGGTGACAGCGGTGAAGTACCAGCATGAAGCCGTGAAATGGACTAATACATCTTATCTCGCGCACTCTGCAATTATTTGGTCCAGCGAAGAAAAGTTCCAAAAGGTTGCGGAGAAGTTGGAGGTTGGACATGTATCTATGAATACCTGGATGAGTCAGATGAACTATCCTGTGGTGGGCATCAAACAATCCAGCTTTGGCGTGATGGATATGTTGTGGAGTGGCCCGTTCTATTCGGATGTGAAAAAGTTGACGATGGTGCCATAACGTCAAATTTGTGACGAAATGGCCTGTCGGATTCTTGGCGCGATTTAGTTCAAAATGTGCGTTCTAGCACGAGTTTTGACATCACAGTGAGAGCAGAATGCCTCTTCGGTAATCTCAGAAATATTTGGATCAGACACGTGTCGTAGTTCAAGTACAGTGCCGCAAAGTATGCAATTGTTTTGAGAAATTATAAACTCGCGGTGCTTGGGGCTGTCTGTTTTCTCGAAATAGTTTACTTTTGTATCTTCCATGTTGCCTCATCCTTGAGCTGATCACCTGCATCCATGCAGGGAAGCATCATGGTGCCAGTGCAAGATCCGTTCACAGGCCAAAGTCCGGACTCCGGACAACATATTCGATATAAACCACTCTGACTTGGTGTCTTTATTGGAGGTCGCAATCCCTGAAACATTAACGGGAGTGGGTTATGAAGTCTGCAATGAATCTATTCGTATCTTTGTGTCTTTTAAATTTGGTCGCTTGTGTTGAGGTCGTGGACAAGGATGATCTTAAGGGCGAGGTTGTGGTGAAGGAAATTCGTAACTTGGTGATTGATGAGCCTTATTTTTTGGCGGATGGGGATTTTGTTCCCGCCCGTCGACTTATGAGCAAACCTAAATCAGAAAAGTCCTTGCTGGGTGATCGCAAATCCTTTGAATTGGCAGTCGATGTACTGACATTTACCGATAAAGGTGTCCTCTATACAATGGGGCACGATGTTCGAATCTCCGCGCGTATCCTTGAATCACAAAATGGCTGGATCACCACTTTTCCTTCAGATCATGAAGCAGGATTGGTGGCTGAGGGAGTGTCTGGTGGGAATATCGTACTTTACGTTGAGAGAGCTTCTGGTTCTTTGAACTTGGTGATGCAAGGTGAACGCGGTGGAGTGGGCTTGACCGGTGGTGATCCACACCCTTCGATGGATGGAAAGTCATTTCCATTGCCAAGGCCATTGAGTGGATTTGGGTGTACACCACCCAAGGCAGGTGCGCCGGGAGGGCCGGGAGCTCGCGGTGGCATCTCTGGGACGGCACATGTCGAAATTTTGGATGGAGAAGGATTCTTATTAAATGCGAAAGCATCGCCAGGCTTGGGTGGAAGAGGAGGACCTGGAGGGCCGGGGGGGCGTTATTGTATGGGCAGTCCAAAGCGTGGTGATTCCGGAGCGACAGGATCCGTGGGCGCTGAAGGATCCATTCAGACGATTTGCATCAAGAGAGGCAGCCGAGATCTACAGTGTATGTAGAAAGAAAAAAGGCACGATGTGTATCGTGCCTTTTTTTTGCCTAGAGATAACTTGTTCTAAGTTTCGCTTCTGAT
Organism: Bdellovibrio sp. HCB288; assembly: GCF_047305935.1. Taxonomy (GTDB): domain Bacteria; phylum Bdellovibrionota; class Bdellovibrionia; order Bdellovibrionales; family Bdellovibrionaceae; genus Bdellovibrio. The sequence continues at coordinate 1,807,254 of NZ_CP178619.1, forward strand.
TCGTATCTTTCAAAAGCGAATCCGATCAGTTTCGTGATCAGGTCTTTGTAGCCCACTCCTGTGGCTTCCCACATTTTGGGATACATGGAAATCTTCGTAAAGCCCGGGATGGTGTTGATTTCATTGATATACAACTCACCATTCGGTCTTAGGAAGAAATCCACACGGGTCAAGCCGTCGCAGCCCATGGCTTGGTATGTTTTCTTGGCCATATCCTGCAAGCGCTGCAAGGTCTCGCCATGAATTTCCGCTGGAATTTTCAGCAAAGCACCATTGTCGTCAATGTACTTCGCCTCGTAAGAGTAAAATTCATGCTGTGGAATGACTTCGCCAGGAAGGGAAGCTTGCGGTGCGTGGTTGTGACCCATGACTGAGCACTCAACTTCGCGACCTTGAATAAACTCCTCTGCCAAAACTTTATAGTCAAACTGGAAAGCATCTTGAAGCTTCAATTTGAAATCATCAGCGGATTTGATTTTGTGAACACCGACAGAAGAACCTGCATTAGCAGGTTTGATAAAGAATGGAGTGCCAAGATTTTTTACGATTTCATCGTAAGAGTTATCTTTGTGCGGAGTCAGCAGCATGTAACGTGCATTTGGAATCTTTGCATCCGCCAGAATGTGCTTCATTACGGCTTTATCCATGCCGGCAGCTGATGACCAAACACCGCAGCCCACGAATGGAATATTCACCATTTTGAAAATACCCTGGATTGTACCGTCTTCGCCCATTGTTCCGTGCATGATAGGGAAGGCGCAATCAACAGAAGTTTTAGTGCTGTTTTGTAAGGAATAAAGAACTGGTTTTCCCAGATCACAAATCAAAGCAACAGGTTCAGCATTTGGCGGCAGAGCTTTGTCGTCAATTTTTGTGACTTGAGTGAAAACACTCATGTCGGGAAAGCGATACCAAGTTCCATCAGAACTGATGCCAATCAAAATAGGAGTGAACTTTTCTTTGTCCAAAGCATCCGCGATGTTTTTTGCCGAGCGCAGGGAAACTTCGTGTTCTGCTGATTTGCCACCGAAAATAAGTGCCAGTGTCTTTTTCATTTTAATTCCGTCCGTGAGTTAAAACATTCTAAATCTATTTAAATTAAGCCCATTCAACGATTTCGTGAGCCAGGCCGAAAATTCCCGCGAAGACTTCGTTAGGTCTTGCATCGCCATACATATATGCGGGAGTTGTCACAACTTTTGTTTCACGATCTGTGATGTAATCATCCACAGGGCATTCTTCGTGTTGGGCACCCGTTTTCTGAATTTCCGCAGCAGTTGCCGGATCATTTCCGATAGTAACTGTGACTTTCTTTTTACCCAGAACTTTTGCAACAATCACTGGAGCGATACAACAAGCACCAATAGGTTTGCTGGCTTCATAAAATTCCAGAATCACACGCTTAACTTCTGCGTTCACATCGCAAGCCGCACCTTTTTCAGCCCAGTTGCAAAGATTTTTCGCAGCCCCGAAGCCACCCGGGAAAACCACAGCATCAAAATCCTTGGCGTGAAGATGTGCCAGGGATTCAACATGACTGCGCGCAATGCGTGCGGATTCTTTCAAAACATTTCTTGTTGTGCCTGTTGGAGATTTTGCGACGTGATCGACTTCGTGCAATTCCATATCAGGGGCAAAACAACTAACATTTGCTCCTGCTTGGTTAAGTGCAATCAACAAACTGACTGACTCAGTGATTTCAGCGCCATCAAGATAACCGCAACCAGAAAGAACTACTGCGATTTTTTTCATAAAAAAACCTCCGGGAGAGATTTCACTCTACAGGAGGTCCTTGTGTCTGGCAATCAAGTGCTGGCTATTACTGGCTGCCAGTGCGTTGAAAGTTTGTAAGACGGTTGCACACCGTGACTAAAACTTTTGATGAATCGGGGATCTGAACAAGGCCACGATTGCAGTAGTCCAAGACGCGCCCAAAAAAAGGCAGATCTTGCGTGACCGAAATGCTGTAGGTGACCTTCTGCTTTTCCGTGGCCGTTCCGGTTTTCATCAAAATCGACCAATCAAATGTCACTTTTTTAACATTGAGCTCACAGTTTGGAATTCCGCCGCAGTTCGGTTGCTTTTTAATAAGGTCAGGGGCGGGACGTACTTCTGTGACAGATGTCAAATTGCCACATTTGATTTCGCAGGAATCGAGCTTCAACTCTTCTTTGCAGTATTTTTGAAGGTCGTCGGTCATAACACAGGCATTTGCCAGCATCACAACGCGCTCGAAACCCAGGGTCAATTCATAGTCGTCAGCTTTGGTAGTAACATCACTTTTTTTAGCTAAAACTGATTTTAAGGTTTTCAATCCTGCTGACTGGGCGGTCAGATCGTTGCCTTTACTGACGGTGCGGTATTGTTTGCGTGTCGACTGCGAGGAATTGTCTCCTGTGATGACTGCAGTTTGATATAGGAATGTATACTCGTACTTCTCAGCAGTCTCGGCGATTTCTGAAATCGTGGTTCCTTCCTGGAGGACCAGTCGGGGATTCATTGTGTCGATTTGTTGATCTGTCTCCTGAAGAAGGAAATCACCTTTAAGCATTGTCAGAGGGCTGACTGAGCCCCAGGAATCAACCAAAGAAGTGGTTACTTGCTCCGCTGTTGCCGGAGTGAACTCGTCTTCTAAATCCGGTGTTTTCATACAGGACAGAGTGGATGCGATGACCGTCGCAAGGGCCACTCTTTGAAGATATTTATTCATATGGAATCCCAACCCCAAATCCACAGCTGCAGGGGCATGATTTTATCGAATTTTTGAACGGTCTCTTCTTTAAAAATGCCAATCGCGCGATAGTCGATCGGGCCGAACAACAAACGAACCATATCTGTTTCATTGTTGATCGTATAAAGATCCTGACCGATACCAAAAACGAAGTTATCCGGGTGTTTTTCCAGAACAAAATCCGCAACACCTTCCGCGCGGAACGCACGTTTAATTTTTGCAGACAATTGATCGAAGTTCACAATTTTGATCATGCCCAGGAAGCCGCTGTTTTTGGTCACGGAGCGAGTTTCCAATTCACGGATCAAGTTTTGCGAGTGTTTTGGGCAAATAATTGTAAACGGAGTGCCTTTTTTAGCTCTGATAAAGCTTAACAAGGACAGCAAAGCCGGCGTTGAGCCACCCCATTCGTGGATATAGCCGCCCAAATCGATACCTTTGCCTTCAATGGCATATGCCGCCAGTTGGCCGTTTGGTTCCCAAGCGGTGTAGATTTGCGTTTGTGGAATGCTCAGGAACTTACGAGTTTCCTCAATCGAGCGCACCGAGTTCACGGAATGTTTGGAATAAAGACGGTAAATGGCATCCGGTGCAACTCGGTTGTCAGTGGAGTAGCTGAGGTTGCTGATAGGCATATCGAAGTTATCTTCGATAACGAAGCTGATTTCACTGCCGGCAAGTTCAAAGCCCATACGGCGGTAGAAATCGAACAAATCCGTCCATAAAATAGCGATATCACAGGATTGTTCCTGGGCTGAGCGAAGGCAGTCTTTGATTACTGTCGTGCTCAAACCCTGTCCACGATGGTTGTCATCGGTAACCACAGAACCAATGGCCGCCACCTTATAGATGACGTGGGGAGACTTAATAATAAGAGGTTTCAATACCGCATGAGAAAGAACGCGTTCTTCATCCGCGATAATACGCATATTGTGCAAGTTGTTAGAGGTAAACGCCGTTGGGTACTCGGCAGCAATGGACCAAGGGGCTTCTGAACGTAGTTTTTTATTCAAAAAATCCAAAACTTGGGGAAGCTCAGTTTCCCTAGGCGAACGTGGTCCTTCCATGAACCCTCCTTTTGACAGTCTCCTTTAGAATAGCGGGATTTGGGGCTGGACCCCAGTGATTCGACAAAAAAGGCCCTGAAAATGCGACACAAGTCCGGAAGGCCAGTTTGACAGGAGGGGGGAAAGCCTTATAAATAAGGGGCGTATTTAGGAGAAATTCATGGCCGATAAGAGTCAAAAGTGGAACGAAAATAAACCAGGTAAAGTGTTCGTCGATCAATCTTGTATTGCCTGCGACGCCTGCGTTCTTACGGCTCCAAAGAACTTCTCCATGCATGAAGAAGACGGCCACGCTTTCGTTTCCAAACAACCTGAATCTCCGGAAGAGCAAGAGTTGGTAAAAGAGGCAATTGAAGGATGTCCAGTCGAAGCAATTGGCAACGACGGTGACAACTAAGAAAAAAGCTCCCTTAGAGCAAACGATAGCCCTTTTAAAGCGTTATTATCCTGACGCTCACTGCGCTCTAGATCACAAAAATCCATTTGAACTATTAGTGGCAACTGTTCTATCCGCTCAATGTACTGATGAGCGGGTGAACATGGTGACGCCAGCCTTATTCGCAAAATATCCCACTCCTGAAGCCATGTCGAAAGCTCCCTTGAGTTCGTTGGAGACATTGGTTCGTTCCACAGGTTTTTTTAAAAACAAAGCCAAGAATTTAAAGTCTGCGGCGACGGATCTGGTGAAAAAACACGCCGGAAAAATCCCACAGGATCTTGAGGCTTTGGTCGAGTTGGCAGGGGTCGGTCGCAAAACCGCAAACGTTGTTTTGGGCAATGCCTTTGATATTCCCAGCGGCATCGTTGTGGACACGCATGTGACACGTCTATCGAATCGCCTGGGTTGGGTTAAGACGGAAAATGCGGTGATTATCGAGAAGCAGCTTTGCAAAGTTGTACCTCAGGATGATTGGATTTTATTGTCACACCTGTTGATTTCTCATGGTCGAGCTGTCTGTAAGGCGAGAAAACCGGATTGCGATCATTGCTTCCTTGAGACGACTTGCCCGAAGCGCGGAGTCTAGGCACAATGGTTTCATGTTTGTTTCATTCTTTGAGAGCGTTAAATACGTAGGTCATCTTCTTCCCATTTCATTTCTCAGAATTTTTCTGGGTTATTACTATTTGGAACAAGCTCTTCAGAACTATCGTGGCGACTTTCTAACCCGCCCTCGCATCGCAGATCAAATTGCTGAGTGGTTGCCATCAAGTCACGCGCCAAACTGGTTCAAGATATTTGCAAGTGCACAGATGATTCCAAACTGGCAGACAGTGGCCTTTATTATTGTCGGCTTGGAGTTCGCAATCGCCATTTCATACATCATCGGATACGTGGTAAGACCCATGGCTCTGTTAGGTGTGCTTTTGTGTGTCACTATGTTGTTCCTTTCGGGACCGGGACAGGAGGATTTCTTTAAGACCTTCCTGGCAATTCATCTGATTCTGGCTTGGGTTGGTGCGGGCCGCTGTCTGGGCCTTGATTACTACTTCTTCAAACGCCGACGTGGTATCTGGTGGTAATTGTATGAAAAATTTTATCGTTTTTATTGCGGTTGTATTCCTGGGTCTTTTTTTGGCGATGTTAAATCGTACAGATTCCACATCCGCAACCGGAAGTGTTCCGACGCTACGGGTGTTTGGATACTCGTCTTTCACAGGAAAATTTGGACCGGGTCCTTTGCTGAAGGCTGAGTTTGAAAAGAACTGCCAGTGCAAGGTTGAATTTATCGAGGGAAGTGATTCCGGCATCCTGTTGCAGCGTCTGAAGATTGAAGGCGAGAGTCTTGGTGCGGATCTTGTGGTGGGTTTGGATCAGTTTGACCTGTCGAAAGCCATGAACGAACAAAAATGGCGTAAGATGAGTCTGGGCAACTTAAATGTTTACGATGCAGTCAAACCAGCTTTGGGAAATAACTTTTTCGTTCCTTATGACTGGGGCGCATTGACCTTTGTGATGAGAGCAGGCGAGCTGAAGAACGTACCGGTTAAAATCGATGATCTTTTGGATTCAGAACTGACCAGAAAAATTTCCTTGCAGGATCCTCGCACAAGTTCCCCTGGTATGCAGTTTTTGTATTGGTTGGTTCGAACCAAGGGGGAGGATGAGGCCTTCAAGTTCCTTGAACAGTTGATGCCTCAAGTTCACAGTTTTTCCCCGACGTGGTCGGCGGCCTACGGCATGTTCACGAACAAACAGACCAAGATGGTTTACTCTTATGTGACTTCTCCTCTGTACCACGAGATCGAAGAAGGAAAGAAAGACTTCCAGGCCATCGCTTTTGAAGAGCCTCTTCCATTGCAATTCGAGTTCATGGGTATTCCGGAGTTCTGCAGACATTGTGAGCTCGCGGAGAAGTTTGTAAATCTGATGCTGTCCAACGATGGACAGAAAATCATTATGGAAAAGAACTATATGATGCCGGTGATGAAAGGTGTGCGTGACGGCACTCCGTTTGCGTCAGTTCCGGAGTATAGAACTTTAAACGAGTTTGAGATCCTGTCCACGTCTGAAGTTGATCGCTTGTTGAAGCGTTGGTCAGAAGTTCGCAGAGGCGCGCTCAATTGAGCTTACGAAATCTCCTTCGCATCTCTTTGCTTCTGTTTCTGGTTTTCCCATTCCTGTTTCTTGTCGCGCAATTCAGACCTCATGAATTGCCGGATATGGCTGAAGTTTTCTGGGCATTCAAAAACACTTTATTTCAGGCGGTTTTGTCTGCTCTAGGATCAGTTTTCCTAGGGGTATGGGCATCATTTGGAATATTGAACTTTGCCGGAGGCAAGCATCGTCTTCGTTTGGTATTGGAAGTCCTGTGCCTGATTCCAAGCTTCCTTCCTCCGTTATTTATTATTCTTTCAGTTCTTAATATTGTGGACCCGTTTCCAGTGGGCACGATTGGGATCGCACTGATTCATACCGTTATGAACTTTGGATTGGTTGCGGTGTTGTTCACCGGGATTATTGAAAACAAGATTGGCGGAGTAGCGGAGCTTTCCTGGATCGAAGGTTCCAGCCGCTGGCAGTTTATTCGCCAAGGCCTTATGCCGATGCTGAAAAAGGATCTGTGGCTGCTGGGATTGTTTGTTTTCGTGGTTTGCTTTGGCAGTTTCTCCGTTCCTTTGATTGTTGGGGGCGGTAAAGGCACGACGATCGAGGTTTTAATTTACGAAAAAATCAGATTGTCCAGTGACTGGAGTGGCGCTGTGTTTCTGGCAGCGATGCAGTCTCTATTTATCTTTGCGCTGTCGATGATCGTGGGACGGGGTAAAGGCAGCACAGGGAAACGAATCGCAAATTTAAGCATTTTGCGAATGCGCTCGGGTATCGCAATTATTGTCGCGGTGTCGTTAATGTACATCACGGGATACTTCCAGGGCCTGATTGCGGGTTTCGGCATGATGTCGACATTGTATGAATATCAATCATCCTTGGCCTGGAGCTTTCTGGGCAGTATCTTCATCGGCGTTTCAACCGGTCTGTTGTGCTATGGCGGCTTGATGCTGATTGCATATTGCTGGCCAAAATCCTGGTTTGAAAAGTTTCTGAATGGCTACGTGGCTCCCAGCACCTCATTGGCGTGTTTTGCTTTGCTGATTCTAAGTCCCAATGAAGGAATCTTTCCGTTCTTAAAGATCCCGGTGGCCATGTTGCTATTAAGTTTGAATGGTCTGTTTAGAATGGGTTGGGATAGTGAACTTCGCTCTTTGGAATCTCAGTTGAGCGTTGCGTATGCAATGGGTGCGTCTCCTTCTCAGATCTTTTCAGAAATCATGTTCCCGCAGATTTCCGGTAAGGCCGGTGTTCTTGCCGGGATCGGGGCGGTGTGGGCGTGTGGTGACTTTGCTGTTTCCCGTATTCTGGCTCATCGTGATCTTAGTATAGCGATGATGACTGAAACACTGATGTCCAGCTACCGCTTGAATCAGGCAACAGTTCTAAGCCTGCTGATCGTGCTTGCTGGATTAATCAGTTTCTTTATTTGTATAGGGGGGAGTCGTGTCCTTCGTAGAAAATTTACGCCGTGATTTCGGCGACTTTAAATTGGATATCCCACGTTGGGAAATTCTGGATCAGGGAGTTACTGTATTGTCAGGACCTTCCGGCTCAGGAAAAACCACTGTATTCAGAATGCTGTTGGGTTTGGATGAATGCCCGGGAATGAAGTGGACCTTTGAAAATCTGGATCTGGCCAAGCTGCGCACACCGGAGCGACGTTTGGGTGTCGTATTTCAAACTCTGGATTTATTCCCGCACATGACAGCCAGGGAGAATATTCTGTTCGCGGCACGTGCTAGAAAAATTTCTGAAGAGAAAGTTCGTTCCCGTCTGAAAGAGCTTACGCAGAATTTAAAAATGGAATCCTTTTTGGATAGACCAGCGGCGGTGATTTCCGGTGGCGAAAAACAACGTGTTGCTATTGCGCGTGCCTTGATGGGCGAGCCAAGGCTGTTGCTTTTGGATGAACCGTTTTCATCGTTGGATCAGGAACTTCGCGAGGACAGCCGACGCCTGATTAAGGCGGTGATTGAAAATGAAAAGATACCGACCTTATTGGTCACTCATGATCCGAAAGACATCGAAGTGCTGGCTAATAAAGTTTACTATATCCGCAACGGTTCAATAATTTCTGAAAGCTGAATCTAAATAGTGTATCGCTGAACCATCTCAAGCAGGGCCGTCTTCTTGACGGGTTTCGTCAGATGCTCCGTGCAGCCGGCATCCAGTGATTTCTGAATGTCTTCGGCCATGGCATTGGCGCTCACTGCGATAATCGGTGTTGGTTTTAGTTTGTTGACCTGCTCCCATTCGCGAATTTTGCGAGTGGCCACATATCCATCCATCACCGGCATTTGAATGTCCATCAGGATCAAGTCAAAATCCCCACGTGTTGCTTTTTCCACGGCAATTAAACCATTTTCAGCCTGGACAATGTCGAACGGATACTTCTTAAGGTAAGTCAGCAGCAGGAAGCGGTTGTCTTCGGTGTCGTCGACGACAAGAATTCTCCCATTGCGGGAAATATTGGTGGAGATTTTTGAAATCTCCTTGGAATCCGGAGCTACTGGCGGTGCTTCAATAGCGGCTTCAGTTGGAACGAACGGAATAGTGAAGCCAAAGGTACTGCCTTTGCCCTCCTGGCTCTCAAACCAGATTCGTCCACCCATAAGTTCAACCAGATTTTTTGAAATAGTCAGTCCCAGTCCACTGCCACCAAACTTACGCGTGATGGAGCTGTCTGCCTGTACAAAGTTTTGGAAGAGCAAATGTTGCTTGTCTGTCGGAATCCCAGTGCCGGTGTCACGAATACGGAAGCGCAAGCAGTGCTTTGATTCGTCTTCAAAATCCACGGTCACAGCGATTTCACCGGATTGGGTAAATTTGATCGCATTCCCAATCAGATTAAACAGAATTTGCCGTAATCGGGTCGGATCACCAATCATATGGGGGCGTTCGCCCTCCAGATTCACGGTCAGATTGAAATCCAGATTTTTTTCAGAAGCTTTTTGTTTCAAAATGTCGCAGATATTTTTTGTCGTCGAAACCAAATCGAAAGCGATCTTTTCAATGCGCACTTCCCGGGCTTCGATTTTGGAAATATCCAGAATGTCATTGATTAGGGAAAGCAGGTTCTCGCCGGCATTTGCACAAACCTGAACAAGTTGAGCTTGCTCCGGTTTCAAATCAGATTCGGAAAGGATATCTGTTATACCAATGATCGCATTCAATGGCGTACGGATTTCATGTGACATTCTGGCCAGGAACTCGGATTTTGCCTGAGAGGCCTTGACGGCTTGCTCACGGGCCTGGATCAAGGCGTGCTCACTTTGGATTCGGTCTGTAATATCAGTTCCAACGAATACGAATGTCAGATCTTTTGAAGTCCGGTTTGGCAATGCCGCCCAGTTCATCAAAATCGGAATTCTGTGGCCATCAACGTTTGTGATCTCCGCCTGAATACTGTGGCGGGTTTGCAATAGCCAAGTGTAGTTTTTAAAATCGGGTTGAGCATGGATCAGGCTTTTTAGATCGACCTGTGAAACCTGGTTGGGCGAAAGGCCCAAAAGTTTCAAGGCGTATTCGTTGGCCTGGGAAATCATGTATGAAGACTGGCGCCAGTCATCGTGATGCACGACCTTAACGATGAACAGGAAGGCTTTGATGGATTGAATAACGCTATCCAGGAATTCCTTGGATACGGTGGTGGTTTCCAAACGGTCGGCAAGCTGATTGTACTTTGTTACCAGCATCCCGATCTCGTCGCGGGATTGATAGTTGATCTTTTGAGTCAGATTGCTGGTTCCCAGTTTCTCCAGGCGATCCGTCAGAAGCTGGATAGGTTCAACGACTTTACCCGTTGCTGCAAAGGTCGCAAAGAAGAACAGAATGAAAATTAAAACCGCAGCGGCACTGGATGCGATAGCGATACGATCCAAAACGGCAAAAGCTTCGCTCTCATCGATTTTGGTTTGGATATACCAAAGCTCACCATTCGGCAGATAGATTTTACCGATGGAGCGAATCACTTTATGGCCGCGATAGTCAGTACCCAGCTCCCGAACCTCACTGAGGTTCTCGATTTTCTTGATATCTTCATTTCCACGGTTACTTAGGGTCGGAATACTTCCTTCCTGACCAATCTCACTCTCTACCGTTTCGTCCGTACGAAAGCGGCCCGTGTTGCGCAGACTCCAGTCTTCTCCGTAAATCAAAGTTTCGCCCGTTTGGCCCATACCGTGAGTGGCCCAGGCAAAATTGTCACTGGTGATGCGGTCAATTTCAGAGATGGAAATTTTTAGAATGACAGCCCCGAGGAATTTGCCATTGCGGATGATCGGGGAGGCAACGTAACCAGTGGTAAATTTGACATTCACTGGATCCTTTTCAAAATCCAGAAACAGAGTGGATCCCTCTTGCGCTTTCAGTGCCCAGATAAAGAGATCTTTCAGTTTTTGATTGCCGGTCGTTTCGTCGTATACGGAAGCGCCATCGTCAAAGTCTTTACGGGTTGTATACAGCACTCGTCCGTCAGGATTGATCAGGGCCAGGTCGTAAATATTAAAATCTAGGACATAGTTGTCCAGGAGACGACGAAACTCTGGAAATGAATCCGACTGCTTGTCCATCAGAAGGTTGTCTGTCATCTCGTGGGATGAAATCAGATTTACTGCCATTTGCAGATCGCGGAAGTAGTTCTCAATTGAAGTGGTTTTGGCAATACGGATTTGTGTCAAACGTTCATATGTGCTGTCAACGATTGTCGATTCGACAATTTTAAGACCGATCAAAGCAACAACGAAGGTAGCTAAGAATACCGAGACTAAATTGAATAGAAAAATTCTTAAACGTAAAGTCATTTTATTGCCTTATATCTAGTAGTACCGAGTGAATCTGATTCACGCAACGAGTAGTTCCTTTTCTCTCTGAAAACAGGTCGTTTTTGGTGTTCATGTTAGGTTTTTGTAACTATGGGAGCAGACAGATTCTTGAGCGGTCATATCGTGTGCGCCTTGTAATTTGTCTTTTGTCTGCGGGGGTGAAATTTTCCCCAAGTATGGTTATTAATAGGAACCACATCATGGGAGGCAACATTGAAGAAAAACTTTCTGGCGCAAACGCTTTTTACGACGACGTTTATGCTTCACTTGATCTCATGTGCCCAAACGAAGGTCATGGAAGGGGATGCGGCTTTGTTGTCTCCTACAATCTATTACAAACCCACAGTCCATTTTGATGCTGCAAAATGTACCCAAGAAGATCTTCGCGATATGGTCTCTCCAACAGACAAAATTCTTACCACCATTTGTGTAAAGGACTTCGATCGATGTCTGATCGAAGGTGCCTGCTTTGTGGATAAAGGCGGGAGTGTTCGTTCATTCAACTATCATTCCAGGATTAAAAATATTCCGCGCTTTGTGGAGGTGGATTTGCGCCGATGTCCTTTTGGATATGGCGTGAACAATTCCTGTCTGGATCCATATTACACAATTGCCGCAGATCTTTCGATCTACAAAGTAGGTGACGTGGTATTCGTTCCTCGACTGGTAAACGCACCAATGCCTGATGGCAGTATTCATGACGGATTCGTGGTGATTCGTGATCGCGGCGCCAGAATATTGGGGCAGGGGCGTTTTGATTTCTTCACGGGTTTCTACAATCATGCAGATAAAGACAACATCATAGCCCGTCTGGGATTCGGTGATCCTTATGCACGCTTTGACTATCGGATGGCGACGGAAGAAGAGGCTGCCGCCGCCCGTGACCGTCGAGGATATCCTGGATTAAAGAACACGATTGTTGTCAGAGCTCTGGAGGATATATCCAAGTTAACTCGCACTAAGCCGGAAGAGGCTGTACGCGAGTAGATAAACGCATGTCTATTTTGTGTAACATAACCATTGAATATCTATCGTCTTTTTACCCACCTTGGTCCAGTGATCCCTGGACCTTTGTCTAAAAAAATCCAAACTCAAAGTTTAATAAAATCAGGTAGTAAGCGTGGTCCCCGAAAAAAAACTGGACCTAGGTCTAAAGTTTTCTAGACCTTCGTCGATAAGTTATTCGTAACACGTTGGGCTTCCGCGGACCTCTCCTCAAAAAAGATTCCTCGGACAAAGTCTCCTGCAAACATGGTCAGTCACCCATGCTGCGGGGGACCTGCTCCAACCAAAAAAATTTGTATTTAAAAATTTAAGAGTTTTTTGAACGAAACAATTATTCGATCATAGTACGTTGTCGGGTTCAAAGGTGTTCTGCAGGTAAGTGGTGCGACCACAGTGCAATCTTTAATCCTCAAAAAAACAGCGTCTTATGGTCATAACATATCCCGAGGAGGATCGTAATGGGCTTAAGAATTGCAACGAATACAGCGTCTATCGCTGCTCAGCGTGTATTGTCCACGCAACAAAAAAGAACTGAGCACTCTGCTCAGGCTCTGGCTTCAGGTTCCCGTATCGTAAATGCTGCTGACGACGCCGCAGGTTTGGCGATCTCAGAAAACTTCAAAGGACAATTAAAAGGTATTTCAGCTGCGCGAAACAATGCGAATAACGCGATTTCGTTTGCGCAAGTAGGTGAGGGTGGTCTGAATGAGATCTCCAATATCCTGATTCGTCTGCGTGAGTTGGGTGTACAAGCTGCATCTGACACTATCGGTGAAACAGAGCGCGGATTCCTAAATAAAGAGACCCAACAACTTCTCCAAGAGGCTGACCGTATTGCCAAAACGACAACGTTTGGTAATCGAAAACTTCTCGATGGATCCGGTGGTGAACTGGAATTCCAGGTCGGTGCCAATGCCGGGGAAGACAATATGATTAAAGTAACCTTCGATGCCGATGCTTCCGCAAGTAATTTGGGAATTGACGGTATTGATATGGAAGACAAGGGCGGAGCGAGATCTTCACTTGAAGATATCGATAAAGCACTCGTCAAAGTCAGTGAAATGCGTGCAGGATTCGGTGCGACCCAATCCCGATTGCAATCCACTGTAAGTAACTTGGATATTTCTTATGAAAATCTTTCTGCAGCGAACTCGCGTATCCGTGATACCGATATCGCCAAAGAAACGGCCGAAATGGCGTCTGCTAATATCCTGCAAAACACTGCAGTGTCAGTATTAGCGCAAGCCAACCAATTGCCTAACGTTGCTATGAAACTCGTAGGCTAAGGTATAAAATTAGAACTTAGTTTTTAATTAGTTCCTTCAATTTGCGAGGGGGACTCCGGGATAAATCTCCCTCTGGAGTAGTCGCCCACAAAAAACTACTCTAATTCAGCCCACCCACAGGGGCCCTCGACGGGGTCCTTGTGGGTTTTTTGCGTTTGTACCCATCCCGCTCTCCGCCACCCGGGGGGTATCGGTCATGTGCGCCGCCGGGGACGACTGTACTCTCCCGTCCACAACTCCTGGATCTGCTCCTCACTCATTCCACGCAACCTGGTTTTCGAATACGGACGCCCGTTCGCTTCACACTCATTTAACTGTATATAGTTCCGCACAGTCCGATACGCCCGAAACCCTTTCACCACTCTGGTAAATGGCCGGTGCTTCCAAATCCTAACACTCTCCCGCCCCCGCAGGGGGGTATCGGTCAATCTTTGCGCAAACTGCCCAGGAACCACACGAAAGAAACTCTGCAGTCTTGATCTGCGACTTGCACGGATTAACAAGTGCACGTGATCGTTCTGTATGGAAACCTGCTCGATCTTTACAAAAAATTTCAAAGAGTAACGTTTCAACAGAATGTTCATCAGTCGAAACACGTGGGGATTGCGAAGGCCTCCACGCACCGTGAATTTATTTATCTTCAACACCAAGTGAATCGGTCTTTTATTTGATAGCGGTCGAGTGCCGCGTCCGAAGGAGGATTTTCTTAGCGCTCCTCCATAAGAGAGCTTGTGATTTTGAGGTAAATCAAAAGGTTTGAATACGTTCTTCATGGAATCTCCTTGAGAGGATGACCGGTACCCCCGGGGTGTGGAGAGAGTGATGCAAGCTTGTGGGTGGTGAGGGGAGTGATTGTGTTGTGAGAGGAGAGGAAGGTGTCCGTGTAGCGGAAAGACAGAGAGTAGGATCATGACCGATACCCCCGGGGAGTGGCGGGGGTGGTGTTCTGGTTGGGATCCTGGAGTGCTTCTTTTAGTGGTGTTGGGATCGTTATCCATTGCTTAGGTCTGATGGACCTTTGTGGGATCTGGGAAATCACTGGACCTTGGTATTGAAAAATCCCCGTTTAAGGCCCAGTTTTCGGGACTATGGTCTAGGTTTGGCTGGATCATGGTCTAGTTTTGCAGGACGCGACTAAAGGCTTCACAGACCTCGCCGAAAGGTATGTCAGAAGCAACGACGAAATCTAAGTCGAAAGAACTCGAGAGCTTCGAAGGGTGTGACTGCCTGACGAAAGTTCGCTTGCAGAGTGATTAGACAAAGGTTGAGTCCCAACGTGTTAAACAGGTCAGCCTAAGTAGGTATAGGGCGGCCAAAATTTATGGGGGTCCCAAATGGGAATGAGAATTTCTACTAATATCGCAGCGGTTAATGCACAAAGAACTCTTCAGGGTTCACAACGTGTGATTAGCAAATCCATGGAGCAATTGTCTTCTGGATCACGCATCAATAAAGCGGCGGATGATGCAGCCGGCTTGGCAATCTCTGAAGGTATGAAATCGCAAATCAGATCTTACAGCCAAGCACAACGAAATGCGAATGATGGTATCTCAATGGTGCAAACTGCTGAGGGTGGCTTGTCTGAAGTTTCCAATATCTTGACTCGTATGCGTGAGTTGGGTGTACAAGCTTCTTCTGATACTATCGGTGATACTGAGCGTGGCTTCTTGAATAAAGAGGTTCAACAACTAAAAGATGAGTCTCAACGTATCACTCAATCTACAAAATTTGGTACAACAAAACTACTTGATGGTTCTGGCGACAAGTTTGACTTCCAAGTAGGTATCGGTAATGACGATTTTGCGGACCGTATCTCCTTCAACGCAGGTGAAACAGACGCAACGACTTCTTCTTTGGGTATTGATGGTTTCGATTTCAGCTCTAAATCCGGTGCTCAAGAAGCATTGGCGCAAATCGACGCTGCGCAAACTCAAGTGAATGGTTTCCGCGCTAATCTGGGTGCCCTTCAAAATCGTCTGACTTCAACAGTGGACAACTTGGGTGTTCAGCACGAAAATATCTCTGCAGCGAACTCTCGTATCCGTGATACAGACATCGCTTCAGCTTCTGCTGACCAAGCTCGTAACCAAGTATTGTTGCAAGCGAATACAAGTGTCCTGGCTCAAGCGAACTCGCTTCCAGGCGCAGCAATGAAATTGATCGGTTAATTATAAAATGTTTGATCTGGGAGAGCGCCTCCGTGCTCTCCCTGTACCAACCTACCCAGGGAAAATCATAATGGGTTTCCCTGGGGTACTTAGAGGGAAGGACTTGGGGAATGGCCCAAAGTCCAGCTGTTTAAGTATGAGGCAGAAATGCCGATAAGTTCCTCATGAATATCAAAGGATTGATTCCCAACATACAGCCCTCCGACGTCAAGTCGGTAGACCGCACAGGGCGGGCGATTCAATCTGATATGGCCCATGACCGAGATGCAAACGGTCAGGAATCTTACCAACAACAACAAAATCAAAGACCGCCGATGTCCGAAGAGCAGCTTGAAGCCTCGATGGAACATCTTCGTAATCTTTCCGCATTCAAGGAACATCGATGGACCGTGGAGTTGGAAGATAGCGAAGGTGAAAAGTTTGTTCTTGTTAAGGATAATCTTGGAACCTTGATTCGCAGAATTCCCGAAGCTGAGTTGTGGACTTTGCCTTCTGATGATTCTCCTCGAGGGCAGCTTTTAAAGCGATCTGCCTAGCCTCTTTGGAAAGATCCAAATTATTT